>DATLZT010000175.1:0-15110 GCA_035573835.1 Gemmatimonadales bacterium
CCCGCCGGGGTCTTCCTCATCTCGGCCGTCACGGAGTCGGTGCACGCCGTCCAGCGGACGCGGGCGGCGGAGTCGGCCGCGGCCCTCGCCTGGCGCACGCTGTCGCGCCGGGCGCGGAGTGCGGCGAGGTCGACCGCGGCGTCCTCGTCGGCGGCCGCCTCGCCGCCCCCGCCGCACCCAGCCAGCGCGATCGCCAGCAGCAGGCAGCACCCGAGCGATTTAGGTCCCACTGCCCTCACCCTCCGGGTTGGTCGTCTTGACGTAGGTGCGGATCAGGAACTTGGCCTCGAGCAGCGCGCCGGTGCTGTCGCCCAGCGCCTTGGCCGCCGTGGGATTCGCCGCCACCATCTGGAGGTCGACCGGCACGATGATCCGCGGCAGGCTGGCCACGTCGGCCAGGAACTCGCCGATCTGGTCGTAGTGCCCCAGCACCGACACCTCGTAGCGGTGGGTGTCGAACGGCGCGGGTCCCGGCTCGGGGGGGAGCGGCGCCACCTTGGCCAGGTTGACGCCCCGGATCTTGGCCCGGGTGGAGATGTCGTCCAGGAGGTTCGGCACCTCGTTCCGGTCCGGAACCAGCCGGCGGAGGAGCTCCAGGCTCTGGCGGTATCCGTCGAGCCGGCGGCGCAGGTCCTCGACCGTCCCGGAGGCGAGGGCCTGCTTGGCGGTGTCCACCTGCGCCTCGAGCAGGGTCACGCTGTCCTCGATGGCCTTCGCCCTGGCCTGGCGGGGCTGCACCCCCTCGATCCCCACGAGCGAGACCCCGGTGCCGGTGTAGGCGGTATAGCCCAGGAGTCCCGCCACGAGGATGGCGAGGAGCGAGCTCTGCTGGTTGGTCGAGAGGGCCATGGCTACCTCACCGATTGGCTGACCGGCACGGTCCGGATGTACGCCGAGTCGGCCGGGGAGAAGCTGGCGCGGATGGTGAACGCGGTGACCGCCCGCTCCTGCTCCACCACGGTCTGGGCCGTCACCGGCGTCACGTCGGCGAGCCAGGGCGAGGCCTCGAGCTGCCGGAGGAAGCGGGTGTAGGCCTGGATGTCGACGGTCCGCCCGGAGAGCTGGAACTGGACCGGGGCGGCGGCGGTGTCGGCGGAGTCGGCCGGGGCGCTGGTCTTGAGCACGCTCAGGTCCACCAGCCAGGTGTAGGGCGGCAGCGCCTTGGCCACCTCGTCCAGGATGTGGGGCCAGACGTAGCGGTCGCCGTCGACGCCGCGGATGGTGTTGATCTGGGCCAGGAGCGAGTCCCGCACCTGCTCGGCCTTGCGCTTCTGCCGCATCAGGGTGGCGAAGCGCCTGTGCTCGTCCTTCGCCTGCTCGAAGCGCGGCTCCAGCGCGTGGAGCTGCCGCGCGGTGGCGACGTAGGTCCAGCCGATGAAGGCGACGACCACCACCCACGCCGCCACGGCCACCAGGAGCAGCGGGTCCTTGACCTGGCCGGCGAGCTCCCGCGCCCGGGTCTCGAGCCGGGTCTTGAGGCTCGCGCCGGCGCGCTTGCGCTTCTGGCCGGGTCGGAGGTTGATCTCGATCATCATGGGAGATGCACCCTGGGAGTCGGGGTCGTCACGCCGCCTGCCGGAGCGCCAGGCCGATGGGCAGCATCAGGAGCGGCGCCACCTCGTCGACGTTCATCCCGTCGAAGACGCCGTCCGCCACCTGGAGCCCCTTGACCGGGTCGGCCAGCTCCACCGGGATCCGGAGCCGGTCGGCCAGCACCCGGGTGAGCCCCGGGATGCGGGCGCCGCCGCCGGTGGTGAAGAGCCGGCTGATCCCACCGGCCGAGCGGCTGCTGGACTGGAGGAACGCCGCGGCGCGCTCCACCCCGACCGCGATCTCCTCGCCCCGCGACTCCAGGAACGGCTCCAGCACCTCGCTCCGCTCGAAGCCCTGGAGGAGCCGGTCGGCGTCGTCGGCCGAGAGCCCCCGCTCCCGTTGCAGGTCCTCCCGGAAGCGGCGGGTGCCGACCGGGAGATCCCGGGTGAGCACCGGGATCCCGTCCTCGAGGATGTTCACGTTGGTCATCTCGTGGCCGATGTTCACCAGGCCCACCAGCCCGCGCATCGCGTCGGGGTAGCTGCGCTCGAAGGCGTTGTGCAGCGCGAAGGCGTCGACGTCGATGATGCTGGGCTGGAGGCCCACCTCGCCCAGGAGCGCGAGCTTGGTCTCGACCAGCTCGCGCTTGGCGGCCACCAGGAGCACCGTCATCTGGAGCCCCTCGCCGTCGGGGTCCAGGATCTGGAAGTCGAGCTCCACGTTCTCCATGTCGAAGGGGACGTGCTGCTCCGCCTCCCAGCGGATCACCTCGCGCGCCTCGGCCTCGGTCATCCGGTCCATGGAGATCTTCTTGATGATCACGTCGCGCCCGCCCACGGCGATCACGACATGTTTCGGCTTGAGGCCGGCCGAGGCGAGCAGGCCCTTGATGGCGTCGGCGACGATGCCGGGGTCCATGATCTCGCCCTCGACGATGGCGTCGTCCACCACCTCGGTGAAGGCGACCTTGGAGAGCACCGGCTCCCCGGAGCCGTGGCTGATCGCGACCAGCTTGATCAGTCCGCTGCCGATGTCCAAGCCGACGGTGGTCTTCTTCCGACCGAACAGCGCCAGGGCCATACGTGCTCCTTCAGGGAACTCACGACCGCGATCGGATTCTCGCACGATCCCGCCGGGTCGGGCCGGGCGGGGGAGGCGGCAACTGTCACGTTGGTGGCGGAAAGCGTCGCCGGGACGGGGGCCTCGGGGCCCAAGGGAACCGGGTCCGGCGGAGGACCGGGGGTGCAACGGGTGTGCCACCCCCTGCACCGGCGGTGCAACCATCGACCACGCAATGACTTGTCCGCTTGCCGAGAGCTGCGTCACCGAGCCGGGATGCAGCCCGTCCTGCCGGGATATGCATTCCGCTCGCCAATTTCCGGCACTCGCCCGTGAAAGCCGCGTGGCGGGGCGCCGTCGAGCTCCGGGCCCCGCCATGCGACCGGGCTGCAACTTCCGGCAGCGGGCGCTCAGTAGAGCTGTGCCCAGCTCCGCTCCCGCAGCGGTTCCACCGTCGAGACGCCCTGGAGCGCCCGGTAGACGGCGCAGGACGAGAAGTTGACCACGGAATTCCCCAGGATCGTGCTGGGATTGAGGTCCGCGTTCGACGCCATCAAGCCTCCGTAGACGTGGCCACCGGTGCCGGTGCTGGTCACGTTGCCGAGCACGATGACCGGACCGTAGAACTCGACACCGCCGGACAGGTCGAGATCCCCGGCCACCAGCAGGATGCCCTGACCGCGACCGCCGTTGATCCGCACGTTTCCCGGGGCGTAGATGATCGGGAAGTAATTGCTGCACGGGGCCGTCGTGGTGACCGGCCAGTTGGGCTCGCCCCAGTTGGTGGCCACCGAGCGGTCGCAGGTACCCGAGCTCACCACCGGCGCCAAACCGTTCACCGTGCCGCTGATGACCTTGTCGGCCGCGGAGGCGAGCTGCCAGAAGTCCGTCGAGCCGAACTGGGTGAAGGTGTTGGCGTTGATCGTCGTATCCTGCACGAACCGTGGCGTCCCGTAGACGCAGTTCAGATTGTTGCAGTTGGAGCCGTTGGTCTGGATCGACGACTGCGGCTGATCGGACCGGATCCCGGCCATGTTCTGGTTGGCCGGGCATCCCGGCCAACCGTTTCCGTGGTCGTTGCCGTCGATATGGGCCGAGCCGCCGATGCGGAGCGACCCCCGGACCGTGAGCGCCGCCTCGATCTCGATGTCGGGGGTGATGATGCGCGACAGCGACGCGACCATCCGGCGGGACAGGATGGAACCGCCGGGCCCCCGGTACTCCCCGGTGGCCTGGATGAGAAAGAGGCTGGAGTTGAGCCGGCGGATCAGGGCGGAATAGGCGCTCCCGCCGCCGAGGCTCGTGGTGCCGATGAGCACGCTGTCCCCTGGCGCCGTGGCGTTCCAGCCGATGTTCCAGTTGCCGAGCACCTGGTCCGTACCGGCCTCGGCGGCACCCAGGGCCTGCGCCTGGTACAACGCGTGGTCGCCGGCGCGCTGCTCCAGCCGGCCGGCGTAGAACGCGCCGGTCACCAGCGCGCCGATCACCACCAACGCGAACACCGCGATGGCCAACGCGATGCCGCGCTCGTTGCCGGGGGAAGTCGTCCGCATGTGATGGCCTCCGGAATTGGCTCCCGTCAGAGCCCTGGCGTGTTACGCAGCGCCACGGTCGTCACCAGGCTGTCCGCGAGGAAAGCGAGTGCGCCCTGACCGGCCCCGTTCCGCACCGCTTCGTCGGTCACGCCGCGAATCGTCACCTGGATGGTGCGGACTCGGCCCCGCACGGTCGTCACGGCTCCGGTCGAGTCGCGGTACGTGAGGGTGAGGCCGTCGGCCGCCAGGGGCCCCAGGACCGGCTGGACCGTCTCGCCGGCGCTGATCGACCGGGCGCCCAGCCAGTTCTGGCCGTTGGACACGTACTCCTTGACCTGCATGATCTCGTAGGTGCGCAGGGGCGCCTCCACCACCACGCCGGCGAGGTCCGCGGCGGAGAGCGGCGTGGTGAAGCGGAGGCGCCGGGCGGGGACCCCCGGGGCACAAGTGCCGCCGGCCGGGGCGACCCCCTGGAGGCCCAGCGCGACCCACCGATCGTCGGTGCTGGTGGCGGGGTTCCCGTCGACGAACAAGAAGACGCTGTCGCGTCCGGCCACGGGTTGGCGATAGCCGAAGTAGCGGTCGCCCCGGATCCACACCGAATCCTGCCAAGCCCGACAGGCGAGGGCCACGGCCCGCATCGCGCGATAGGTGATCGAGTCGGCGTGCATCGCCAGGAGGTCGGTGCCGCTCGCCCCATGGCCCAGTTCCCGCAGCTCGTTGGGCAGGACCAGCGCCCCGGTGCGGATGTTGGCCTGCAGCGCGACCTGCTCCGCCTGCCGCCGGGAGACCCGCTGCTGCGTGATGATGACCTGGTAGGTGATCCCGCCCACGAGGAGCAGCAGCACCAGCGTGATGAGCAGCTCAACGAGCGTGAAGCCGGACCGGGGGCCTCGCCCGACCGGCACGCCCCGCGACCCGCGCGGAGCCGGAGCAACCCGTGGACTCATGACCAGCCCGCCTCAGCCGCAGAAGATGATGGTGGTCACCGTGTCGGTCAGGGTGCGGCCCCGGCCCCCCGGATACCTGACGATGGCCCGCACGGTGCGGGAGCGACCGCTGCCGCTCACGACCCACTGCTCCGAGACCCCGCCGCCGAGCGTGGCGGAGCCGCTCGCGAGCGCGGTGCAGGGCGGGGTCGTGGTCTTGGCGAGTTGCCGGAGCGCCTCGACCCGCCGCCCGGCCACCTGGGCGGCGTTGGTGGTGCGCTTCCCCTGCCCCACCATCCGGGTGACCACAGCCGACGTGCCGACCAACCCGAGGATGCCGATGGCGAGCACCACCACGGCCACCAGCACCTCGACGAGGGTGAAGCCCGACTCCGCCCGGCGAGTCATCGCGTGATCCTCCCGTAGCCGCTCACCAGCACCGAATCGGTGAGCCCGTTCTTGCTGACGTAGAGCGTGGCCCCGATCGATCCGAGCCCCCGGGGGTCGATGGGGATGGCGCTCACCGGGGTGGCGCTCACCGTGACGCCGAACCGGGCGCCGAAGTCCTCCACCGGGCCCACGGTGTCGACGCCGGCGCCTCCGTTCAGCCGGGGGGTCGCCGTGATCCAGACCCGCGACCCCGAGAGGTTGAGCGTGGCCACCCGGCTCCCCTCGAGCGCGGCGCTCCGGGCCCGGTTGTAGAGCGAGATCAGCGCCCCCCGGGCACCCCGGAGATCGGTTCGCGCCAGCGCGCTCGAGAGCCGCGGCCAGCCGACCAGCACGATCGTGCCCGCGACGGCGAGCACCATCATCGTTTCGACGAGCGAGAAACCGTTCTTGCGCATGGGCGTTCCGGGTGAATGGGTGGTCGGGCCGTCGGTGCGAGCGGGCGACGCCCGCGAGGCAATCCCCTGACCCGGGCACCGGCGCCACCACCGGCAGGTTCCATGCCCTGACCGGAGGCGTTGTGGCGCAACGACTTGGCCGATCGACCCGAGCCGATGCCGCGCAGGCGGTTGCAGTCGGGTGCAGTGGGGTGCAGTGGGATGCAGGGATGGCGGAGCGTCGGGTTGGTCATCCCGAGCCGCCGAGGGCGGCGAAGCGACCCCGGCGCCCCCCCGTGTCATTGCGAGGGCGCGAAGCGCCCGGCGCAATCCCGCCGCCCGAAGCCACCGGATTGCTTCGGCCCCTCCGGGCTAGGCCCTCCGGGGCCTCGCAATGACGCCGGCAGGGCAACCGCGACGGTCATTGCGAGGAGCCGGCGGCACGGGGTCACTCCAACCGATAGCGCCGCAGCTTGTAGAACAACGTCCGGAGGCTCACCCCCAGGAGCGCCGCGGCCTCCCGCCGGTTCCCGCCGCTCGCCGCGAGCGCCCGCACGATCGCCTCCCGCTCCACCGCCTCCACCTGCGGCTTGAGCGCGAACCCGGCGCTTCCCGCCGCCGGGGAGCCGCCATTCGCGCCGTGCCCGTTGAGCGTGATCGGCTGGAGATCGGTGAAGTCGAGCCGCCCGTCGGCGCTCAGCACCGCCGCCCGCTCCACCGCATTCTGGAGCTCGCGGACGTTCCCGGGCCAGTGATACGACGCGAGGAGCGCCAGCGCCTTGGGCGTGATGCTCACCGGCCGACCCAGCCGCTGGGCCACCCGCTGGGCGAAGTGGGTGACGAACGCCGGGATGTCCTCCGGCCGCTCCCGCAGCGGCGGGAGGTGGAGCCGGACCACGTTGAGCCGGTAGTACAGGTCCTCGCGGAAGCTCCCGTCGGTCACCGCCTGCTCCAGCGGCTTGGCCGTGGCGGCGAGGATCCGCACGTCCACGTGCCGGCTCTGCCGCTCGCCCAGCCGCCGAATCTCGCCGTCCTCCAGCACCCGCAGCAGCTTGGCCTGCAGCCCCGGGGAGAGGTCGCCGATCTCGTCGAGGAAGAGGGTGCCGCCGCTCGCCTCCTCGAAGAGCCCCGGCCGGTCGGTGAGCGCCCCGGTGAAGGCGCCCTTGAGGTAGCCGAACAACTCGCTCTCGAGGAGCTGTTCCGGGATGGCGGCGCAGTTGATGGCCACGAAGCTCCGCTCGCTCCGCGGGCTCATCCGGTGGATGGCGCGGGCCAGCACCTCCTTGCCGGTCCCGCTCTCGCCGGTGATGAGCACCGTCGTGTCGTGGGCCGCCACCTTGCTCGCCAGCTCCAGCGCGTCCCGCATGGCCTTGCTCTCGGCCACGACCAGGTTGCGCATCGCCTCCCCGCCCAGGCTCGCCCGGAGCCGCTGGACCTCGCGGCGCAACCCTTCCCGCTCCTCCACCTTCCGCAAGGTGAGGAGCACCTCGTCGGGGCGGAACGGCTTGGGGATGTAGTCGTACGCCCCCTCCCGCATCGCCGCGATCGCGTCGTCCTCGCTCCCGTAGGCGCTCATCACGATGACGATGCCCTGCCCCTGCGCCGCCCGGTAGCGCCGCAGGAAGGTGAGGCCGTCCATCTCGGGCATCCGCACGTCGCAGAGCACGACGTCGAACGGCTCGCCCAGCGCGCGCTTGAGCGCCGCCTCGGGGCTCGCCTCGGCGGCGACGTCGTGCCCGGCCTCCCGCAGCAACAGACCGAGCGACTGCCGCAGTCCCGGGTCGTCGTCAACGATCAGCAGGCGCATGTGACCCCTTGGCTTGGGGGAGGAACACCTTGAACACCGCGCCACCCTCGCGGGCGCGGTCCACCCAGACGATCCCGCCCGCGTCGTGCACCGTGCGGGCAACGATGGCCAGCCCCAATCCGGTCCCCTTGCCCGGCTCCTTGGTGGTGTAGAACGGATCGAAGATCCGCTCCCGATCCGCCTCCGGCACGCCCGGCCCCTCGTCGGCCACGTAGAGCAGCGCGCCCCAGGCCCCCCGCTCGAGATCGGCTCGCCAGGGGCGGCGCGAGCTCCGGCGCCCGGCCGGCGGCGCCGGCGCCGCGTCGTCCCGGCGCGGCTCCCGATCCGCCTCGAACCGCGGCTTGAGCTGGCGCGCCACCGTCCCCAGGTGCACCGGGCGGCCCGGCGCGGCGTCGCAGGCGTTGAGCAGCAGGTTCACCAACACCTGTTGCAGCGCGTGCGGATCGCCGTTCACGAGCGGCAGCGCCGGATCGAGCTCGAGGCGCACCCGCTCGGCGGGGAGCGCCCCCTGCCGGGCGAGCAGCTCCACTGTCTCCCGGACCACCTGGTTCAGGTCGGCCGGGCCCCGCTTGGCCGCCGGCCGGGCGTAGTCGAGCAGGCCCTGGACGATCCGGTCGATCCGCTGGATCTCGTGCGACATCGCCCCCACGACCTCGGGCTCGACCTCGCGGTGGCGGAGCACCTCGACGTAGTTGGCGAGCGCGCCCAGCGGGTTCCGGATCTCGTGGGCGACGCCGGCCGAGAGGCGGCCGATGCCGGCCAGCTTCTCGGCCCGCACCACCTGCGACTGCGCGTCGAGGAGCTGCTCCGCCATGGCCTCGAAGCGGCTCTGCAGGTGGACGAACTCCCGCACGTCGAACACCGGCCGCGGCCGGGTGAGGTCCCCCGCGGCCACCGCGTCGGCGCCGGCCGCCAGCTCGTCCAGCGGCCGGAGCACCAGACGGCGGATCACGTAGGCCCCGAACACCAGGAAGACCAGGGTGTCGAGCAGCCACAGGGCCAGGAGCCCCCAGGCCACGCCGTCGCCGTCGAGCCGGGCCAGGAACAGGGTCGTGGTCCCGACCAGCAGGATCGCCGCGGCGGTGAGGAAGCCCAGGTTGAAGAGCAGCTCGGCGCCGAGCGATCGCCGCTGGCCCGCCTCCGCCCGGCTTTCGCGGCTGAACGGACGCCCCAGCGCGCGGAGGACCAGCGGTACGGTCTGTGTGCCCATGGGTCCTTGGGTTGCGGGGGAGGCGATCGGCCGCCCGCAGAAGGGAGCAACCGATGTGCCACCTCTGACCACAGCTGCAAGGCGTTTGACGACAAGCTGTTAGGCAAACGAGGCGGGAATCGGCTCGGGGAACGGGACGGGAAATTGCACGACTCGGGGGACGCGCCCCGAATGACGAAGGGCGGCCCTGGGGCCGCCCTCGGAGGAACCGCGAGGGTCAGTTACAGGCGACCACCCCTTCCGCCGTGGCCGGACCAATCGGCCCGCCGGTCCCCTGGAAGATCGCGCAGGTCTGGCTGGTGACGCCGGGCAAAGCGGCGGTGGCACCCCACCCACCCGGAGACACATTGACGATGGTGATGGTCACACCGGGGCTGGGGTCGAACATCAAGGCCGGGTTCGGCACCGCTCCGTTGTAGTAGGCGGCGTTATCCGCAATGTACGCCTCCTGGGCCGTGGCGAGGCGGCGCAGGTCCTCCTTCATGCGGCTTACGTACGCCCGCTCCTTGGAGTTGGCGAAGCTCGGGATGGCGATCGTGGCGAGCAGGCCGATGATGACCACCACGATCAGCAATTCGATGAGCGTGAAGCCCCGGTTGTGGCGTCGCATACCGTTCGTCCCGTCGATCAGGGGTGGCGTCGGGAGTTCGTTCCGGCTCGGGGCGATCGGCCGCCCGGAGAAAGGGGCGGCGACTCGGAGAGCCCCGCCCCGTTCCTTCCCGCGCGAGCCGGGGCCGGGCCGTCGCGGCCCGGCTCCCGGCATCCGGCTCACCAGCAGGCCGGCGCGCCTTCCTGGGTGACCGCCGCGTTCGGCGCCGCCGCGGTGCCGACGAAGACACCGCAGGTAATCGTGGCGCTCAGGCTCGCGTTGGTGATCGTGGCGTTGAACCCGCCGGCGGTGGCCGCACCGATCGTCAGGGTGTTGCCGGTCGTGGGCGCGAAGCAGATCGACGCCGCGGACGGGGTGCACCCCGCAGCCGGGTTGTGGCCGGCGGCGTAGGTCGCGAAGTCGGCGAAGTGACCCTCCTGCGCCGAGACGAGGTTCCGGAGGTCGGACTTCATGCTGGCGATCTTCGCCTTGTCCTTGGTGTTCGCGAACTTCGGGATCGCGATCGCGGCCAGGATGCCGATGATCACGACCACGATCAGCAGCTCGATCAGGGTGAAGCCCTTGCGGTTCGTCATTTGGTGCCTCCGGTGGTGTTGACTGGAGCGGCGCTGGTACGCCCGATTGACTTCCGCCCCGCAGGAGGGCAACACATATGCCAGGGGGCGGCATGGCCACTTAACGTGTTTGCGGCCAACCGCTTAGCACGTGGGATGCGGCCCCCTGCACTCCCCCCGGCGCCAGAGCCACCCGGGATTTTGCAAGAAGGGCTCCCGGCACCCGCGCGACGGTGGCGCAACCAACGTAGCGCCGATCACACCTCGCACCGGGAACCGACGCACGCACGGCGGCTCCCAACCGCGCGGCCGCGCCCGGCGGGGCCGAAGCAATCCGGTGGCCCCAGGCTCTCGTCATTGCGAGGCTCCGGAGGGCGTAGCCCGGAGGGGCCGAAGCAATCCGGTGGCACCAGGCGGCGGGATTGCTTCGTCGCCGGCTCCGCCGGCTCCTCGCAATGACGGCACCTGGGGCGGCGGGATTGCTTCGTCGGGCGCTCCGCGCCCTCCTCGCAATGACGGTAGGTGGGGTGGCCGCGTCGGGGAAAACGAACGGCCCGCGCTTCCGCACGGGCCGCCTCGCGCCGACCGACCCGGCCCTCAGGACCGCGCCGCCTCCGCCTGCTCCTCGTACCGGCTCAGCTTCCGATAGAGGGTCGACGGGTCGATCCCCAGCACCTCCGCCGCCCGGGTCTTGTTGCCCCCCTCGGCCTGGAGCACCCACATGATGTAGGCCCGCTCGATCACGTCCAGGGTCGGATTCTCCAGGGTCCGGTCGGCCACCAGCGGCTCCTTCCGCCGCTTGGTGATCCGCTCCGGCAGGTGCTGGGGCTCGATCAGGTCCCCCCGGGAGAGCACCACCGCGTGCTCCAGCGCGTTCTCCAGCTCCCGCACGTTCCCCGGCCAGTCGTAGACCATCACCGCGTCCAACGCCTCCGCCGAGAGCGCCTTGGGCGGGATGCCGCGCTCGGTGGCGAGCCGCTGGAGGAACGCCTCGATGAGCAGGATGATGTCCTCCCGCCGCTCCCGGAGCGGCGGGAGGTGGATGGCGATCACGTTGAGCCGGTAGAAGAGGTCCGAGCGGAAGTTGTTGCGCCGGATCTCCTCCTCGAGGTCCCGGTTGGTGGCGGCGATGATCCGCACGTCCACCGGGATCGGCTCCACCGCGCCCACCGGGATCGCCTCCCGCTCCTGCAGCACCCGGAGCAGCTTGATCTGGAGCGAGGGCGGCATCTCGCCCACCTCGTCGAGGAAGAAGCTCCCGCCCCGGGCCGCGGCGAAGAGCCCCTGCTTGTCCCGCACCGCCCCGGTGAAGGAGCCCTTCACGTGGCCGAAGAGCTCGCTCTCCAGCAGGTTCTCCGGCAGCGCGCCGCAGTTGATCGAGAGGAAGGGCCCGTCGCTCCGGTTGGAGAGGTTGTGGATGTAGCGGGCGATGACCTCCTTGCCGGTGCCGCTCTCCCCCTGGATCAGCACCGTCGAGTCGGTGGGCGCCACCTGCTCGGCCAGCTTCAGCACCTCGAGGAACTTCTTCGCCTTCCCGATCGGCCGCGTGACCCCACTCCGGTCCCGGCGCCGGATCTCCTGCTTGAGCTGCTTGTTCTCCACCCGCACCGCCCGGTAGTCGCAGGCGCGGCGGAGGATGGTGATCAGCTCGTCGTTGGAGAACGGCTTCTGCAGGTAGTAGAACGCCCCGGCGTTCACCGCCTGGATCGCGGTCTGGAGCGAGGCCTGCGCCGTCATCAGGATGACGGGCGTCATCGGGTCCTGCTCCCGCGCGGCCTCGAGGATGTCGATCCCCGTGACCTGCGGCATCCGGACGTCGGTGAGGACGATGTCGTGGGTGCCGGTGCGGATCTGCTCCAGCCCCGCCTTCCCGC
Source organism: Gemmatimonadales bacterium (assembly GCA_035573835.1). Taxonomy (GTDB): domain Bacteria; phylum Gemmatimonadota; class Gemmatimonadetes; order Gemmatimonadales; family GWC2-71-9; genus DATLZT01. Next base: position 11,936 of record DATLZT010000175.1, read on the forward strand.
CCTGCGCGGTGGTGACCTCGAACCCCTCCTTCTTGAGCAGGATCCGGAGGGTGTCGAGGATGCCCGATTCGTCGTCGATGACCAGGACCGATGGCTTCTGGTTCATGCCGCTTCCTCGGCCGACCACTTGGCCGGCAGGAAAATGGTGAAGGTGGTGCCCTGGTGGCGGACCGTGTCGACCAGCACCAGCCCGCGATGGGCGGCCACCGCGCGCTGCACGATGGAGAGCCCCAGGCCGGTGCCGCCGGCCCGCCCGGTGACGAACGGCTCGAAGAGCCGGTCGCGGAGCTCCTCCGGGATCCCGGGCCCGTCGTCCCGCACCTCGAGCCGCACCGGGCTCTCGATGCCGCTCCCCTGCGGCAGCGCCGCCGCCGGCGCCGGCCCGACGGTGACCGTGACGGTGACCCGCCCCTCCGCCGCCTGGACGGCGTTCAGCACGAGATTGACCACCACCCGGTGGAGCAGGTCCTCGTCCCCCTCCACGATGGTCCGCTCGCCCAGCACCCGGATCTCGGTCCCCGGCCCCGCCGCCGGATGCTCCCGGACCAGCGCCGCCGCCGCCTCCGCCACCGCCCGGAGGTCCACCGGCGCATAGCGGGTGGCCCGCACCCGGGAGAAGTCGAGGAACTCGCTCAGGATCCGGCTCAGCCGGTCGCTCTCCCGCACGATGAGCTGGGCCAGGAACCGCTCGTCGTCGTCGGCCCGGGCGGAACGGGAGAGCTGCTCCACCGAACTCCGGATCGACGCCAGCGGGTTGCGGATCTCGTGCGCCAGCGAGGCGCTCAGCGCCGCCACCGCCTCCAGCCGCTCCGCCCGGAGATGGAGCTCCTGGAGCCGCTTGCTGTCGGAGATGTCGGTGAAGATCGCCGTCACCGACGGGTGCTGCTCCGTGTCCCGCTCGAACGTGGTGGTGCTCAGGCCGATCGGGAAGACCCGCCCGTCGTCCAGGTGCACGTTCCCCTCGCCCCGGCTCACCTTGCGGCCGTGCCGGATCGCCGCCACCACCGCCGCCCAGAGCTCGGGGGAGCGGACCTTGAGCCGGTCGAGCACCGGCTGGGCGGTGAGCGCCCGCCCGTCCAGCTGGAGCAGCCGCTCCGCCATCGGGTTGATGAAGGCGAGCCGACCCAACCCGTCGATGGTGAGCACCCCCGAGCTGATGTTGCGGAGGATGTCGTCCGCCTCGAGCCGCACCAGCTGCAGCTCGGTCTGGAGCGACGCCTGCTCCACCCCCGCCTGCCGGAGCCGCGCGGCGAGCTGCCCGATCACCGCGAAGACCGCGATGAAGACCCCCACCTGGCCCCAGAAGACCAGGTCGGCCCGCACCGGCTGGCTCCAGAACGCCTCGCCGAAGAACAGCATCGAGGCGAGCACCGTCACCAGCATCCCGGTGCCGAACGCCACCAGCAGCGTGTAGGCGGCGATGACGAGGACGTAGAGCGCGGTGAAGGCGCTGGTCGAGCCGCCGGTGAAGTGGACCAGCGCCGTGATCAGGCCCAGGTCCACCAGCGCCTGGATGACGTAGAACCCCTCGCCCGGGGACCGGCGCCGCGGCTGCACCGCCCAGTAGCCGTAGGCCGTGAGCGGCACCGTCACCAGGAAGACCGCCACCGCCACCGGCACCGGGATCGCCGGCCCGGTGCTCGACTCGAGCACCGCGCCGAGCACCAGCCCGGAGCCCACGACGAGCCGGCCGGCAAAGAGCCAGGAGAGGACCCGCGAGGGCCCGGGCAGGGTCCGCCGCGGGCCGCGGCGAGGCTCGGCGGCCTCGACGGGTCCCGGCGTGGCGCTGGTGGTCATGAGGGTCCGGACATGATCGGGAGCTTCGATAAGATAAGGCGGCCGGCGGGCCGGGCGTAGGGCCGCCGCAGCCCAACGACACCCCACCGGGGTACAACCCCTCGGAGCCTCCGGCGTCCGCCGGCGGCCCGGCGCTCCATCCGGTCCGGGCCGTGCCTCAGCCAAACATGCGCCGCCGCCCCCGGCGGTCGAGGTCCGGGAACATGCAAGTCTGGTCGAAGCTGATCGACGTCGCCACCATCGGGTCCGATTCCCCGCTGCGCCGGCTGGTCGGGTACTACCTGCTGCTCGGCGCCGCCACCGCCCTGCTGCTCCACCTCTTCCCGCCGCTCACGCTGCTCTTCTCCGGCGAGCACCTCGAGGAGATGACCGGCGGCACGCGGATGCTGGAGGACGGGCTGCTCCCCAACCAGCTCGCCACCCCGGTGATCGAGCTGCCCGACCGGCTCGGCCTGGCGGTCGTGATCGCCACCGTGCTGATCGGCACGGTGTTCCTCATGCTGCCGGTGTCCTGGGTCTACATGTCCGCCCGACGGACCAAGGGGTACGACCAGGCGATCGTGCAGGCCCTGATCATCCTCCCCATCGTGGTGGCCGGGATCGTCTTCATCGTCCGCAACAGCCTGGCCCTCGCCTTCAGCCTCGCGGGCATCGTGGCGGGAGTGCGGTTCCGCAACCGGCTCCGGGACGCCCGCGACGCGGTGTTCATCTTCCTCGCCATCGGGGTGGGGCTCGCCGCCGGGGTGCAGGCGCTCACCGTCGCGGCGCTGCTCTCCGTCATCTTCAACTTCGTGGTGCTCCTCGTCTGGCGCTCGGATTTCGGCCGGGCGGTGCTCGAGCCCAGCCCGGCGGCGCAGTGGTCCGAGCCGCTGAGCCTCCTGGCCGAGCGGAACGGGGTGACGAAGGTCCCCGACCGCGACCTGCTCCTCGCCCTCACGCCCCGGCGGGCCGACGCCCTCGCCAAGCGTTTCGAGCGCCTGCGCCAGTTGGTGGGCGACGGCGGCAGGAAGAAACCGCGGTACGACGCGGTGCTCTGGGTCACCACCGACGACATCGCCGCCGCGCAGCACCGGCTGGAAGGGGTGTTGGAGCGCGGCGCCCGGCGCTGGATGCTCGACGAGGTGGTGACCAACGAGGGAAAACCCTCCGAGATCTACTACCTGCTCAAGCTCCGGAAGTCGGTGGACCAGGACCGGCTGCTCACCATGGTCCGGGCCGAGGCGGGCGACGCCGTCCTCACCGCCGACCTCCAGTTCCACGAAGCGCTGCTGGCCCGGCAGACGGGGTGACGCGATGCGGCCGCTCCTGGTGGCCGGGCTCGCCGCGGTGGCGGCCGGCGCCGCCCACGCCGCCTGCCGGTCCGGCGAAGACCCCGAGC
>DATLZT010000176.1:0-19669 GCA_035573835.1 Gemmatimonadales bacterium
GGGACGTCCAGCCGGTGGAGCCCCGGCTCTACGCCACCGATAGCCTCTACCGCCGCAGCCTGGCCGAGCGGCTCGGGGTCGACCCGTCGCTCCCGGCCCGGGAAGCCTTGAGTCTGGTCGCCGACCGGCGGCCCCTCTGCCTCTCCCCGCTCGCCGACTCGTCGGTCGTGGCCGCCGCGACCTGGACCCCGGTTCGGCTGGTCCGGGTGGCGGGACCCCGCCGCGAGCCGACCGACGACGTCCTGAGCGTCACCGAGTTCCTGGCGTTCGAGCAGCGCTCCGCGTCGGTTTGGACCGCGCACGTCCGCCGGGTCTATGCCGCCGCCGCCCGGCGCAACGCACTCCTCTGCGGCGGCCTCCTCGCGCAGCTCGGAGATCGCCCCCTCGGCGCATGCGGCCTGTAAGACGGGTCCTCGTCGCCAACCGCGGCGAGATCGCCCTGCGGGTGATCCGCGCCTGCCACGAGGAAGGATTGGAGGCGGTGGCCGTGTATTCCGCGGCCGACCGGCTGAGCCCTCACGTCCGCGCCGCCGACCTCGCCATTGCCATCGGGCCCGCCGTCCCCGCCGAGAGTTACCTCAACATCCCCCGGCTGATCGAAGCCGCCCGCGCCGCCGGCGCCGACGCGGTGCACCCCGGCTACGGCTTCCTGGCCGAGCGGGCGGCCTTCGCCGAAGCGGTGGGGGAGGCGGGCCTGGTCTGGATCGGTCCGCCGGCGGCGGCCATCCGCGCCATGGGGGACAAGACCGAGGCCCGCCGGCGGATGCAGGCGGCCGGCGTCCCGATCGTGCCCGGTGCCACGGTGCCGCTTACCGAGACCGCCGTCGCGGCGGCGCTGGCCCGGGAGCTCGGCTATCCGGTCATGGTCAAGGCGGCGGCCGGCGGGGGCGGAAAGGGGATGCGGATCGTCCGGGCCGCCGACCAGCTCGAGTCGGCCCTCGCCACCGCCGCGTCGGAGGCGGGGAAGGCATTCGGCGATCCCAGCGTCTATCTCGAGAAGTTCATCGAGCGTCCCCGCCACATCGAGATCCAGGTGCTGGCGGATGAGTGGCGCGCCGTGCACCTGGGCGAGCGGGAGTGCTCGGTCCAGCGGCGCCACCAGAAGCTGGTCGAGGAGGCGCCCTCGGTGGCGGTGACGCCGGAGCTCCGGGCCCGGCTCGGCGCCGCCGCGGTGGCGGCCGCCGGGGCCGTGGGATATCGGGGTGCCGGCACCTGCGAATTCCTCTTGGCCACCGACGGGTCGTTTTACTTCCTCGAGATGAACACCCGGATCCAGGTGGAGCATCCGGTCACCGAGCTCGTCTACGGGGTGGACCTGGTGCGTGAGCAGCTCCGGATCGCCCGGGGGGAGCCGATGCGGGTGCCCCCCGGCGAGCGGGAGCCGCACGGCTGGGCCATCGAGTGCCGCATCACCAGCGAGGACCCGGCCAACAATTTCCTCCCTGCCACCGGGCGGATCGAGTACCTCCGGGTGCCGGGCGGCCCCGGGGTGCGGTGGGACGGCGGCTTCGAGGTAGGGAACGACATCACCCTCCACTACGACTCGCTCCTCGGCAAGCTCATCGTCTGGGGCGCGGATCGCGCCGACGCCATCCGCCGCATGCGCCGGGCCCTCGACGAGCTGGTGCTCCTCGGGGTCCCGACGAACCTGCCGTTCCACCGCCGGCTCCTGGCGGACGACGCCTTCCGGCGGGGCGAGATCGACGTGCAGTTCCTCGACCGTCGACCCGATCTCCTGGGTGGCGCGGAGCCCGCCCCGGACGACGCCGTGATCCTGGCCGTCACGGCGGCGCTGGCCGAGGACGAGGTCCGGCGGGCCCGGCGTCCGGCGCAGGGGCCGTCGGCCGAGCGGGTCGCCGCCGATGGGGGAGGGTGGCTCCGGGCGGCGCGGCTCGAAGGCCTTCGGTAGGTGACCGACCCCTCCGCCTCCCCCGTTTCCATCACTGGCATCGCTTCGGGCGGCGACGGCGTGGGCCGGCTCGCCGACGGGCGCACCGTCTTCGTCCCCCGCACCGCGCCCGGCGACGTGGTCGAGCCCGGCCAGGTGCGGCTGTTCCGGACCTATGCCCGGGCGAGGGTGAGCCGCCTGATCACACCCGGCCCCGATCGGATCGAGCCCCGGTGTCCCCACTACCTGGCGGACGAGTGCGGCGGCTGCCAACTCCAACACCTCGCGCTCCCGGCGCAGCTGGAGGCCAAGCGCCGGACCGTGGGTGACGCGTTCCGGCGCATCGCCCGGGTGGAGGTGGATGACCCGGCGATCGTGCCGAGCGACGCGGCCTGGGAGTACCGGACCAAGCTCACCCTCGCCGTGGCGGGTCGTGGGCGGGTGATCGGACTCCACCGCTATGAGCGGGCCGCGGAGGTCTTCGAGCTCGAGTACTGCCACATCGCCGCACCGGCGCTCAATGCCCTCTGGCGGGGAGTGAAGCGATCGCGCCGCCTCCTGCCGCCCGACGCCGAGCGGTTGGTGTTGCGGCTCGACCGGGGCGGCGGGCTGCACCTGAACGTCGTCGCGCGGGGGAGCGCCGTCTGGCGCGGCGCCGCGCGCCTCCACGAGGCGCTCGGGGCCGACGGCGTGGAGGCCGCCGTCTGGTGGCAACCGGAGGGAGGGGCCGCCCGGGTGGTGGCGGGGGGAGGTGCCGAGGGGGCGTACCCGGCCACGGTTTTCGAGCAGATCCATCCGGCGCTGGGCGACCGCATCCGCGAGCACGCGTTGGACCAGCTCGGTCCGGTGGGCGGGCGGCACGTGTGGGACCTCTACGCCGGGATCGGCGAGACGACCGAGCGGCTCGCCCGCGCCGGGGCCTCGGTCGAGAGCGTGGAGAGCGATCCCCGGGCAGTGGAGCTGGCCCGGGCCCGGACTGCTGGGCTCGGGGCGGTGCGACTCCACGCCGCCCGGGTGGAAGAGATGCTTGCGGGGCTGGGACGGCCGGAGCTGGTGGTGACGAATCCGCCGCGGGTGGGGATGGACCCGCGGGTGCCCGAAACCATCGCCCGGTTGCGTCCCGCTCGGGTGGTCTACATTTCGTGCGACCCGGCCACCCTGGCCCGCGACGTGGGACGGCTGTTGCCGGCATATCGGGTCGGGTCGCTGCTCGCGTTCGATCTCTTCCCGCAGACCGCCCACGTGGAAACCGTGGCGACGCTGGAGGCGCGATGAAGTACTTCGTCCAGATGGGGGAGCGCGAGGTGGTGGTGGAGGTCGACGGCGATCGCGTGACTGCGGAGGGGCGGAGCTACGTCGCGCATCTCGGTCCGATCCCCGGCACCCCGCTCCGCCATCTCCTGCTGGGCGAGCGATCGGTGGAATTGCCGGTCGAGCCGGCGGGCCGGGGCCGCTGGGCGATCGGCCTGGGCGGCGAGCGGCGGGAGGTCGAGGTGCTGGACGAGCGGGCCCGACACATCAGGAACCTCACCGGAGGGGGTCCGAGCCGGCGCGGGGCGGGCGCGCTCCGGGCCCCGATGCCCGGGCTGGTGGTTCGGGTGGCGGTAACCGAGGGGCAGTCGGTCGCCGCCGGGGCCGGGGTGGTGGTGCTGGAGGCCATGAAGATGGAGAACGAGCTCAAGACGGCGGGGCCGGGAGTGGTGAAGGCGGTGCGGGTGAAGCCGGGGGAGGCGGTGGAGAAGGGTCAGGTGTTGGTCGAGTTCGAAGAGGCGGTCCAGCCGGGCTTGACCTAAGCCATTGATCCGGGCTAGTTTTAGAGTCTATGTCGGATTTCGGCTACGGTGTCCTCAGGTGTTCGGATGCCGTGGGCCGGTGTCGTACCGGTGCCGTACACCGGTGCCGTATGGAAGGCGCTTCTCCGAGGCCGGATGCAGGGTCGGGTGGCCGGCGAGGTCGGGTGGCCGAGGCCGGACGGGGGGGCGGATGGCGCCGGGGGTGGTCGGTCACGAGGGCCGATCGCCCCCACGATCGGCAACGACGATAGTTCCAACGAGGGATTGAGGGGCCCCGAGCAGACGATGAAGACCTTCACCGCCACGCCGGACGTGCTCACGCACCAGTGGCATCTCGTGGATGCCGCGGGCGTGCCGTTGGGCCGTCTTGCCAGCGTCGTCGCGCAGCTCATCCGCGGGAAGCACAAGCCGACCTACACCCCCCACATGGACGGGGGCGACTTCGTGGTCGTGGTGAACGCGGCCAAGGTCCGGCTTACCGGACGGAAGCTGGAGCAGAAGCGGCACTTCCGGCATACCGGCTACATGGGGCACGAGCGGTTCATCCCGGTGCGGGACCTGCTCGCCAAGCACCCGGAGCGGATCATCGAGAAGGCGGTGTTCGGGATGCTGCCGAAGACCTCCCTGGCCAAGCAGCGGCTCCGGGGCAAGCTCAAGGTGTACGCCGGCCCGGACCATCCCCATGCCGCGCAGCAGCCGGTGCCGTACGTGATCAATCGGGAGACGGTGAACGCATGACTGGCAAGCCCGAATTCCGCTGGCAGGCGGTCGGTCGCCGGAAGACGAGCGTGGCCCGGGTCTACCTGACCCCGGGCACGGGGAAGTGGGACATTAACGGTCGGACGCTGGGCGACTACTTCCCGCGGCCCTCGCTGGTGCAGCACATCCAGCAGGCCTTCACGGCGGTGGACACCCTGGGGGCGTTCGACGTCAAGGCCCACGTGCGGGGCGGCGGGATCACCGGGCAGGCCGGGGCGCTACGGCTCGCGGTCGCCCGGGCCCTGGTGGAGGCGGACTCGACCCATCGCGCCAAGCTGCGGGCGGCGGGCCTGCTGACCCGGGACCCGCGGATGGTCGAGCGGAAGAAGCCGGGCCGTCCGGGCGCCCGGAAGCGCTTCCAGTTCTCGAAGCGGTAACCCGATCCCGGACTCCGGCGTCGCCGGCCCCGGGGCCGGCGGCGTCGTCAGGGGCGGCGGCGGTCGCCGTCCCATTTCACACACCGCTGGATTCCGGCTTGGGTGTCCCGAGCGGGCTCGCCCCGGCGAGCCTCGGCGAGGGATCGAGCCGGGAGGCGAAGGCGGTGGAGGTCATAACCCCAACGCGAGACAGGACGTCACACACCGCATGGCACAGCCGCAACTGCAGGACCTGCTCGAAGCCGGCGTTCACTTCGGGCACCAGACCCGGCGTTGGAACCCCAAGATGCGCCGGTTCATCTTCGCCGAGCGCTCGGGGATCTACATCATCGATCTCCAGAAGACCCTTCGTCAGATCCAGAAGGCCCAGGAGCTCCTGAAGTCGATCGCCCTCCGGGGCGAGGGGATCCTCTTCGTCTGCACCAAGAAGCAGCTCAAGGGGATCATCGAGCAGGAGGCGCGGGAGTGTGGCGCCTTCTGGGTGACCGAGCGCTGGCTCGGCGGCATGCTGACCAACTTCCAGACCATCAAGCGCCAGATCAAGCGGCTGCGGGAGCTGGAGCAGGGGTCGGCCGAGGGTGAGTTCGAGAACTACACCAAGAAGGAGAAGCTCCTCTTCGAGCGGGAGCGGGAGAAGCTGAGCCGCAACCTCGAGGGGATCAAGGGGATGGGCCGGCTGCCCGGGGCGCTCTTCGTGGTCGACGCCAAGAAGGAGCGGATCGCCGTGGCCGAGGCCAACAAGCTCGGCATCCCGGTGGTGGCGATCGTCGACACGAACGCCGACCCCGACGTGATCACGGTGCCGATCCCGGGCAACGACGACGCCATCCGGGCGGTGTCGCTGATCACCCGGGCGCTCTCGGAGGTGATCCGGGAGGCGCGGGCGCAGATGCCGATCCGCGAACTGGCGGAGGACGCCGAGGTGGAGACCTACAGCACCGACGGCGGCCAGGAGGCGGGCGCGGACGAGACCGATCGTCGGCGCCGGCGGCCGCGGCGCAAGCGGCGGCCGAAGCCGGAGGCGATCGCGGCCCGGCTCAAGACCGAGGCCGAGTCCGGCGCGCCGACCGCCGCGTCCGGCACGGCGGGCGACGCGGAGGCCTGAGGCCGGCGGTCGGGGGAGTCCGGAGCATCCGCCGCCGCTCGAGGGCCGTCGGGGCCTTGAGCGGCGGTTTTACGTAATCACCTGTGAGTAGACGGCTATGACCACCAAGGCGATTTCACCCAAGGACGTGAGCGAGCTCCGGGCCCGTACCGGTGCCGGCATGATGGACTGCAAGCGTGCGCTGGAGGAGGCCGGGGGCGACATGGACAAGGCGGCCGAGATCCTCCGGAAGAAGGGGATCGCGAAGGCCGAGAAGCGGGTCGGCCGGACGGCGGCCCAGGGGCTGGTGGTGAGCTATATTCACCACAACAACCAGGTCGGCGCGCTGGTCGAGCTCAACTGCGAGACCGACTTCGTGGCCCGGACCGAGGACTTCCAGAACCTGGCGCGGGAGATCGCGCTCCACGTGGCCTTCGCCGACCCGATCGCGGTGAACCCGGAGGACGTGCCTGCGGAGCTGGTCGAGCGGGAGCGGCGGATCGCCGAGGAGCAGGTGGCGGCCGAGGGGAAGCCGGAGAACGTCCGCGCCAAGATCGTCGAGGGCAAGATCAAGAAGTTCCTTGCCGAGCGGACCCTGCTGGAGCAGCCGTTCGTGCGGGACGACTCGAAGACCGTGGGCCAGCTCCTCAAGGAGGTGTCCGGCAAGCTGGGCGAGGCGATCGCGGTGCGGCGCTTCGCGCGGTTCAAGGTCGGAGAGGCGTGATGCGCTCGGCCTACTCCCGGGCGCTCCTCAAGATCTCGGGCGAGGCCCTGGCCGGCGAGCGGGGCTACGGCCTCGACTACCGGGTGGTCGAGGCCCTCGCCGACGAGCTCAAGGCGGTCCACAGCGGCGGCCGGCGGCTGGCGCTGGTGGTCGGCGGCGGCAACATCCTGCGGGGTACCAGCGCGAGTCGGGAGGGGCTCGACCGCGTGGCGGCCGACTACATGGGGATGCTCGCCACCGTCATCAACGCCCTGGCGATCCAGGACATCCTGGAGAAGAAGGGCGTCGACACCCGGGTGATGACGGCCATCCGGATGGAGTCCTTGGCGGAGCCGTACATCCGGCGGCGGGCGGTGCGGCACCTCGAGAAGGGGCGGCTGGTGATCTTCGCCGGCGGGACGGGGAACCCCTACTTCTCCACCGACACCGCCGCGGTGCTCCGGGCGCTGGAGATCGAGGCCGAGGTGATCCTCAAGGCCACCAACGTCGAGGGCGTCTTCACCGCCGACCCGAAGAAGGTCTCCGACGCCCGGTTCATCCCGGAGCTCTCGTTCCAGGAAGCCATCGTCAAGGGATACGAGGTCATGGACGCCAACGCGTTTGGCCTCTGCAAGACGAACAACCTGCCGATCATCATCTTCAACATCAATCAACCGGGCGCCATCGGCCGGGTTCTCCAGGGCGCGCCGGTGGGGACGATCGTCCGATGAGCACCATCCCCGAGCTCCTCAAGCACGCCCGCGAGGCGATGCAGAAGGCGGTGGAGAGCACCAAGCGGGAGCTCAACTCGATCCGGACCGGCAAGGCCACCACCTCGCTCCTCGACCTGGTGCGGGTGGAGGCGTACGGCAGCCACGTGCCGCTCAACCAGGTCGGCATGGTCGCCGCCCCGGAGCCCCGCCTCCTCACCGTCACCCCCTTCGACAAGTCGCTCGCCCCCGCCATCGAGAAGGCCATCCGGGAGGCCGATCTCGGCCTCAACCCCGCGACCCAGGGGAGCGTGATCCGCATCCCGCTCCCGCCGCTCACCGAGGAGCGGCGCAAGGAGCTGGTCCGGGTGGTGCACAAGCTGGCCGAGGAGGGGCGGGTGGCGGTGCGCCACGCCCGGGGCGAGGCGATGAGCAAGGTGAAGAAGCTGGAGCACATCGCCGCCGACGAGAAGACCCGCGGCGAGAAGGAGATCCAGAAGCTCACCGACGACCACATCAAGCAGATCGACAACCTCCTCGCCGCCAAAGAGGCGGAGATCATGGAAGTGTGAGCGGATGAGCGACGAACTGCTCGACCGCATCCGGCTGCACGGCGTCGTCCCGACGCACATCGCGATCATCATGGACGGCAACGGCCGATGGGCCCAGGGCCGTTCGCTGCCGCGGCCCTTCGGCCACCAGGCCGGCATGGCCGCCGTGCGGGAGGCGGTCGAGGGGTGCCTCGCGGCCGGGGTCGAGGTGCTCACGCTCTTCGCCTTCAGCCAGGAGAACTGGCAGCGCCCGCCGGAGGAGATCGAGGCGCTGATGGGACTGCTGGAGGAGTACATCGCCCGGGAACTGGCCGAGCTCAAGGCGCAGGGCGTCGCGGTGCGGATGCTGGGCGAGCTCGACCGGCTGAGCCCCTCGGCCCGCCGGGCGGTCGACCGGGCGATGGCCGAGACGGCGGGCGGGACCCGCCTGGCGCTCAACATCTGCCTCTCCTACGGGGCGCGGGCCGAGATCGCCCGGGCGGCGCGGCTCCTGGCCGAGGCGGTGGCCGAGGGGCGGCTCCATCCATCCGAGATCGACGAGGAGCAGGTGGCGCGCCGACTCTACACCGCGCCCTGGCCCGATCCCGATCTCCTTATCCGGACCTCGGGGGAGATGCGGATCTCCAACTTCCTCCTCTGGCAGCTGGCCTACGCCGAGCTGTACGTGACGCCGGTGCTCTGGCCCGACTTCACCCGCCGCCACCTCTTCGAGGCGATCCTCGAGTACCAGCGCCGGGACCGGCGGTTCGGCCGGGTGTCGGTGTGAGGTGGGGGAGCAGCCCGCCCGTCCCGCGCTGACCGCGCGCCGTCGCCGGATGGACGCCAACCTCGTCAAACGCGTGAGTTTCGCCGCCGGGGCCATCCCGGTGGCGTTGGGGATCGTGTACTGGGGCGGCTGGCCGCTCGCGCTCCTGGTCGCGGCGGTCGGGGTGCTGGGCGCCCGCGAGCTCTTCGAGTTCGCCGCCCGGCGGGGGATCGCCCCCATCCGCCCCCTCGGCTACCTGGCCGCGGCGGCGATGGCGCCGCTCGCCCTCCTCGCCGCGACCGACGACCGGGCCGCCGGGGTGCTCGGGACGTACGGGAGCCATCTCGCGGCCGGCTGGATCCTCGCGGTCCTCACCGGGTGCCTCTTCGCCCGCCGTCCCACGGACCGGCCCCTCGAGGCCGCGGCGGTGACCGTGCTCGGGGCGCTCTACGCCGGGGCGCTTCCCGCCTTCCTCCTGGGTCTCCGCCACAGCGGGTACGGGGAGCGATCCTGGCCCGGCGCCTGGCTGGTGTTCTTCCCCCTGGTGGTGACCTGGGTCTGCGACACGGCGGCGATGTTCGCCGGCCGGGCCATCGGCGGCCCGAAGCTCTGGCCCGGCGTGAGCCCCGGGAAGACCTGGGCCGGGGCCGTGGCCGGGGTGCTCGCGGCGCTGCTGGTGGCGCCGCTGTACGATGCCCTGGTGTTCGACCGCTCGGGGCTCGAGGTGCCGCGAGGGGCGGCGCTGGCGATCGCCGGCGTGCTCTCGGTGGTGGGGCAGATCGGCGACCTCGCCGAGTCGCTCTTCAAGCGCGAGGTGGGGCTCAAGGACTCGAGCGCCCTCATCCCGGGGCACGGCGGCGTGCTCGACCGCTTCGACTCGCTCTACTTCGTGGTGCCGACGGCGGCGGCCATGTACCGCCTCATCGGGCTGTGATGCGCCGGATCGAGTCGGACACCGCGCGACGCCCCGGGCCGGCGACCCGGGAACGCGACCGACCGGCCACCGGCCCCCGGGGGGTGGCCGTGCTCGGCTCGACCGGGTCGATCGGGCGGAGCACCCTGGCGGTGCTCCGCCGTCAGCGGGAGCATTTCCGGGTGGTGGCGCTCACCGCCGGGAGCAACGAGGAGCTCCTCGGCGAGCAGGTGCGGGAGTTCCGTCCGGCCTACGCGGGAGTGGTGCGGGGGACCAACGGGTCGAGCGACGGCCCCGCCTGCCTGGTGGAGGCGGCCACGCTCCCCGAAGCCGACATCGTCGTGAACGCCGTGGTGGGGGCCGCCGGGCTCGACGCGACGATCGCCGCGCTCCGGGCGGGGAAACGGGTGGCGCTGGCCAACAAGGAAACCCTCGTGATGGCGGGCGAGCTGGTCATCGCGGCCGCCCGCGAGGGGCGGGGCGAGCTGGTGCCGATCGACTCGGAGCACAGTGCCGTGCTCCAGTGCGTCACCGGGCGCGAGGTCGGGCTGGAGCGGCTGATCCTCACCGCCTCGGGCGGCCCGTTCCGCGGCTGGCCGCCCGAGCGGGTCTGGGGGGCCACCGTGGAGCAGGCGCTCAACCACCCGACCTGGCGGATGGGGCGGAAGATCACCGTCGACAGCGCCACCCTGGCGAACAAGGCGCTGGAGTTGATCGAGGCCCATTTCCTCTTCGGCCTGCCTTACGACGCGCTGGAGGTGGTGGTCCACCCCCAGAGCATCGTCCACGCCTTCGTCCAGTTCCACGACGGGAGCGTGCTGGCGCAGCTCGGCTTCCCGACCATGGAACTGCCGATCCTGTACGCCCTCACCCACCCGGATCGGCTGCCGGACAGCGGGGTACGGCGGTTCGATCCGATCGCGGCGGGTCCGCTCACGTTCGAGCCGGTGCGGGGGGAGATCTTCCGCGCCTTCCGGGCCGGGGTAGAGGCGGCGCGGGCGGGGGGAACGGCGCCGGCGGTGTTCAACGCCGCCAACGAGGAGGCGGTGGCGGCGTTCCTGGCGGGCGGCGTGCCGTTCGGGAGGATCGCGGAGGTGATCGAGCGGGTGCTGGGCGATCACCGGGTGGCGCCGGCCTCGTCGCTCGAGGCGGTGCGGGAAGCGGACCGATGGGCGCGCCGGCGGGCGCGGGAGGAGCTTCGGTGACGGGGATCTACATGATCGGCTCGCTGCTGATCGTCCTCGGGGTGCTGATCTTCGTGCACGAGCTAGGGCACTTCCTGGCGGCCAAGGCGGCCGGGGTGCACGTGCACCGGTTCTCGCTGGGACTCGGGGCGCCGATCCGGGCGCTCACCTTCGTGCGAGGGGGGACGGAGTATTCCGTCTCGTGGATCCCCTTGGGCGGCTACGTGAAGATGGCGAGCGTCGAGGAGGAGGCCACGAGCAGCGTGCTCGAGGGCGGGCGGCCGGCCCGGGAGGTGCCGCGGGACCGGGTGTTCGAGGCGAAACCGGTGTGGGTGCGGATGCTCATCATCCTCGCGGGCGTGACGATGAACGCCCTCTTCGCCTGGGCGGTCTTCACCTACCTCGCGGCCAAGAACGGGCGCCAGATCGAGCCCGGGACCACGGTGGGGCGGGTGGTGGAGCAGGCGTTGCCGCGGGGGGCCGAGGCGCTGGCCCAACTGCGCGCCGGCGACCGGATCGTCGCGATCGACGGCCGGACGGTGGCCTCGTGGGACGAGGTGGAACGGGGGATCGCCACCGGCTCGGGAGACGAGATCCGGATCCGGCTGGCGGACGGCCGGGAGATCGTGGTCCCGATCCACGCCGACGCGCTGGAGGACCGGCTCCGGGCCTCGCAGGCGATCGAGCCCTACCGGGCGCCGGTGATCGGCCAGCTCGAGCCGGGCCGCCCGGCCGACCGGGCGGGGCTGCGGATCGGCGACACGGTCGTGGCCGCCGCAGGCGACACCGTGCGGCACTGGGGGGAGTTGGTGGGGGTGCTGGAACGGCATCCCGGGCGGCCGCTCACGCTGGCCGTCCGTCGGGACGGGGCCCGGCTCGAGCTCGAGGTGACGCCGGAGAGCCAGATGCTCTCGCTCCCCGACGGCCGGGCCAAGCGGGTGGGGCGGATCGGGGTCGGGCTCGCCCGGCCCACGGTCTCGGAGCCGTACACCTTCCCCCAGGCGGTGGTGGCGGGCCTCGAGGCGACGGTGGATGCCTCGACCCAGATCGTCCGGTCGGTGCGGGGGATGCTCACCGGGCGGGTGTCGACCCGGGACGTGGGCGGCCCGATCCTCATCGGGCAGCTCGCCGCGCAGAGCGCCCGGCTGGGGCTGGACACGTTCCTCGGCTTCATGGCGCTCATCTCGGTGAACCTGGCGGTGCTCAACCTACTGCCGATCCCGATCCTGGACGGGGGACAGTTCCTGTTCCTGCTGGCGGAGGCGGTGAACCGGCGGCCGCTGTCGCTCCGGCTCCGGGAGCGGCTCACGATGGTGGGGCTGGTGCTGATCGTGATGTTGATGCTGCTGGCCTTCTCCAACGACATCCGCCGGGTTCTGGGGCTTTAGGTTCGGGGCGGGGCGCGGGGGTTGCCGGGGCTGGCCGGCCGCTGTTATCTTTTTGAGCTATCGGCAAATACGCGCGAGATCGGTCGACAGTGGCTGTCAGTGGATTGAGGACCAACGCAGCATGACCTTCGACAAGCAGACGGTTGTCGCCAAGCATCGGCAGCACGAGACGGACACCGGCTCCACGGCCGTCCAGGTGGCGCTCCTCACCGAGCGGATCAACTCGCTCACCGAGCACTTCCGGGCGCACCCCAAGGACCATCACGGGCGGCGCGGGCTGCTCAAGATGGTCGGCACCCGCCGGCGGCTGCTGAACTACCTCAAGCGGAGCGACCTGCAGAGCTACCGCGCGCTGATCGAGCAGCTCGGGCTGCGGCACTAGGTCCGGCACGCGCGTGGGGGCGTCCCGAGCGAGCACGTCGGGGCGCCCCGCTGCATTTCGGCTAGGGCGTGCTCTGAACGAGGAAAAGGTCGTCACCGTGCAACGCATCGAAACGGAGTTCGCCGGGCGGAAGTTGATCATCGAGTCGGGCCGCCTGGCGAAGCAGGCCGCCGGGGCGGCGCTGGTCCAGTTCGGCGACACGATGGTGCTCGCCGCGGTCACGGTCTCCCCGAACGTCTCCGCCCTCCCGTTCTTCCCGCTCACCGTCGAGTATCGCGAGAAGACCTACGCCGCGGGGAAGATCCCCGGGGGGTTCATCAAGCGTGAGGGGCGCCCGTCGGACAAGGAGATCCTCGCGGCCCGGGTCATCGACCGCTCCATCCGGCCCCTCTTCCCCGAGGGGTTCAAGAACGAGGTCCAGGTCTTCGTGACCGTGCTGTCGGCCGACCAGGAGAACGACGCCGACATCCTCGGCGTGGTGGCGGCGTCGACGGCGCTGAGTCTCTCCACGGTGCCATGGAACGGGCCGATCGCGGCGGTGCGGGTGGGCCGGGTCGAGGGGAACTGGATCCTCAACCCGACCTTCCAGCAGCTCGAGTTCTCCACCATCGACCTCACGGTGAGCGGCTCGCGCGACTCGATCGTCATGGTGGAAGGGGGCGCGCTGGAGGTGTCGGAGCAGGAGATGCTCGAGGCGCTCAAGGTGGCGCAGAAGGGAATCCGGGACCTGATCGCCATCGAGCAGCGGCTGGTCGACCGGCTGCCGCCGAAGAAGCTCGAGTGGACCCGGCCCGCGCCCGACCCGGCGCTGCTCGCGCGGGTGCGGGAGCTGGCCGAGGCGCGGATCGCCGAGTGCATCAACGCGGCCGACAAGGCCACCCGGGCGGCGCAGGTGAAGGCCGCCAAGGCGGAGGCGCTGGCGCAGCTCCTCACCGAGTTCCCCGAGGGGGCGCGGGACATCGCCACCGAGCTCGAGGACATCGAGTACCGGGCCATGCGCCGCCAGGTGCTCGAGCGGGGCGAGCGGGTGGACGGGCGCGACCTCGACACCATCCGGCCGATCAGCATCGAGGCCGGCATCCTCCCCCGGGCGCACGGCTCGGCGCTCTTCACCCGGGGCCAGACCCAGGCGCTGGTGTCGGTGACGCTCGGCACCCAGGAGGACGAGCAGCGGATCGACAGCATCGACGTGGCCGGGGAGACGACCAAGTCGTTCATGCTGCACTACAACTTCCCGCCGTTCTCGACCGGGGAAGTGAAGATGATCCGCGGCACCAGCCGGCGGGAGATCGGGCACGGGGCGCTGGCGGAGCGGGCGCTGCAGCCGCTGCTGCCCAGCTACGAGGACTTCCCGTACACCCTCCGGGTGGTCTCGGAGATCCTCGAGTCGAACGGTTCCTCCTCGATGGCGACGGTCTGCGGCGGGTCGCTCGCGCTGATGGACGCGGGGGTGCCGATGAAGGCGGCCTGCGCCGGGGTGGCGATGGGGCTCATCAAGGAGGGCGACAGGGTCGCCGTCCTGACCGACATCCTCGGCTCGGAGGACCACCTCGGGGACATGGACTTCAAGGTCGCCGGCACCCGCAAGGGGATCACCTCGATCCAGATGGACATCAAGATCGAGGGGCTGGACCTCAAGATCATGGCGGAGGCGCTGGAGAAGGCCCGCAAGGGGCGGCTCCACATCCTGGCCGAGATGGACAAGGTCCTGGCCAAGCCGCGGCCGCAGCTGTCGCCCTGGGCGCCGCGGATCATCACGCTCCAGATCAAGCCCGAGAAGATCGGCGACGTCATCGGCCCGAAGGGGAAGACGATCCGGGGCATCCAGGACCAGACCGGGGCCCGGATCAACATCGACGACAACGGCCTGGTCACCATCGCCGCGGTGGGAGGGGAGGCCGGCGAGAAGGCCAAGCAGATGATCCAGGCGCTGGTGGCCGAGCCCGAGGTGGGGAAGACCTACGAGGGGCCGGTGAAGAGCACCACGCCGTTCGGCGCCTTCGTCGAGATCCTGCCGGGGGTCGAGGGGCTGCTCCACATCAGCGAGCTGCAGCACGGCCGGGTGGAGCGGACCGAGGACGTGGTCAAGAAGGGCGACATCGTGCGGGTCAAGCTCCTCGAGGTGGACGAGCGGGGCCGCATGAGGCTTTCCCGGAAGGCGCTCCTCCCCAAGGAGTGACGGGGAGGTGGAGACCACGCGGCTCGACCGGGGGCTGCTGAGGACGGTCCTGCCCAACGGCCTCACGGTCCTGACCGAAGTCCTGCCCGGGGTGCGGTCCGCGGCGGTGGGCATCTGGGTGCGGACCGCCAGCGCCCACGAGGCGCGGGCCAAGATGGGCGCCTCCCATCTCCTCGAGCACATGGTGTTCAAGGGGACGGAGCGGCGCACCGCCCGGCAGCTGGCGCTGGCCCTCGAGTCCCGGGGCGGCTCGCTCGACGCCTTCACCGGGCGCGACTACACCGCCTACCACGCCCACGTCCTCGACGCCGACGTCCCGGAGGCGCTGGACGTGCTCACCGACCTGGTCCGGCGCCCGCTGCTCCGGGAGAGCGACCTCGTCCCCGAGCGGAACGTGGTTCTCGAGGAGATCAACACGGTCGAGGACACGCCGGACGACCTCGTCTTCGAGGTCGAGGCGGCGCGGCTCTGGCCCGACCATCCCTACGGCTATTCCATCCTCGGCACCCGCGAGACGGTCGCCGCGCTGGGCGCGGACGACCTCCGCGCCATCCACGCGGCCGGCTACTACCGGGGCAACTGCGTCGTGGCGGCGGCGGGCCACGTCGACCACCGGCAGATCCTCACGGTGCTGGAGCGGGAGGGGTGGTTCGACGGGAGCGAGCGGCAGCCCGCCCGCGAGCCGGTGGCGCCCCACCCGGCGGTCCGCGGCGCCGAGCACCACGAGCCCCGGGACACGGCGCAGGTCCACATCGTCTTCGCCACCGACACCTTCCCCTACCGCGATCCGCGGCGCTTCGCGCTGGCGATCCTCACCAACACCTTCGGCGGCGGGATGTCGAGCCGGCTCTTCCAGCGGGTCCGGGAGGAGCTGGGGCTCGCCTACGCCGTCTACGCCTACCAGCAGTACTTCCAGTCCGCCGGCGTGGTCGGCGTCTACGTCGGCACCCAGCCCGCCACCGCGGACCGGGCGGCCGAGGCGATCCGGGCCGAGTACGCCACCCTGGCCCGGGACGGGCTGAGCGAGTCGGAGCTGGCCGAGGGGAAGCAGCAGCTCAAGGGCCAGGTGATGCTGTCGCTGGAGAGCCCCATCAGCCGGATGAACCGGCTGGCGGGGCTCACCCTCCATGACGAGCCGTACCGCCCGCTGGATCGCCTCCTGGCGGACATCGACGCGGTGACCCGGGACGACGTCGCGGCGCTCGCGGCGGAGTTCTTCGATCCGGCGCGCCAGACGGTGGTGCGGCTGGGCCCGAGGTGACCCCGGGTCGCGGCCGCGCCTTCACCCACAACCCCCTTTTCCGCAGAGACACCATGCTCATCGGCGTTCCGAAGGAGATCAAGACCAACGAGAACCGCGTCGCCGTGGTGCCCGCCGGCGTCGAGTCGCTGGTCGGGGCGGGGCACACCGTGCTCATCGAACAGGGCGCGGGGCTGGGCAGCGGGTTCAGCGACGACGCGTACCGCGCGGCCGGGGCGCAGATCGTGCCCGGCGCGGACGAGGTCTGGCGGCGCGCCGAGATGATCATGAAGGTCAAGGAGCCGATCGAGGCGGAGTGGCCCCGGATGCGGGCGGGGCAGGTGATCTACACCTACTTCCATTTCGCCGCGTCCGAGGCGCTGACCCGGGCGGTGATCGACTCCGGCGCCGTGGCGGTGGCCTACGAGACGGTGCAGCTCCCGACCGGCGAGTTGCCGCTGCTCACGCCGATGTCCGAGGTGGCGGGCCGGATGGCGGTGCAGGAGGGGGCCAAGTACCTGGAGAAGGTCTACGGCGGGAGCGGCATCCTGCTCGGCGGCGTGCCCGGCGTGGCCCCGGGCGAGGTGGTGATCATCGGCGGCGGCGTGGTGGGCACCAACGCGGCCAAGATGGCCGCCGGGCTCGGCGCGCACGTCACCATCCTCGACGTCTCGCTCGACCGGCTCCGCTACCTCGACGACGTGCTCCCCAAGAACGTCGACACGGCCTACTCGAACCGGTACAACATCCTCGACGCGATCAAGCGGGCCGACCTGGTGATCGGCGCGGTGCTGCTGCCCGGCGCCAAGGCGCCGCACCTGGTCAAGCGGGCGGACCTCAAGGTGATGAAGCCGGGGTCGGTGATCGTCGACGTGGCGGTGGACCAGGGCGGCTGCGTGGAGACGATCCGGCCCACGACCCACGAGAATCCGACCTACTTCGTCGACGGCATCCTGCACTACGGGGTGGCCAACATGCCGGGCGGGGTGCCCCGGACCTCCACCCTGGCGCTGACCAACGCCACGCTTCCCTATGCGATGAAGCTGGCCCGGCTGGGCTGGCGGGAGGCGTGCCGGCAGGACAAGGCGCTCGCCCTGGGCCTCAACGTGGTGGAGGGGAAGGTCGTCTACCCCGGCGTGGCGGAGGCGTTCGGGCTCCCGCTGGTGCCGGTGGACAAGGTGCTGTGAGCGGCGCCGGGGTCGCCCTCCCCCTCGCCGCGGGATGATCACCGTCCGGTTCACCCGGCTCCCCCACGGCGAGGGGCTCCCGGTCCCCGCCCCGGCCACCGCCGGGGCGGCCGGCTATGACATCGCCAGCGCCGA
Organism: Gemmatimonadales bacterium; assembly: GCA_035573835.1. Taxonomy (GTDB): domain Bacteria; phylum Gemmatimonadota; class Gemmatimonadetes; order Gemmatimonadales; family GWC2-71-9; genus DATLZT01. The sequence continues at coordinate 17,219 of DATLZT010000176.1, forward strand.
CGACCTCACCATCGCCCCGTTCGAGCGGGCGCTGGTCCGGACCGGGTTCGCCATCGCGGTACCGGCGGGGCACGAGTGCCAGGTCCGCCCCCGCTCCGGGCTCGCCCTGCGGCACGGCCTCACGCTCCCCAACGCGCCGGCCACGATCGACAGCGACTATCGGGGGGAGCTGATGGTGGCGCTGGTGAACCTCGGGTCCGAGCCGTTCCGGGTGACCCGCGGGATGCGGATCGCCCAGCTGGTCTTCGCCCGGGTCGAGACGGCCTGCTTCACCGAAGTGACGGAGTTGCCGCCGACCGCGCGGGGAGCGGGCGGGTTCGGAAGCACGGGGAGCTAGGCCCCGGGCCCGCGGCCCCGGTCCCGGGGGCGCCCGTGAGCCGGATCACGCGGGCGCGCCCGGCTGCCGCCCGTAACTCCCCTTCTTGTCCCGCTTTACGGCGGCAGTTAGCTTTACGCACCTCCTTCACAACACCATCGGCCCGGGCATGAAGTTTCCCTCGTTCAAGCTGGGCTCGTTGCTCCCCGCGAATGAGATCGCGGTGGACCTCGGGACGGCCAACACGCTGATCTACGTCAAGGGCGAAGGGATCGTCCTCAACGAGCCGTCGGTCGTCGCCATCGAGAAGCACACCGGCGAGATCAAGGGGATCGGCCTCGAGGCGAAGCGGATGCTCGGCCGCACGCCGGAGGGGATCCTCGCGGTCCGGCCGCTCAAGGACGGGGTGATCGCCGATTTCGACGTGACGGAAAAGATGCTCCGTCACTTCCTCAAGATGATCATCGACAAGCACCTCTTCCGGGTGAAGCCGACGGTGATCGTCTGCGTGCCGTCGGGGATCACCGAGGTGGAGCGCCGGGCGGTCCGGGATTCGGCCGAGACCGCCGGCGCGAAGCGGGTGCTGATGGTGGCCGAGCCGATGGCGGCCGCCATCGGCGTGGGGCTCCCGGTGGAGACCCCGACCGGCAACATGGTGATCGACATCGGCGGCGGGACGACCGAGATCGCCGTCATCGCGCTGTCGGGGATCGTCTCGGACACCTCCATCCGCACCGGGGGCGACGAGCTGGACCAGGCGATCGTCCAGTTCATGCGGAAGAACTACAACCTCCTGGTGGGCGAGGCCACGGCGGAGCAGATCAAGATCAAGATCGGCTCGGCGGCGCCCACCGGCGAGGAGCGGGAGATGGAAGTGAAGGGGCGCGACCTCGTCTCCGGGATCCCCAAGACGGTGCGGGTGCACTCGGCCGAGATCCGCGAGGCGATCCAGGAGCCGATCCAGCAGATCATCGACGCGGTGCGGCGGGCGCTCGAGATCACCCCGCCGGAGCTCGCCAGCGACATCGTCGACCGGGGGATCATCATGACCGGCGGCGGCGCGTTGATCCGCGGACTCGACATCCTCCTGTCGCAGGAGACCGGTCTCCCCATCCACGTCGACGAGGACCCGCTCACCTGCGTGGTGCGCGGCACCGGCCGCATCCTGGACGATTTCGAGAAGTACCGCAGCGTCCTGACGACCTGACATGGCGGCCGCGCCGGATCGGGCCCACTCCCGCCGGGACAGCATCACCTTCCTCGTGTGCGTCGGGCTGTCCACCGCCGCCCTGATCGCGCCGAGGGAGTGGGGGCACGCCGTGGCCGCCACCATCCGGCGCACGGTGTTGGTGCCAGCGCTCTGGATGCAGCGGGCGGCCGAGGAGGGCCGCACCAGCCGGGCGCGCTTCGAGAAGGTCATGGCGGAGCGCGACTCGGCGGCGTACGCGGCGCAGTTCCTCCCCGCGCTCCGGGCCGAGAACCAGCGACTGCGCGATCTCCTCGCGCTGGGCCGGCGGCTCGAGGTCCGCTTCGTCCCGGCGGAGGTCCTGCACCAGCCGCACCCCGCCGACGGGCGGACCCTCCTCCTCGGCGCCGGCACCCGGGCCGGCGTGGCACCCTTCGACCCGGTCATTTCGCCCGAGGGGCTCATCGGGGTGATCCGCTCGAGCGGCCCCGATCACAGCGTGGCCCTTACCTGGGCCCACCCGGAGTTCCGGGCCAGCGCGTTCGCCATCGACGGGAGCGCGGCCGGGATCGTCGCGGCCTCGGCAAGCGCCACGGCGAGCGAGACGCTCCTCGAGCTGCGCGGCGTGCCGTATCGCGACAGCGTGCCGCCCGGCGCCCTGGTGGTCACCTCGGGGCTGGGCGGCGTCTATCCCCACGGGATCCCGGTCGGGACGGTGCTCGGCGTGGCCCGGGAGGAGGCGGGATGGGAACGGACCTACGCCGTCCGCCCCGCCGCCAATCCCCGCGCCGTGACCCACGTGCTGATCCTCAAGGCCGCCGGGACGAGCCTGGCTCGGGCGTTCCCGGCCGACAGCGCGGTGGTGGCGGTGGCGGACACCGCCCGCGCGGTCCCGTCGGCCGGGCCCCGGCAACCGCGGCACGGGCGGTCGTTCCCCGGCGGCGCGCCC
>DATLZT010000177.1:0-4356 GCA_035573835.1 Gemmatimonadales bacterium
CCGGTGCTGATCGGCACCGCGGTGGTGGGGGCGACCACGATGATCTTCTCCATCGTGGTGGCGCTGACCCAGGGGCTCCGGCCCGAGTACCTGGCCAACCTCTCGCTGCTCCACCCGCCCTTCCTGCTCGGCCTCATCACCGGCGGCGCGGTGATCTACTGGTTCACCGGCGCCTCGACCCAGGCGGTCACGACCGGCGCCTACCGGGCGGTGGAGTTCATCAAGCGGAACATCAAGCTCGAGGGCGTCACCAAGGCCTCGGTGGAGGACAGCCGGCGGGTGGTGGAGATCTGCACCCGCTACGCCCAGAAGGGGATGTTCAACATCTTCCTCGGCGTGTTCTTCTCGACCCTCGCCTTCGCGTTCGTGGAGCCGTTCTTCTTCATCGGCTACCTGATCTCGATCGCGACGTTCGGGCTGTTCCAGGCCATCTTCATGGCCAACGCGGGCGGCGCCTGGGACAACGCCAAGAAGATCGTGGAGACCGAGCTCAAGATGAAGGGCACCGACCTCCACGCCGCCTCGGTCGTGGGCGACACGGTGGGCGATCCCTTCAAGGACACGAGCTCCGTGGCCATGAACCCGGTCATCAAGTTCACCACCCTGTTCGGCCTGCTCGCGGTGGAACTGGGCGTCTACCTCTCCGCCCGGCAGGGCGGCGGGATCAGCCAGACGCTGGCGGTGGTGTTCTTCGCGCTCTCGCTGGTCTTCGTGTACCGCTCGTTCTACGGGATGCGGATCGAGACCGGCGAGGCCTGATCCCCGCCGGCGGCTCCGCCGGCGTGGTGGGAGGACGGGGCGGTGGGCGTCGAAGCCGACGCTCGCCGCCCCGCGCGCGTTCGCCCGGACCACCGGCCGAGCGTCGCGGGTATCGGGGTGAGGCAACCGACGAGCGGACCCGGCGGCCGCCGGGGATCCGCCACGACGCGCGGAGGAGGAGCAGCGATGGCCACGAAGAAGGGACACGGCGCCGGGGGCCGGAAGGGCCCCGGCCGCCCGAAGGGCGAGAGCCGCCGGTACGGCGAGCCAGGCGGCCGCGGCGGACGGGACATGACCTACGCCCGGGCCGGGGAGCGCGCGGCGGAGGGGCACCGGGCGCTCCAACGCGAGGCCGAGGCCAAGCGGGCGAAGGCCGGCGGCACCAAACCCAAGGGGCAGGGGGCGGTCCAGCCGCCGACCCGGCGCTATCCCGCGCCGCCGCTGCCGGAGCAGCGCCTCCCCAAGCCCGGACTCGAGTCCGAGCTCGAGCCCCGGCCGGCGTACACCGCGCGCGGCTACCGCGGCTCGGGGAAACTCCGGGACCGGGTGGCCCTGGTGACCGGCGCCGACTCCGGGATCGGGCGCGCGGTGGCGGTGCTCTACGCCCGGGAGGGGGCGGACGTCGCCATCGTCTACCTCGACGAGCACCACGACGCGGAGGAGACCCGCGCCGCCGTGGAGGCCGAGGGGCGGCGGGCGCTCCTCATCCCGGGCGACGTCACCGACCCCGCGTTCTGCCGCCACGCCGTGGAGCGGGCGGTCGAGGAGCTGGGCCGCCTCGACATCCTGGTCAACAACGCCGCGTTCCAGGAGCACGCCGAATCGCTCGAGGACATCTCCGACGAGCAATGGGACCGGACCTTCCGGACCAACATCTACGGCTACTTCTACATGGCCCGCGCCGCGCTCCGGCACCTCCGCTCGGGCGGGGTGATCCTCAACTGCGGCTCCGTCACCGGCCTCCAGGGGAGCAAGCAGCTCCTGGACTACTCGGCCACCAAGGGCGCGATCCACGCCTTCACGAAGTCGCTGGCGCAGAACCTGGTGGAGAAGGGCATCCGGGTGAACGCCGTGGCCCCGGGCCCGGTCTGGACCCCGCTCAACCCGGCGGACCAGGAGCCGGCGCAGGTGGCCCAGTTCGGTGCCGATGTTCCCATGAAGCGTCCGGCGCAGCCGGAGGAGATCGCCCCGGCGTTCGTCTTCCTCGCCTCACCGGTCGACTCGAGCTACATCACGGGCGAGGTGCTCCCGGTCCTGGGCGGCGAGACGGTGGGCGCTTGACTCTCCCCATCGGCCGGTCGATCTTCCTGCCCGGCAAGGTGGCGCGGTCGGCTACGACGCTCGTAGTCTGCCGCGCCACTACCATCGCAACCGGACCCGAATGGCTCCCACGACGAGACCCGTCTCCACGCCGCCCATCCCGGCCGGCCTCTCGCGCGCGCAGCTCCTCGATCTCTACTACTACATGCGGCTCACCCGCTCGCTCGAGGAGCGGCTGGTCAACCTCTATCGCCAGACCAAGGTCATCGGGGGCCTCTTCCGCTCCCTCGGCCAGGAGGCCGACGCGGTGGGGAGCGCCTACGCGCTCGACCGCTCCAAGGGGGACTTCCTTTCCCCGCTGATCCGCAACCTGGGCTCGATGCTGGTGCAGGGGGCGACCCCGGTCGAGATCCTGCGGCAGTACATGGCGAAGGCCGAGAGCCCCACCCGCGGCCGTGAGCTCAACATCCACTTCGGCGATCTCCGGCGCGGCTTCATCGGCCAGATCTCGCACCTGGGCGACATGGTGCCGGTGATGGCGGGGGTCACGCTGTCGTTCAAGATGCGGAAGGAGCCGCGGGTCGGCCTGGTCTACGTGGGTGACGGCGCCATGAGCACGGGCGCCTTCCACGAGGGGATCAACTTCGCCGCGGTCCAGCGGCTCCCGCTGGTGGTGGTCTGCGAGAACAACGGCTACGCCTATAGCACCCCGACCCGGCTCCAGACCGCCGTGAAGCACCTCAAGGACAAGGCCCAGGCGTACGGCATCCCCGGCGTGCAGGCCGACGGGAACGACGTGCTGGCGGTCTACGAGGTCACCAAGGAGGCGGTCGAGCGGGCGCGCCAGGGCGGCGGCGTGACGCTGATCGAGCTGGTCACCTACCGGCGGAAGGGGCACGCCGAGCACGACAACCAGTCGTACGTGCCCCGGGAGGAGATCGCCGAGTGGGAGAAGAAGGACCCGATCGACCGCTACGTGCGCCGGCTCACCGAGACCGGGTGGGCCGAGCGGGCCGAGCTCGAGGCGATCGACGCGCGGATCGCGGCGGAGCTCGACGCCGCCGTGGCGCTGTGCGAGAACGAGCCGATGCCCGAACCGCTCACCGCGCTCGACGGGGTGCTGGCCGACCCGCCCCGGGCCGAGCTCGAATGGTACCGGAGGATCGATGGCTGAGGTCACCTACCTCGAGGCCCTGCGGCAGGGGCTCTGGGAGGAGATGGAGCGGGACGAGCGGGTCTTCCTGCTCGGCGAGGACATCGGGGCCTACGGCGGGGCCTTCAAGGTGACCGAGGGCTTCCTCGAGCGCTTCGGCGAGGCGCGGGTGATCGACACCCCGATCTCCGAGGCGGCGATCGTGGGCGCGGCGGCCGGGGCGGCGCACATGGGGCTCCGGCCGGTGGCCGAGATGCAGTTCATCGACTTCATCTCATGCGCCTACGACATGCTCACCAACTACGTGGCGACGGCGCGCTATCGGGCGTTCCTCCCCTGTCCCATCGTGGTGCGGGGGCCGAGCGGCGGCTACGTGCGGGGCGGCCCGTTCCACTCCCAGAACCCCGAGGCGGCGTTCCTCCACACGCCGGGGCTCAAGATCGTCGCTCCCGCCACGGCGCGGGACGCGAAGGGTCTCATCAAGAGCGCCATCCGCGACGACGATCCGGTGCTATACTTCGAGCACAAGTACCTGTATCGCCGGATCAAGGAGGACCTCCCCGAGGGGGAGGAGATCCTCACGCCGATCGGCAAGGCGCGGCTGGCGCGGGAGGGGCGGGACGTCTCGATCATCACCTGGTCGGCGATGGTCTGGAAGGCGCTGGAGGCGGCGGCGCAGTTGGAGCGGGAGGACGGGCTCTCGGTCGAGGTGCTCGACCTGCGGAGCCTCCTGCCGATGGACGACGAGGCGATCGTCGCGACGGTGAAGAAGACCAACCGGGTGCTCATTGCCCATGAGGACACCCGGACGGGCGGGGTCGCGGGCGAGATCACCGCCCGGATCAACGAGCTCGCATTCGAGTGGCTCGACGCGCCGGTGAAGCGGGTGGCGGCCCACGACGTGCCGCTGCCCTACGCGCCGACGCTCGAGGACTTCGTGCTTCCGCAGACGGCGGATCTGGTGAAGGCCTGCCGCTGGCTCGCGGCCTACTAGGGCCGGGCGGCGGGGAACCGGGGCAATCGTCCGGCGGCCCGGCGGGGCCGGCGGCGGGAACGGTGGGGCGGGGGACCGCCCTCAGGGAGACTGACGCATGGCGAAGATCGACGTCATCATGCCCCAGATGGGCGAGTCCATCGCCGAGGGCACCCTGTCCAAGTGGCTCAAGAAGGTCGGGGACGAGGTG
>DATLZT010000178.1:0-5872 GCA_035573835.1 Gemmatimonadales bacterium
TGAGGGGTGGGGGCGCGGCGCCTCCCGAACTTTGGGTCCGGTTCGTGGTAGGAGTCTGCTGAGGCGCCGCGCCCCACCGGCCCCCAGGCCGCCCCACACCCGCTCGCGCCCGCCGGGTCCATGCCTCGACACGACGTCGTCCGTCGCCCGCTCGATCTCCTCGGGATCGCCTTCTGGTGCGGCCTGCTCACCGGCTTCGCCGAGGTGGTGGCGGTCTTCGGCCGCAAGGCCGTCGACCGCCGCTTCGTGTACCTCGGCCCCGACGCGGTGTGGACGACGCCCCTCGCCGACGGGCTGCTCTTCGCGCTCCTCGGCCTGGTTTTCTACGGCGCCGCGTCGCGCTGGCGCGGACCGGTCGCCCGGGGCCCGGTCGTGGCCGGTTGCGCCGCCATCGGGTGCACCACGGTCTTCCTGCTCTTCCCCCAGCTCCACCGGGCCGCGTCACTGCTCCTCGGCGTGGGGCTCGGGCTCCAGGTGGGCAGCTTGGCCGCGCGGCGGGCGGAGGGCTTCCACTGCACGGTGCGCCGCACCCTGCCCGGCCTCGCGGCGGCGGTCGGTCTCCTCGCCCTGGTGCTGCTCGCCCGGCGTGCGTCGCTCGAGCACCACCTGTTCGTCTCGCGGGCGGCCCCGGCCCCCGGCGCGCCCAACGTGCTGTTGATCATCCTCGACACCGTCCGCTCGCTCAACCTGAGCGCCTACGGCTATCCCAAGCCGACCAGCCCCGAGCTCGAGCGGCTGGCCCGGAGCGGCGTGCGGTTCGACAACGCCTTCTCCCCGTCGGCATGGACCCTCCCCTCGCACCTCACGCTCGTCACCGGGCGCCACCTCCACCAATTGGGCGCCGGGCTCCACCCCAGCCTCGACGGGCGCGTGCCCACGCTCCCCGAGTTGCTGCGGGCCCGGGGGTACGCCACCGCGGGATTCGTGGCGAACGCGCGTTACGTGAGCTGGGAGAGCGGGATCACCCGCGGCTTCGCCCGGTTCGAGGACTATCCCCGCTCCCTCGGCGAGGCGATCCAGGGGTCGCTCCTCGCCCGCCGGGCGTACCACCACGTCGGCAAGCTCGTGGAGCTCCCGCCCCTCCGGCCCCGGGTGCTGGCCGCGGACATCAACCGCGCCCTGCTCGCGTGGCTCGACGGGACCGGCGGGCGTCCGTTCTTCGCCTTCCTCAATTACCTGGACGCCCACGACCCCTATGAACCGCCGGACCCGGTGGCCCGGCGCTTCGGCATCGACCCGACCCGGCGGGAGCCGGAACCGGATGGCGAGGTGCCGCACACCCCGGAGTCGATGCGGTGGCAGCTCGCCGCCTATGACGCGGCGATCGCCCATCTGGACGCCGAGCTGGGGCGGCTCTTCCGCGAGCTCGACCGGCGGGGGCTCCTCGCCAACACGATCGTCGTGGTCACGTCGGATCACGGAGAGGCGTTCGGCGAGCACCGGCTGATCCGTCACGGGAGCAGCGTCTACGGGTGTATGGTGCGGGTGCCGCTCCTCGTCGCCTGGCCGGGGCGGATCCCGGCGGGACACGTCGTCACTGCGCCGGTCTCGCTGCGGGACGTGCCGGCGACGATCGCCGAGCTGGCCCGGCCCGGCGCCCCGTCCCCGCTCGGGGGTCGGTCCCTGACCCGCTACTGGGCCGGGCCGGGCGCCCCGCGGCCGGACACGGTGATCACCGCGCTCCGGCAGGAGCCGACCCACCCGATGTGGTGGCCGGTCTCGCGGGGCGATCTCTTCTCGGTCGAGTTCGACGGGGTGCGCTACATCAGGAATCTGGGGGACGGCGGCGAGGAGCTGTTCGACGTCCGACGCGACCCGGGCGAGCGGTACGACCTCTCGCGCACCGAGCGGGGGCGCGCCCTCCTCCCGCGCTACCGGCGGGCGCTGGAACGGATCCTGGCGGAGGGGTCGGAGGCGTGGCGCGAACGGACCGCGGAGGCCCGGCGGGCGCTGCGGTCGGGCGCCGGCGATTCGGCGGCCATCCCCGCGGTGGCGCCGGCGGCCGGGCTCAGCGGGGGTTGGTCGCCCAGACCGTCGCCTCGGTGACGAAGCCGCGGTCCTCCATCTCGAGCATCGCCGCCACGACGTGGGCGATCTCCTCCGGGTGGAGCTTCGTGGGGTTGTCCGGCTGCTCCCGTCCCGAGCGCACGAAGAAGTCCGTGATAACCTCGCTCGGGCTCACCAGCATCACCCGGATGTTGTGGGCCCGGAGCTCGGCCCGCCAGCACTCGGTCATCCCCCTGAGCGCGAACTTGCTCGAGGTGTAGCTCGTCCCGCCCGCGCCGCCGCGGTGGGCCGCGGTCGAGGCGACGTTGATGATGTCGCCCCTGCTCCGGGTGATGAAGTACCGCGCCGAGGCCCGCGCCACCAGCATGGCGCCGAGGACGTTGGTCTCCCAGACCCGGCGCATCTCCCCGGCGGTCGTCTCGACCAGCGGCGCCCAGGAGCCGATCCCGGCGTTGTTGACGAGCACGTTGTAGTCGCCGAGCTCGGCGATCACCCGCTCGACCATCCGCTCGACGTCGGCTTCGTCGCTCACGTCGGCGCGGATCGGCAGGGCGCCGATCGCCGCGGCGGTCTCCCGGAGCCGGCGCTCGTCCCGCCCGCAGATCGCCACCCGCGCGCCCCGCCGGATCAGGAGCTCGGCGATCCCACGGCCGATCCCCGAGCTCCCGCCCGTGACCAGCACTCTCGCGTCACCGAGCCGCATCGCCCCTCCCGCGCGCCGGCCCCCCGCGAGCGGGGGGTGCGGGTGGTGAGGTCACTTCGCCCGCTCCAGGTACTCCCCGCTCCGCGGATCGACCCGGAGCCGCTCGCCGGTGCTGATGAAGTCGGGCACCTGGATGGTGACGCCGTTGCTCAGCTTGGCGGGCTTGGTGCTGGCCGTCTTGGTGGCGGTCTTCATGACCGGTGCCGTCTCGACCACTTCAAGCTCCACCACGGCCGGCAGCTGGATCCCGATCGGGCGGCCGTCGAGGAACTCGGCCTGGAACGTCATCCCGGGCTCGAGCCACGGCGCGGCGTCGCCCGCGGTCTCGTCGTCGATGCTGTACTGCTCGTAAGTGGCGTTGTCCATCACGTGGACACCCTGGCCGTCCCGGTACAGCACCTGGAGCTCCTTGGTGTCGAGCCGGGCCTCGTCGACGTATTCCGTCGCGCTGAAGCGGTGGTCGAACGTGTTGCCCGACACCAAGTTGCGAAGCCGCACCTGGACGAACGCGCGCAGGTTGCCGGGGGTCCGGTGGGTGAAGTCCATCACCCGACAGGGCTGCCCGTTGAAGAGGATGACGTTCCCACGGCGGATGTCCGACGCCTTCATTCCCTCGACTCCGTTGCGAGTAAATATGTGGATGGCGCCGCTCCAGGCTCCCCCCGGTCGCGGCCGGCAGGAAGATAACGGGGTACCCCGGCAACCGAGAGGGGACCCCCTGCGTGCAATTTATTGCACCTCCCGGGACCATCCCCTATATAGGAACCGCTCACACGCACGACCGAATCGGACCGTCGCCCACCCGAGCCATCCCGGGCCCCGCCCGATCCGTCACCGCCCCATCCCCCTGCCGGAGGGCCAACCGATGCGCCACTCCACCGCCTTCCCGGGCCGTCTGCTCCGCGTCGGCCTGCTCGGCACGCTCGCCTTCGTAGCGGTCGCCTGCGACGACGATGACGACGACGGGACCTCGCCCCAGGACGAGCAGCCGCCGCGTCCCGAGTTCCCGATCAGCGACGACCAGTTCCGCCAGGCGCTCATCACCGCCCGCAACGACGCCAACGGCGGGCTCGACCTCGACATGTGGGGGACGATCGTGGACCGGACCGGCACGGTCGTCGCCGTCGTCTTCACGGGCGCCGGCTTCGGCGACCAGTGGCCCGGGAGCCGGGTGATCTCGGCCCAGAAGGCCAACACCGCCAACGCCTTCAGCCTCCCCGGTCTCGCCCTCTCGACCGCCAACCTCTACACCGCCACCCAGCCGGGCGGCAGCCTCTTCGGCCTCCAGGAAAGCAACCCGGTCAACCACGACGCCGCCTACGGCGGCGATCCCGCCGGCTACGGGACGCCTGACGACTACATGGTCGGGCGGAAGATCGGCGGGGTGAACGTGTTCGGCGGCGGGGTCCCGCTGTACGACGCCAACGGCACCCTGCTCGGCGCCCTCGGCGTGAGCGGGGACACCTCCTGCGCCGACCACAACATCGCGTGGAAGGTCCGCGACATCCTGGGGCTCGACCACGTCCCCGCCGGCGTGAGCGCCACCGGGGACGACAACATCATCTACGACATCAGCGGTGGCGTGAGCCCGAGCGGCTTCGGCCACCCGCAGTGCTCAGCGGAGGCCACCACCATCGGGAACAACCTCCCCACCTCCCACCCGATCGGCGGCTGACGATGATGGCGGCGGCGCCCCGGCGGCGAGCAGGAGTTGGGTGAACTCGAGCGCGTTGGTCGTGCCGTAGTTGGCGTAGCAGTTGTTGTAGACCACGTGCACCTCGCGCGTCGCCTTGGCCGCCGCCGCCACCTTCGGCACCCAGTCGGCCAGCTGGTCCCGGTCATAGAGATATCGGTACCGCTCGGCCACCGTCACGTTCGGCTTCTCCCAGACGTCGGCCCGCCGGCCGTGCATCCGCAGCACCGCGAAGCGGGGGGACGTCACCGCCACCACCGGAGGCACGCTGCTCTCCAGACCCTGCGGCTCGTCCACCATGACGTACGGGAGCCGCTGCGCCTCGAGGAGACCCAGGGTGCGCTCCCGCAGGCGCTCCTCCATCCAGCGCCGGTTCCGGAACTCGATCGCGGCGGTGTAGCCGGCCCGCTCGAGGCGGCGCTTCACGTCGAGCAGGGTCTCCTCGCTCCCCCGGTTCGGGAGGAACCAGCGGGGATACTGGAACAGGACCACGCCGAGCTTGCCGGCGGCCTCGAGCGGCGCGAGCGCGTCGAGGAACCGCTCCCAGACGGCCTCCAGGAGCTCGCCCGGGAGGTCGCGGGCGTAGATCCGTCCCTTCTGGCGCACCGGCTCCGGCAGCTCGCGGACGAGGTCGCGGGGGAGGCGGGTCGCCTCGGTGGGATGCCCGGTGAGCAGGGCGAACGCCTTCACGTCGAAGACGAAGTCGGGCGGCGTGCGGCTGACCCACAACTCCGCTTGTTCCCGGGTGGGGAGCGCGTAGAACGGCGCGTCCACTTCGACCAGCGGGAAGCGGCTGGCGTAGTAGGCCAGGCGATCGCGCGGCGTGGTGACGCCGGCCGGATAGAACACCCCCGGCGCGGTCAGGGTGCGATCGGTCCATCCCGCGGTGCCGACCCGGATTCCCCCGGCTCCCCCGGCCCGCACGATCGTCGCCGAGGCGAGCGGCACCCGTTCGGCCCGCTCCCGGGCGGCGCTCACCCCCGGATCGTGCCGCGGGTCGACCCCGGCGGCCTCGGGCGTCATCGCGACTCACCTCGTCCCCGGACCGGTCGGTCCCCGGCCGCAACCGGGGAGGTCGACCGCTCCAGCATCGGCCACTTCGAGCACCCGATGCCCGCGGGCCGCGGCCCTCCTGGCTTCCGCCGAGCCGACCATCGCATCGCGGAAGACGCCCGCGAGGCGCTCACGGTGCACCCCGCGATCGATGCCGGCGAGATCGAGATCGCCGTCCGGGACGGGATCGTGCTGTTCGAGGGTACGGTCGAGAACCGGGGAGTCAGGCGGCTCGCCGACGCCATCGCCGAATCGGCCACGGGGGTGCGCGACGTCGACACCAAGCTCAGGACCCGACACCGTTGACCGCCCCGCGCCGGTCACCCCGCGGGCCGCGCGTGGCGCCCCGGGTGGCGCCGGCCCCGCCGGGCGGCGGCGCTGTCGGCCCGGCCGTCGGCTCGGCAGTGGAAGATCCA
>DATLZT010000179.1:0-23331 GCA_035573835.1 Gemmatimonadales bacterium
GAGCCGCTCCATCCGGCCGCCCGCCGACGGCTGGCGCGCCTCCGCCGGGCCCTGGCGCCGGTCCGCGGCCCCTGGGGCGGCTGCCTGCTGGACGCCCCGACGCTCCGGCGGCTCGCCGAGCGGCCGCCTGCCGATGCCGGCACGCTGGCCGAGGTCGAGGGCGTGGGTCCGGTCGTGGCCGAGCGGTGGGGTGGGCGGATCCTCCGGGCGTTGGGGACGCATGTCGGGCCTGACCGGGCCGCATCGGTGTGCGGGGCGGCGCAACCGTGGGAACCGTCCCAGCTGCTCCGTCGGCTCCGGCAGTGGAGGGCCGACACGGCCCGCCGCCTCGCGGCGCCTCCCTACGCGGTGCTTTCCGAGCGGACGCTTCAGTGCCTGGCCGAGACCCGGCCCGCAGATCGGGCCGCCCTGTCGCGGATTCCGGGGTTGGGCCCGCGGGCCCTGGCGAAGTGGGGAACCGAGCTGCTCCGACTCCTGGGCGAGCCCGAAGCGCCGGCGGCGCTACGCTAGCGCGGGGTCGGGCGCCGCGGGAAAGTACAGCTGGAAGCTGGTGCCAAGCCCGGGCGTGCTGGAGACGCGGATGTCGCCACGGGCCTGTTTCACGATCCCGTACACCGTCGACAGCCCCAGCCCGGTCCCCTGGCCGCGCTCCTTGGTCGTGAAGAACGGCTCGAAGATCCGGTCGCGGATCTCCTCGCTGATGCCAACCCCGGTGTCGCTCACCACCAGCCGGACATAGCGTCCCGCCGGGAGGTCGAGGCCGGCCTCGCCCGGTGCACGCACCTCGGCGACGTCGGTCTCCACCCGGAGGGTGCCACCGTGGGGCATTGCGTCCCGGGCATTCAGGGCCAGGTTGACCACCGCCTGTTCGAGCTGGCTCGGGTCGATCATCACCTGGGGTACGTCCAGCTGCAGATGCAGCGCCAGGTTGACCTCGGCCGCGATGAGCCGCCGGAGCATCGGCTCGAGTTCCGCAACGACCTGGCTGGGGTTGACCAGCTCGGCCTGCACCGGCTGTCGGCGGCTGAAGGCGAGAAGCTGGCGGACCAGATTCCGGCCCCGCTCGCCCACCCGCCGGATCTCGTCCGCATCGTGCCGAGCCGGGTGATCCTCGGGCAATTCGGCCACGAGGACCTCGGCGAATCCGAGGATCGCGGCGAGTAGGTTGTTGAAATCGTGCGCCACCGCCCCGGCGAGCCGGCCCACCGCCTCCATCCGCTGGGCATGGCGCAACTGCTCCTCGAGGCGTCGCCGCTCGGTCACGTCGGTGAACAGCGCCACCGCGCCCACCACCCGATCCCCGGGGCCGCGGAGGGGGGCGGCAGAGAGCGCCAGGTCCACGAGTGTCCCGTCCCGGCGGCGGCAACGCAACTCCACACCCGAAATCGTCTCACCCCCGAAGGCCCGGCCGAGCAGTTGGGCGGTCTCGGCCGGCTCGGCGCCGGCGCCAGTCAGGGGGAGTGGCCGGCCCTGGATCTGCTCGGGGGGCCACCCGAAGATCCGCTCGGCCGCGGCGCTCCACAGGGTTACCCGCGCTCCTTCGTCGACGACGGCGACGGCCACCGGCGAGGCCTGGATGATCGTCTGTAGGGTGCGGGCGGCCATGCGGAGCGAATCGTCCCCCCGGGTCGTCCCGCCCAGCCGGGCAAGCAGCGCCTCGCCGGCTCGTGCCAGGTCGTCCCCCCGGAGCCGAAACGGCTCCGGGCGGGGGGGCTGGGGCGCGGCGGGCGGGGTGCGGCCGGGCGATGATCGGGGACGAGTGTGGGAGCTACGGCAGAGACGGTAGAAGAGGATTCCGCCGATGAGGACCGCGAGCGCGAGGAGCGCCACCGCCGCGGCGCCGCTCAACCGGTCACCGGACCTTTCTCGCGGAGTCGGCCCGGCCGCGTACGGGAGGTGCCGGAGTGTTCGGTCGGCGCGGCGAGCGCCGCGGGGACGCGCCGGAGGGGGGTACCGGGGCAACGGGGGCGGCGCGGCCATGCCGGGGCGGTCGCAGTCGGGAATAAGAGTGCGATGTCGGGCACGGGGCGTTGGACGAGGCGAGAGTCGTCCGAAAGGTGGGGGACACTCCGGCCGGCCGCAACCCTCGCACGCCGCTCGGGTCGCCGCGGGACGCCATGGTGCCGTGGCGTGGTGCCCCGCCGGGATCGGTTATATTGGTGCCGAGCCCGGCTCCCCGCCCGGAGCCGTCACGGTCCGCTCACCCCGCCGAGAGAGCCCATGGACGATTCGCTGTATTTCACCGAGCACCACCTCCAGGTCCGCGAGCTGGTGCGTGCCTTCGCCCGTAGCGAGGTCGCCCCGGTGGCCCGGGAGCTCGACCGGAAGTCCGAGTTCCCCTGGGAGAACGTGAAGAAGATGGGGGAGCTGGGCCTCATGGGGATCCCCTGGCCCGAAGCGCTCGGTGGCGCGGGCATGGACGAGCTCTCGTACTATATCGCGCTCCACGAGCTCGCCAAGGTCGACGCCAGCCACGCCCTCACCGTAAGCGCCCACACCAACCTTGGCACGTCCCCCATCGTCAACTTCGGCACCGAGGAACAGCGGCGCCGTTACGTGCCGCTCCTCGCGAGCGGGCGGGTCCTGGGCGGGTTCGGCCTCACCGAGCCGGGGGCCGGGAGCGACGCGGGTGGGACCGCCACCACGGCCGTCGACCGGGGCGACCACTACGTCCTCAACGGCACCAAGGTCTTCATCACCCACGCCGGGGTGGGCGAGGTCTTCGTGGTGACGGCCCGTACGTCGGCCGGCGCGGCCAAGGGCGGCATCACGAGCTTCATCGTCACCAAGGACACCGTCGACCTGGAGCGCTGCCGCGCCCTCGGCATCGGCCACGCGCCCGAGCTTCCCAAGACCAAGGGGGTTCGGGCAGGGAAGAAGGAGGAGAAGATGGGGTGGCGCGCGAGCGACACCCGCCAGCTCATCCTCGAGGATGCCATCGTCCCGAAGGAGAACGTGCTGGGAGAGGTGGGGCAGGGGTTCGTCAACTTCCTGAAGACGCTCGACGCCGGGCGGATCGGGATCGCCGCCGTCTCCCTCGGCATCGCCGAGGGGGCCTACGAGGAGGCGCTCCGGTACGCCGGCGTCCGGAAGCAGTTCGGTCGCCCGATCGGGAGCTTCCAGGGCGTGAGCTTCCCGCTGGCCGACATGGCGCTGGAGATCGAAGCGGGCAAGCACCTGCTGTACCACGCCGCCTGGCTCAAGCAGAATGGCAAGCCGTTCAAGAAGGAGGCCGCCATGGCGAAGCTCTACTGCTCCGAGCTGGCCATGCGGGTCACCACCAAGGCGGTCCAGATCTTCGGCGGCTACGGCTACACGACGGAGTACCCGGTCGAGCGGATGATGCGCGACGCCAAGGTCTGCGAGATCGGGGAAGGGACCAGCGAGATCCAGCGGATCGTCATCGCCCGCCACATCCTGGGGAACATCGTCGACTGACCGGGGCGGCTCCGTTGCCCTAAACCTAACGCCGTCATATCTTTAGACGGTGAGAACGGATTGCTCCGGTACCGCCGCTCGGTCGAGCCCGACCGCGATTGCGCCGGGGCGGCGCCCGGCGCGGGTCGAGGTGCGCCTTCGCACCGATCGCCGCCCCGGGGTTCGCCCCCGCACGGCGCCGGCGTTGCGGCGGGACGCGCCGCCTTCCGTACGGCGACCCGGGGCTCGGGTGACCCCCCGCCCCGGGTCGCCATCTTGTTTCGGCGACTCAGTTTCCGCGTTCGTCCACAGGGTCGGCGAGAGGCCCGTCCCGGGTCGGTCCGCGATCCCGCGGCGCCGGCATGGCGACCGGGGCCGCCGCAACGACATCGGACCGGCGGTGGCGCCGGTCGCAGGCACGCCAGGCGGGCCGCCACAAGGCTGCCCGGCCCGGATGCGGCAGAACTCTTCACGGGTCGGGAGATCCCCCACCCCCATCATGCGCGGGGGCGGGACGGGCACGTCTCCGGCCGGGGTACCGACGTTTGAAGCGAGAGATTCTCATCAACGGGAGCCTGCGCGAAACGCGTGTGGCGATCCTCGAGGATGACCGCCTGGTCGAATTGATGGTCGATCGCCCCGACCAGCGGCGCACCGTCGGGGACATCTACCTGGGCCGGGTCGAGGCGGTGCTGCCCGGGATCCAGGCGGCCTTCGTCGACATCGGGCTGGAGAAGAGCGCCTTCCTCCACGCCTCCGACCTACTCGAGCCCGACGAGGACGACGACGGCGAGGACGACCCGGAGGCCGAGGCGGCGGAGCTGGCCGCGGAGCAGGTGGTGGCGGAGGTCGCCGAGGACCGTCGCCGGAAGCCTCGGGGTCGGGAACGGCGCCGCTCGCGCGGGCGGGCGGAGCAGGGGGACGAGGCGCCCGCCGACGGCACCCGGACCCGCGAGCCCCGACCCCGTCGTCCGCTTCCCAACATCCAGGACGTCCTCAAGAAGGGCCAGACGCTCCTGGTGCAGGTGACCAAGGAGCCGATCGGGACCAAGGGGTGCCGGGTCACCGCCCAGATCTCGCTCCCCGGGCGCTTCCTGGTCTACATGCCCTTCGCCTCCCGGGTAGGGGTGAGCCGCAAGATCGAGAGCCGGGAGGAGCGGGCCAAGCTCCGGGAGGTGGTGGGTCGGCTGCTCCCTCCCGACTCCGGCGGGGTGATCGTGCGGACCGTGGCCGAAGGGGTCACCGAGGAGCACTTCCGTCGCGAGATCGACAGTCTCCTCGCGCTCTGGAAGAAGATCAACCGCAAGAAGACCTTCGTCCGCGCTCCGGCCCTGCTCCAACGGGAGACCAGCCTCACCCGCGGCATCATCCGCGATCTCTTCAGCGCCAAGGTTGACGCGCTCTATGTCGATTCCAAGGAGCTGTACAACGAGATCGAGCAATACCTGAAGCAGGTCGACCCGGAGCTGATGAGCCGGGTGACGCTCTACACCGAGCCCACCCCGCTGTTCGACAAGTTCGACATCGAAACCGAGATCCGGGACCTCTTCAAGGCCCGTTGCGACCTCCCCACCGGCGGGTCGCTCATCATCCAGCCCACCGAGGCGCTGGTCTCGATCGACGTGAACACCGGGCGCTACACCGGGAAGAAGGATCCCGAGAAGACCATCCTCCGCACCAACCTCGAAGCCGCTCGGGAGGTCGCTCGCCAGATCCGGCTGCGGGACATCGGCGGGATCATCGTCTGCGACTTCATCGACATGGAGTCGAAGCAGAACCGGGACCGGGTGTTGCAGGAGCTCCGGACCCACCTGGGCCGCGACCGAGCCCGCACCAAGGCGCTGGCGGTGAGCGAGCTCGGATTGGTGGAGATGACCCGCCAGCGGGTGCGCCCCTCGCTCTGGCACTCGATGACCACCGAGTGTCCCACCTGCGCCGGGCTCGGCCGGGTCTTCCGCCCGGAGGTCGTGGCGCGGCGGATGGAGCGGGCGCTCAAGCGGGTGGCGCATGAGCATCGGGAGCGCCAGATCACCATCCGGGTGCACCCCGAGGTGGCGCTCTACCTGCTGGAGGAGGAGCCGAAGCTGCTGCAGCAACTGGGGAAGCTCACCGGGCTCGAACTCGAGCTCCGGGACGACCCGATGATCCGCTTGGACGAGTTCCGCCTGATGAGCCGGCCGGCCGGCCGGGACGTCACCGAGCTCTATGCCGTGGCCTAGGGTTCGGGCCGGGCCGGCTCGGGGTGCCGGAGGGGCACCCCTTGTGCCAAGCGGCGTCCCGATCTATACTTAGCGGCTCCGGTTGTCAGGGACCCCAAGGTACGGACCGCACATGTACGCAATCTTCCGCGCGCTCGGCAAGCAGTTCCGGGCCGAAAAGGGCAAGACGCTGCGGCTTCCTCGCATGGACGCGGAGCCGGGGTCGAAGGTCACCTTCAGCGAGGTGCTCCTCGCCTCCGACGGCACCACGGTGAAGGCCGGCGCGCCGCTCGTGGCCGGGGCCTCGGTCGAGGCCGAGGTGCTGGGCGAGGGGAAGGAGCCCAAGATCTACGTCTTCAAGTTCAAGCGCCGGAAGAACTACCGGCGCAAGATCGGTCATCGGCAGCGGTTCACCGAGGTCCGCATCACCGACGTGAAGGTGGGGTGAGGGGCACATGGCACATAAGAAGGGCGTCGGCTCCAGCCGTAACGGCCGCGACAGTGGTCCCAAGTACCTCGGCGTCAAGAAGTTCGGGGGCGAGGTCGTGCGCGCCGGCAACATCCTGGTCCGGCAGCGGGGCACCAAGTTCCACCCGGGCAAGAACGTCGGCCGCGGCAACGACGACACACTGTTCGCGCTGATCGACGGCGTGGTCCGCTTCGAGTACAAGGACAAGCGGCGCCAGAAGGTGTCGGTCTACCCGCTGGCGGCCGAGGTGGCGGTCGCGTCCTGAGCCCGAGCGGGGCGTACATCCGGTGGTGCGGGGCGCCCTTGGGCGCCCCTTTTCGCTTGGGTCAGGGTATTCAGTATGGCCGGCCGAGCCAGGATGCCTCAGATTGAAACACAGGGCCCCAGGCTCCCGTCAGGTGTCCCAACCCATCCCGGTCCAGGAGGAGTCATGGCAACGCTGTTCGATCGCCTCAACCGCGAGCTCGAGGAGTTCGGCCGCAAGGCCCAGGTCGCGCTCGACGAGGGGAAGCTGCAGATCGAGCTCCTCCGGCTCCGGCGGCAGCGCGACAACGCCGCCGCCGACCTGGGGCTCCTGGTGCACCAGCGGGAGCGGGGGACCGACGTGGACCAGCGGCGGATCGACGCGCTGCTCCTTCGGCTGGACGACCTCGCCGAGGCCATCGCCCGGGTGGAGCGGCGCATCGCCGAGCTCCGGGGCGAGCGGGTCTCCGTCAACGATCGGCCGGCACCCGGCTCTGCGGCGCCCGCCGACCAGGAGCTGGCCGGGTAGCGGGCCGGATCCGCCCCGGCCGGCTGTCCGCCGGTCGTCTGGGTCGCAAGGGAAACGGGGGGTCGTCCGATCGGACGATCCCCCGTTCCACTGGCGGCATGCGCGAGCGAAGCCGGGATTCCTACTGGCCGCCGCCGGTCGTCCAAGGCGGTGGGACGGTGCGATACCGCTCCAGGAGCTCGGTCTGACGACTCTTGAGCGGGATCTCCTCGCCCCGGATGTACACCCGCTCCGCCCGGCTCGCGAACTCGAACGGGTCGCCGCTCCAGACGACCACGTTCGCGACCTTCCCGGGCTCGAGGCTCCCATAGCGGTCGGCCACGCCGAAGGCCCGGGCGGGATGGAGCGTGATGGCGGCGAGCGCGTCGTCCCATGCCATGCCGTTCCGGACCGCCTCGCCTGCGGCGTGGCGGAGGGTGCGGAAGTGGCTGCTGAAGTTCTGCCGCGGGTCCTCGTCGCTCAGGAGCACCGTGACGCCGGCCCGGCGGAGCAGTGCCGCGTTGTCGAGTCGGGCGCCTGGGGCGTCGAACGAGGGCCGATCCACCCGGCTGTTCACCACCACCGGCACCCCCGCCCGGGCGAGCTCGGGGGCGAGCTGCCACGCCTCGATCCCGCCCCAGAGGATGAGCCGCAGCTTGAACTCCCGGGCGAGCCGGAGCGCGGCCTCGATGTCGCTGCGTCGGTTGGCGATGGCGTAGACGGGCAGCTCGCCCCGGAGCACCGGCTGGAGCGCCTCGAGGTCTTCCTCGCTCGCGGCGAGCGGCTGGATCTCCGCTCGGCGGAAGTCGTTCCGGCGGCGGTCGTACTCCTGGGCGTCGCGGAGGATGTCGCGGAGGCGCTGGATCACGCCGGCCCGGCTCCCGCCGCCCGCGCTCTTGCTCTGTTCGCTCAGGTCGATCACCATGGCCGCCGGGGACCGGACGAGCATCCGCTCGACCGACGGTCCCGCCAGGTCGATCACAACCGCCTGGCCCGCGATGAGCCCGTCGACCGGTGCGCTCAGCGCGGTGGTGATGCCGCCCAGACGGGCCTCCCCGATCGGCAGCGCCGCCGGGTAAATCCCCTCGCCCACGTTGAAGGCGGCGTCCACGTCGCCCTGCTTGACGTTCTCCCGGGTCTCCTCCTGACCGCCGGTCTGGAACAGGCTCAGGCCGAGGTCGGTGGCCGGGTGGAACAGGCCGGGGGTCACCCACCGACCCGACGCGTCCACCCGCACCGCGTCCGCCGGGATGCTCACCTCGGCGCCGACCGCGACGATCCGACCGTCGCGGATGAGCACGGTGCCCCGTTCGATCTTGGGTCCCGAGACCGGATACACGGTGCCGCCGGTGATCGCCACGGTCGCCGCCGAGGCGGCCTGCGCCGAGGCGGCCTGCGCCGAGGCGGTCTGCGCCGAGGCGGTCTGCGCCGAGGCGGCCGTCGCTCCCAGCAACGCGCCTGCGAGCGCCGTGAGCGCCGCCGCGTATCGGCCGGGGCGGCGGGGGGTCGGGAAGCGGCACTCGCGGCTCATCGGCTCACCCCCGGCTCCGCGATCCCGACGTTGAAGTCGGTCCGGGGCTGGCGCGCCGGGTCGGTCCGGTCGAACACCAGCCACCCGTCGTTGAAGACCTTCTCGGCCCGGCTGTAGACGGAGAACGGGTCGCCGGACCAGAGCACCACGTCCGCCCGCTTCCCCGGCTCCAGGGAGCCGGTGGTGGAGTCGATGCCCAGGGCCCAGGCGGGGTTGATGGTGATCCATCGGATCGCTTCCTCGCGGGAGACCGGGATACCGGCGTGGCGGCCCGCGTACATCGCCTTGGCGGCGTCCTGGTTGAGTCGCTGGATGCCGTCGGCGTCGTCGGAATGGATGATGGCCCGGGCACCGGCGCGGGCGAGCAGGGCCGCGTTCTGCGGGATGCCGTCGAGCGACTCCATCTTGAACCCCCACCAGTCGGCCCAGATCGAGGCGGCGACGTCGTCCCTGGCCAGCAGGTCGGCGATCTTGTACGCCTCGACCGCGTGATGGAACGAGCGGATCCGGAACCCGAACTCGCGCGCGAGGTCGAGCATGAAGGCCATCTCGTCGGCGCGGTAGCAGTGGTTGTGCACCAGGATCTTGCCCCGGAGCACGTCCGCCAGCGTCTCGAGCCGCAGGTTCCGCTCCGGCGGGTCTCCCTCGCGCTTGGCCAGCCACTTGTCCCACTTCTGGCGGTACTGCTCGGCCTCGATGAAGGCGCGCCGATAGCCCGCCATGTTGCCCATCCGGGTCGAGGGGCCGCTCCGCTGGTAGACCCGCTTCGGATTCTCGCCGCAGGCCACCTTGAGGCCGTACGGGGCGTCGGGGTACTTCATCTCCTGCACCGTGCGGGCCGGGATCAGCCGCAGGGTCACCGATCGGCCCCCGATCAGGTTGGCCGAGCCGGGGAGGATCTGCGCCACGGTCACGCCCCCTGCGACGGCGAGCGGGATCTGCGGATCCTGGGGCCAGACCGAGTGCTCGGCCCACACCTCGGCGGTGACCGGGTTGGTGGCCTCGTTGCCGTCGCTCAGGGCGCCAACGCCCGGGGCAGGATAGACCCCGATGTGGCTGTGGGTGTCGATGAGCCCCGGCGTGACCCACTTGCCGGTGCCGTCGATCACCAGCGCGTCGGCCGGCGGCTCGACCTCGCGGCCCACGGCCACGATTACGCCGTCGCGGAAGAGGATCGACGCATTGGCGAGCTCGGGGCCCGCCGCGGTCAGGATCGTCGCGTTGCGGATGAGCACCGGCTGGAACGGGCGGCGCCGGTAGGTCGAGGGGTACTGCGGTCGGTCGCCGGACCACGCGGCGGCGGCCGGCGCCGGGGCCGGCGCGGTCGGCGTCGGGCGCCCGGCGCACGCCGCGGCCAGCGTGGCGAGGGCGAGGAGCCGGATCGTCATCGTGCGGGATACGCTCCGTGCTGGGGTTGTGGGCCGGGGCCGGACGCCCGGCGCGTCAGCGCGGCGTCCGGCGTGGAAAGAGCCGTTCGCTGTTCTCCGACAGGATGCGGCGCTGGGTGGCGGCGTCGAGCGGCAGCGCGAGGAACTGCTCCACGTTCTGCCGCATGTCCGTCACCCCGGGGCTGGGCCAGTCGGTGCCCCAGACCGTCTTGTGGGAGATCTCGGCGAGACGAGGAAAGTAGTCGAGGAGTTTCGCCGGCGGGATGCCGGAGACCTCGAGATGGACGTTCGGGTGACGCCGCAGGACGAAGAACGCCTGCTCCATCCAGAACGGCCGCCCCCCGTGCGCCATGAGGATCCGGAGATCCGGGAAGTCGATCGCCACGTCGTCCAGCTCGAGCGGATTGCCGTACTTCGACCGGGCGCCGGGGAAGATGCTGGTCCCGGTATGGATCATGACCGGGAGCCCCCGCTCCTCGCAGCGCCGATAGATGCGTCCCAGCGCTTCCAGCCCCTCGGTGTAGGCATTGGCCGGGAAGACCTGGTGCGGCGGATGGATCTTGAGGCAGCGGATGCCGAGATCGACCAGCCGGTCGACGTCGCCTTCGGGATCCCTCGTGAAGCGCGGGTGCACGCCGCCGAAGGGAAGGAGCCGCTCGGGGGCGGCGGAGGCGTAGCGGGCCGCGAACTCGTTGGTGGAGTCGTCGAATCCCATGAGGTCGGGGCTCGGATAGTTGATGAGGCCCACCCGCTCGATCCCCGAGGCGTCCATCAGCTCGAGCAGCGCCCGCGGGTCGTGCATCAGGGCGAGGAGGCGCTCCCAGCGGGCCTCCTTGCCCCGGCGCATGACCTCCTTCACCGCGGGCTTGAGCTGGTCCCACGGCTGGATGTGGATGTGGATGTCGGTGACGGGATACGGGGTCGGCGGCATCGGCGGCCTCAGCGCCCCCGGAAGTCCGGCTTGCGCTTCTCGAGGAACGCCCGCACGCCCTCGGCCTTGTCCTCGCTGGAGAAGGCGAGCCCGAAGAGCGACGTCTCCTGCCGGAGCCCCTCGTCGAGCGGCGTCCGGAGCGAGGCGCGGACCGCCTCCTTGATGAGCTGGAGCGCCACCGGGCTCTTCCCGGCGATGGTCCCGGCCAGGGCCAGCGTCCGCTCCCGGAGCTGCGCGGCGGGGACCACCTCGTCCACCAGCCCGATCCGCAGCGCTTCGGCCGCGTCGACGATCTCGCCGGTGAAGAGGAGCTTGAGCGCGGTGCCGGTGCCCACGAGCCGCGGGAGCCGTTGGGTGCCGCCGCCGCCGGGGATGATGCCGAGGTTGACCTCCGGCTGCCCCAGCCGGGCGGTGTCGGCCGCGATCCGGATGTCGCACGCGAGGGCCAGCTCGCATCCGCCCCCGAGCGCGAGGCCGTTGATCATCGCGACGACCGGCTTGGGGAAGGCGTCGACCGCCTCGAAGATGGTGGGCGCCTTCATCACCCGGAATTGATCCACCGGCGAGCGCCCCTCGAACTCCGCGATGTCCGCGCCGGCCACGAAGGCCTTGTCGCCGGCGCCGGTCACCACGACCACGCGCACGGCGTCGTTCCCCCGGAGCCCGTTCAGCGCCCCGAGGAACTGGCACCGGGTGGGACCGTCGAGCGCGTTGCGCTTCTCCGGCCGGTTGATCGTGAGGATCGCGACGCGGCCCTGGATCTCGGTGGTGACGAGTTGCGGTTCGGTCATCGGCGGTGCCCCCTCAGCTCGCGGGTCCGTCCCAGCGGTAGAAGCCTTCGCCCGTCTTCTTGCCGAGCTTCCCCTCCTGCACCAGCCGTCGGAGGATGGCCGGCGGCTCGAAACGGGGGCTGCCCAGGGTCTGGTGGAGATAGTCGGCGATGCGGAGCCGCACGTCGAGCCCCACCAGGTCGGTGAGCTTGAGCGGCCCCATCGGATGGTTGTAGCCCAGTTCCATGGCGCGGTCGATGTCCGCTGGCGAGGCGACGCCCTCCTCGACCATCCGCATCGCCTCCAGGCCCAGGGCCACGCCCAGGCGGCTGGAGGCGAAGCCGGGCGAATCGCGGACCACGATCGGCTCCTTGCCCATCGCCCGGACCACGGTCAGCGCGTCCTCCCGCGCGGCGGCGTCGGTGCCCGGATGCACCACGATCTCCACCAGCTTCATCAGGTGGACCGGGTTGAAGAAGTGGAGCCCCAGGAACCGCTCGGGGCGGGGGAGCTCCTCGGCCAGCCGCGCGATCGAAAGCGACGAGGTGTTGCTGGCCACCAAGGCCCCGCCGGCGGCGGCGCCCGCCGCCGCCCGGAGCACCCGCCGCTTGGCGTCCATCTCCTCCACCACCGCCTCGATGACCAAGTCGGCGTCGCGGCTCGCCTCGGCGATCGACGCCGCCTCGGTGATCCGGCCCAGCGCCTCGTCCCGGGCCCCCGGGGGCAGCTTGCCCCGGGTCACGGCGCCCTCGAGGTTGCGCCCGATCGCGGCGATGGCCTGGGGCACCGCGCCCGGGCGGCTGTCGGTGAGACGGGTCTCCCAGCCGGCCATCGCGGCCGCCTGGGCGATGCCGTGTCCCATGGTGCCGGCGCCGATCACGGCAACCCGGCGGACCGAGAAGCTCATGCGGGGACTCGCTGGATGGCGGTTCGGAGTCGGTCGGGATGGTTGCCGCACAGGCCCGCCACGCCCAGCTCGGCCAGGCGACGGGCGTGGGCGTCGTCGTTCACGGTCCAGGCGATCACGCCCATGCCGGCCGCCGCCAGCCGGGTCACCAGCTCCCGATCGACCAGGTGCCATTCCTGCCACACCGTCGCGGCGCCCGCCGCGCGGGCCGCGGCCACCGGGTCGACGAGATAGGAGCTCAGGAGGATTCCCCGGGGGAGGTCCGGCCAGGCCGCGCCGAGCCGGCGGACGATCCGGTGATCGAAACTGTGGACCGCGTACCGCTCGGGCGTCGGGCCGCCCGCCAACGCGGCGAGGAGCCGCGCGTCGTGCCCGGGCGGGAGCGCCTTCACCTCGATCCAGACGTCGAGCCCCGCCAGCGCCCGGAGCGCTTCGCCCAGGGTCGGGATCGGCTCACCGTCGGGGAGCCGGCCGCGACGCACCGCGGCGGCGTCCAGCCGCGCGATCTCCCCCACCCCGGGGAGGTCGGGGTCGTGATGTACCACGAGCTCGCCGTCCCGGGTGGCGTGGACGTCGAGCTCGACCCCGTCGGCGCCCAGCTCCCGGGCGAGCCGGAAGGCCGCCAGGGAGTTCTCGTGCGCGTATCCCGAGGCGCCGCGGTGGGCGATGATCCTCAGTTGTCCTCCGCCCGCTTGGGCAGGATCCAGTCGTTCTCCTTGAAGACCTCGCGGAGGAACGCCCGATCCTCGTCGGTGGGGAGCACCGAGGCGAGATACGCCGGGTACCGCTCGGGGTCGACCGGCTCCCCCTCGACCGTGTAGCACTTGCGGGCGTGGACGCCGATCTTCCGGTTGAACTTGAGGTCGGGCACCTTCAGGTGCCGCTCGGGATCGGGGATCGCGAGGTTGAGCCGCTGCACCAGCCGGGTGATCTCCTGCCGGTACAGCTCGCGGGCGTGCTCGTTCAGGTGCCCCACGTCCGCCGGCTCGTCGGTCTCCCGCTCGTTGAAGCGGCCCTTGAGCCCCCAGACGTACGCCCAGTGGGCGCTGGAGGAGGCGTCGTTGCCGAAGAGGTCGAACGCCGTGGGCACCCACTTGTTGAAGTAGCGCTGCATGATCTCCGGGGGCACCTTGCCCGCCTTCACGATCCGGAGCAGCCCGTTGTTGCCCGTGCCGAGATGGAAGCTCTCCTCCTTGAGCATCGGCCCCATGGAGCGGGCCAGCGGGAGGAAGGCCGAGGTCGAGAGCATCTTGAGCTGGAACTTGCCGTCCCGGTCGATGAACTGGGTATAGGTGAAGAAGTCCATCCAGTTCTCGACGATCTCGTTGAAGGAGCCGAGCAGCCGCTCGCCCTCCTCGGCCCGGCGCTCGAGCAGCTTCTGGGCCTCGCGCTTCCCCTCGTCGCCGAAATGATGGCAGAGCAGGTAGGACATCTGCCACCCGTGCCGCATCTCCTCGCTCATCACCCGCATCAGCGAGAAGAGGTCGTAGTCGCTGGGGGCGCTCTGGAGCAGGCTCCGCTGCTGCTCCACCGAGGCGAACTCGGTGTCGCCCTGGTAGACCACCAGGTTGAGCAGCGCGTCGCGGATCCGCTGGTCGGGGATGTGCATCAGGGTGGGCCACTTGTTCTGGCCCTTGTAGTGGCCGAACTCGATCGTGGTCACCTCCGGGTCCCCGAACTTCGCCTCGAAGTTGAAGGTGCCGAAGGTCTTCCCCCGGAACTCCTCCGGGATCGAGTCGCCCTTGAACTCCTTGGTGGCGACGCCGAGCGAGTCCTGCCAGTAGTGGAAGTAGTCCACCCAGTCGTCGAAGTTGTTGACACGCCGCATGTCGACTCCCTTTCACCGTCCCGTGAAACGTGGTGGGCGCTTGGCCGCGAAGGCCGCGAGCCCTTCGCGCGCGTCCTCGCTCCGGAAACACTGCCGTTGGTGCCGGGCCTCGAGCTCGAGCGCCTGGGCGAGATCGGTCCGCTCGCCCCGGTAGACGGCCGCCTTGGCCAGCCCGGCCGCGATCGGCGGCAGGTCGGCCAGGCGCCGGGCCCACGCCGCCGTCTCCTCGGCGAGGCGGTCGTGCGGCACCACCCGGTTCACCAGCCCCAACTCGAGACACCGCGGGGCCGGCACCATCTCCGCGAACCAGATCAGCTCGAGAGCCGCGCTGGCGCCGAGCAGGCGGGGCAGGAAGTAGGTGCCCCCCAGGTCCGGGTGCAGGCCGATCCGGTGGAAGACCTGCCCCAGCGAGGCCTGTTCCGAGGCGAGCCGCAGGTCGCAGGCGAGGGCCAGGTTCGCGCCCCCGCCCGCCGCCGGTCCGTTGAGGCTCGCGAGCACCGGCTTGGGCGTCTCCCGCAGGAGCCGCACCAGCTCGCCCCCGGATTCCACCAGCCCCAGCGCCGCGGCCTCGTCCCCGTCCAGGAGTGCCGACTCCAGGTATCGCACGTCGGCGCCGGCGCAGAAGGCCCGGCCGGCCCCGGTGACGACGATGGCGCGGACCCCCGGGGCGTCGACCAACTCACGGGCGGCGGCGACCATCTCCCGGCGCATCTCGCCGTCGAAGGCGTTCAGCCGGTCGGGTCGGTTGAGGGTGAGCGTGCCGACCCCGTCGCGGACGTCCAGCAGGACGTACCGATAGCCGCTCATCGCGATCCGGCCCCCGGGTTCTCCACGATCATCGCGATCCCCTGGCCGACGCCGATGCACATCGTGGCGAGCCCGTAGCGGCCGCCGGTGCGCCGGAGGGCGTGGACCAGCGTGGCCAGGATCCGCGACCCGCTCGAGCCGAGCGGATGCCCCAGGGCGATGGCCCCGCCGTAGATGTTGACCCGCGCCGGGTCGAGGCCGAGCTCGCGGATGCAGGCGATCGCCTGGGCCGCGAACGCCTCGTTGAGCTCGACCAGGTCGAGGTCCGCCACGGTGAGCCCGGCGCGGGCCAGCGCCTTGCGGGTGGCGGGGATCGGGCCGAGCCCCATGACGCTGGGGTCGACGCCGGCCACCGCGGTGGCCACGATCCGGGCGAGCGGCGGCACGCCGAACTCCCGCACCGCCTCGGCGGAGACCACCGCCAGCGCGGACGCGCCGTCGTTGATCCCGCTCGAGGTGCCGGCCGTCACCGTCCCGTCCTTGGCGAATGCCGGCGGCATCCCGGCGAGCGCCTCCAGGGTGACGTCGGGGCGGGGGTGCTCGTCCCGCGAGAAGACCCGGATCGAGCCGTCCCTGGCCGGCGGGAGCTGTACCGGGACGACCTCGTCCCCGAAGACGCACGCCTCGAGCGCCGCTTGGGCGCGTCGCTGGCTCTCGCAGGCGAACTCCTCCTGCTCCCGGCGGCCGATCCCGTACTGGCGCGCGACCTTTTCCGCCGTCTCCCCCAGGCTGATGGTCCACTCGGCCGGCATCCGCGGGTTGACGAACCGCCACCCGACCGTCGAGTCGGCGATCGGCGGCGGGGTCCGGCTCCAGGGCGAGTCCGACTTGAGCATGACGTAGGGGGCGCGGGTCATGCTCTCCACCCCGCCCGCGACGAACACGTCCCCCTCGCCAGCGCGGATCGCCTGCGCCGCCGCGGCCACCGCCTGGAGCCCCGAGCCGCAGAGGCGGTTCACCGTCTGGCCCGGCACCTCGACCGGGAGCCCGGCCAGGAGCGCCGCCATCCGCGCCACGTTCCGGTTGTCCTCGCCCGCCTGGTTGGCGCAGCCGAGGATGACGTCGTCGATGCGCGCCGGCTCGAGCTGGGCCCGGAGCACGGCGCCCCGGATCGCCGTGGCGGCGAGGTCGTCGGGGCGCACCCCGGCCAGGCCGCCGCCGTGGCGTCCGATCGGCGTCCGCACCGCCGCGGTGATCAGCGCGTCCCTCACAGGCCCACCCACACCGTCTTGGTCTCGAGGTAGTTCTCCAGCGCGTGGCGGCCGAGGTCGCGGCCGAAGCCGGACTGCTTGTAGCCGCCGAACGGGGCCGCCGGGTCGTACATGTTGTAAGTGTTGATCCAGACGGTCCCGGCCCGGATCGCCCGGGCGACGCGATGGGCCTTGCCCACGTCCCGCGTCCAGATGCCGGCGGCGAGCCCGTACATCGACTGGTTGGCGAGGTGGATCGCCTCGTCCACGTCATCGAACGCGAGCACCGCCAGCACCGGACCGAAGATCTCCTCCCGGGCGATGGTCATCTCCGGCTTCACGTCGTCGAAGACCGTGGCCTGGACGTAGTAGCCCTTGCCGTTGACCGTGGCGGGCTCGCCCCCGGCCACGAGCCGCGCGCCCTCCCGCCGGCCCTTCTCGATGTAGTCCAGCACCCGCCGGTGCTGCCGCCGGGAGACGATCGCGCCGAGCCGGGTGTCCCGGGCGAAGGGGTCGCCCGGCGCCAGCTTCCGGGCCCGCTCGGCCAGCTGCGTCACCACCTGGTCCTTCACCGACCGCTCCACCAGGAGCCGGCTCCCGGCGGCGCAGACCTCGCCCTTCCCGTAGAAGATCCCCACCTGGGCGCCCTTCACGGCGGCCGCGAGATCGGCGTCGGCGAAGACCAGGTTGGGGCTCTTGCCGCCCAGCTCCAGCGTCACCCGCTTCACCGTGTCGGCCGCCTCCCGCATGATCCGCTTGCCCACTTCGGTGGAACCGGTGAAGGCGATCTTGTCCACGTCGGGGTGCCGCACCAGGGCGCCGCCGGTGGTGGGCCCGTCGCCGGGCACCACGTTGAGCGCTCCCGCCGGGAGCCCCGCCTCGGCCAGGATCTCGGCCAGGAGCAGGGCGGTGAGCGGCGTCTCCTCGGCCGGCTTGAGCACCACGGTGCAGCCGGCCGCGAGGGCGGGGGCCACCTTCCAGCTCGCCAGGTTGAGCGGGAAGTTCCACGGCACGATGGCCCCGACGACGCCCACCGGCTCCTGGAGCGTGTAGGTGAAGTAGGGCCCCTCGACCGGGAGGGTCTCGCCGTGGAGCTTGTCGGCCCAGCCCGCGTAGTAGCGGAAGGTGTCGATCGTGGCGTTGAGGTCGATGCGGGACTCGAACACCGGCTTCCCGTTCTGGCGCGACTCGAGCTCCACGAGCTCCTGGGCCCGGGCGGCGAGGAGGTCGGCCGCCTTCTGGAGGATGGCCCCGCGCTTCCGGCCGCTCAGCTTGCGCCACCCGTCCGACTCGAAGCAGCTCCGGGCCGCCCGCACCGCGGCGTCCACGTCGGCGGCGTCCCCCTCGGCCACCGAGGCGAGCACCTCCTCGGTGGCCGGGTTGACGACGTCGAACCGCCGGCCGGAGGCCGACGGCACGAACTCGCCGCCGATGAAGAGATCGGTACGCATCACCTCGCCTTGAACGTGGCCATCCGCTTCTCGACGTAGGCCGCGAGCCCTTCCTTCGCGTCCTCCGACTGGAAGAGCTGCTGCTGCAGCTCCCGCTCCAGCGCCAACCCGCTCTCGAAGGGGATCTCGGCGCCGGACTGGACCGAGCGCTTGATCAGGCCCACCGCCTTGGCGGCCTTGTGGGGCGGACAGAACTGCTTGGCGAAGAGCTCGACCTGCTCCCAGAAGCCCTCGCTCTCGAACACCTTGTTGACGATCCCCAGCTCCTCGGCCCGCTCGAACGAGAAGGTCTCCCCGGTGGCCATGAGCTCGATCGCCTTGGCCTTGCCGATGAGGCGGGCCAACCGCTGGGTGCCGCCGGTGCCGGGCAGCACGCCCAGGTTCACCTCGGGGAGGCCGATCTTGCCGGAATTGCGCCGGGCGATCCGGAGGTCGCACGCCATGGCGATCTCGAGGCCGCCGCCCACGCAGTGGCCGCTGATGGCGGCGATGGTGAGCTTGGGCGTGTGCTCCAGGCGGTTCAGCGTCTCGTTGGCGTGGAGGCAGAAGAAGTACTTGAAGCGCGGGGTCACCTCGCTCAGCATCCGGATGTTGGCGCCGGCGGAGAAGAACTTGTCGCCGTGGCCCCGCACGATGATGACGTGGACGTCGTCGTCCATCCGGGCGTCGAGGATGGCGGCATCGAGCTGCCGCATCATGTCGTACGTATAGGTGTTCGCCGGCGGGTCGTTGAGCGAGATGATGGCGAGGCCGTCGCGGGTCTCGTAGTGCACGAGGGTCTTCGCGGTGCCGGCGGCGCCGGCGCTCCGGGCGTCGAGAGTGGTGGCCAAGGGATTCATCCTCCGTGTGAGGCGACCAGGCGGCTGGTCGCGGGCAGGGCCGGCTCGGCGTAGCCGCCGAGGAAGAGGGCGGCGATCTCCTCCGCCAGCTGGGCGGCGGGGATCGCGCCGGTCGGGTGGTACCAAGTGTAGATCCAGTTCATCATGCCGAAGAGCGCGTAGGCCGCGACCCGGCGGCTCACGCGGGGGCCCGGCACGCCGTCCAGCAGCCCGAGGAGCAGGTTCACGTACTCCCGCTTCCGGGCCCGGACCTGCGCCCGCATGGTGCCGGAGAGCTCCTCCTCCTCGTGGGCGAGCACCTTCATCTCGTCCATGTGGGCGGCGAAGAAGAGGATGTGGTGCCGGATGAAGGCCCGGATCCGGTCGACCGGCGTCGCCTCGGCGCCGACGGCCCCTCGCGCCCCCGCGATCACCGCGGCGAAACAGCGGTCCTGGATCAGGAAGAGGAGCTCCTGCTTCCCCCGGACATAGTGGTAGATCCCCGCCAGACTCATCCCGCTGGCGCGGGCCACGTCCCGCATCGACGCGCCGTGATACCCCCGCTCCGCAAAGACCTTGGCGGCGGAGGCGAGCAGCTGCTGCAGGCGGCGGTCGAACCCGTCCATGGGGCTCCCGAACGAACGTTCGAATTCCAAGCTATCGGCACCCCGGTCCCCGGTCAACCGGACCACCGGGCTCCCGCGACCCGGCCCTCGCGGCTTTCCCGCCACTCCCCCGGTGAGTACTATTGGCGTATCGGTTCCCTGAGGAGAGCGGTATGGACCGGCGTCCCGGCACCCCGCGGCGCGCGATCGCCGTGCTGGCCGTGCTGCTCCTCGGCCTCCCCCCGGCGGCCGCGCAGGAGCGGGTGGTCTACCGGATCCCGATCACCGGAACGATCGAGCACGGGCTCGCCCCGTACGTGGCGCGAAGCCTCCGCGAGGCGCAGGCCAACGGCGCCGCCGCCGCCTATCTCGACATCGACACGCCCGGCGGCCGGGTCGACGCCGCCGAGCGTATCGCCGACGCCGTCCGCGCCGCCCCGTTCCCCGTCTACGCCTACGTCAATCCGCGCGCCTTCAGCGCCGGGGCCATGGTCGCCCTCGCGAGCGACGGCATCTACATGCGGCCCGGCGGCGTGCTGGGCGCCGCCACGCCGGTGGATGGCCAGGGCACCAAGGCGCCGGAGAAGTACGTGTCGGCGATGCGGGCGGAGTTCCGCGCGCTGGCGGAGGAGCAGGGGCTCGATCCGCGCATCGCCGAGGCGATGGTCGACGAATCCCTGGGCGTGCCGGGGTTGGTCGAGCCGGGGCGGCTGCTCACCCTGAGCACCGCCGAGGCGCTCCGGATAGGCTATGCCCGGGGCCAGCCGGCCGACCAGGCGGCGCTGCTCCGGGCGATCGGCCTCGCCGGCGCGCGGGTGGTGACGCCCGGCGTCAACTGGGCCGAGTCGCTGGTCCGTTTCCTCACCGATCCGCTGGTGGCCCCGCTCCTCCTCTCGATCGGGCTGCTGGGGATCCTGGCCGAGCTCAAGACCGGCGCCGGCGGCATCGGGCTCGCCGTGGGGCTGGGCTCGCTGGCGCTGTTCTTCGGCTCGAACCTGATCGTCGGGCTCGCGGGGTGGGAAGAGGTGATCCTCCTCGGGCTCGGGCTCATCGCGCTCGCGGTGGAGGCGTTCGTGCTGCCGGGGTTCGGGATCGCCGGCGTGCTCGGGCTGGTGGCGCTCGGGTCCGCCCTGGTGCTCGCCATGGTGGGCCGGCTCCCGACCTTCACCGACGTCCTCCGGGCCTCGGCGGTGCTGGGGGCGAGCCTCCTCATCACCGCGGCCGTGTTCGTCGCCTGGCTCCGCCACCTGCCCAACAGCGGCCGGTTCGCCGGCTTCCTCCTCCGCTCCGCCACCGCCTCGGACCAAGGGTTCCTCGCCGCCCCGGTGCGGCACGATCTGGTCGGGCGCGAGGGGGTGGCGCTCACCGACCTGCGCCCCGCCGGGCTCGCCACGGTGGGCGACGAGCGGCTCGACGTGGTGACCGAGGGGGAGTTCGTCGCGTCGGGGAGCCGGGTCCGGGTGGTGCGGTCGGAGGGGTATCGGCACGTCGTCCGGCCGGCCTAGCGGCCGGCGTCCGCTCATCCTTCACCCGTCGGGAGGTGTCGTGGATCCCGCCACGTTCAATCTCGCCCTGGTGGCCGCGCTGGTCTTCCTGGGGCTCGTCGCCATCGCCGTCTTCCTGCACTTCATCCCCATCGGCCTCTGGATCCGCGCGATCGCCTCGGGGGTGCGGGTCTCGCCCATCGCGCTGTTCGGGATGCGGCTCCGGCGGGTCAACCCCGGGGCCATCATCGACCCCTTGATCACGGCGGTGAAGGCGGGCCTGCAGCTCACGAGCAACGATCTCGAGGCGCACTACCTCTCGGGCGGCAACGTGCAGCGGGTGGTGAACGCGCTGGTGTCGGCCGACAAGGCCGGGATCCCGCTCACGTTCAAGCAGGCGACGGCGATCGACCTCGCCGGGCGCGACGTCTTCGAGGCGGTCCAGGTGAGCGTGAACCCCAAGGTCATCACCACGCCCAAGGTGGCGGCGATGGCCAAGGACGGCATCCAGCTGCTGGCGATGGCCCGGGTGACCGTCCGCGCCAACGTGAACCGGCTGGTGGGCGGCGCGGGCGAGGAGACGATCCTCGCGCGGGTGGGCGAGGGGATCGTGAGCACGATCGGCTCGGCCGCCTCCCACAAGGAGGTGCTCGAGAATCCCGACATGATCTCCAAGACGGTCCTGGCCAAGGGGCTCGACGCCGGCACCGCCTTCGAGATCCTCTCGATCGACATCGCCGACGTGGACGTGGGGAAGAACATCGGGGCCGAGCTGCAGACCGACCAGGCCGAGGCCGACAAGCGCATCGCGCAGGCCAAGGCCGAGGAGCGGCGGGCGCTCGCGGTGGCGATGGAGCAGGAATTCCGGGCGGAGACCCAGAAGCAGCGCGCGGCGGTGGTGGCCGCCGAGGCGCAGATCCCGCTCGCCATCGCGGAGGCGTTCCGGAGCGGCAACCTCGGGATCATGGATTACCAGCGGTACCGGAACCTCCAGGCCGACACCGCCATGCGCGCCTCGATCGCGGGCCAGTCGGAGGGGTCCGCCACCGGCACGGGAGCCTGAGCGATGGATCTCGGCACCATCGCGATCCTCCTCGGGCTGCTCGTCTGGGTGTTCGGGCGGATCGGCGAGGCGGGCAAGGCCCGGGAGCGCCGGGAGCGGATGGGGCAGCTCCGGCGCCGGGCCGAGGCGGCGGCGCGCCGGCAGCCCCCAGGCCCGGCGCGGCGGCCGGCCCCGCCGCCGGAGGCGGCGAGCACCCAGGAGGAAGGGGCGCTGCTCGAGCGGATCCTCCGTGGGCTCGAGGAACCGATGCAGCCGCCGCCGACCCGCCGCCCGGGTACGGTGGCGTCCACCCGGCCCGAACCGACCGTGCCGGACGGGGGGGCGGACGGGGACGAGGTGGTGGAGGAGGCGGAGACGCTCGAGGTCGAGGAGCGGGTGGTGAACCTCGACGAGGTCGTCCGGCGGCCCGAGCGGCCGATGGTCGATCTCGACGCGGGCGCCGAGGAAACGGAGCGCCGGCGCGTCGCGGCGGCGGCGGCTCGGGACCGTCCGCACGCGCGGGCCGACCACGCCGCCTTCGACGCGCGGATCCGGCAGGAACCGGCGGAGCACACGGCGGCGGCGCGCCGCGGCTACACGGCGCGCGAGCTCCGCGACGCCTTCGTCTGGCGGGAGATCCTGGGCCCGCCGGTGGCGCTCCGGGCCGAGCGGGACTGAGCCCGGACCTCAGCGCTTGCCGAACGTCTTCTCGTACGAGCCCATGGCCGCGAGGATCGCCCGTCGCGCCGCCTCGGCGCCCTCGAACCCGCGGGTCTCCGTCCGGGTGCCCTCCAGATCCTTGTAGACCTGGAAGAAGTGCTCGATTTCCTTGAGCGCGTGGCCGGGAAGGTCGCGCAGCTCGTGGATCCCGTCGGAGTAGGGATCCCCGACCGGGACCGCCAGCACCTTCTCGTCCGCCACGCCGCGGTCGACGAGGTGGAAGAGGCCGATCGGGCGGGCGTCCACCAGGCAGCCGGTGAAGACCGGGATCGTCATCAGGACCAGGACGTCGAGCGGATCGCCGTCGTCGCCCAGGGTCCGGGGGAGGAAGCCGTAGTCGCCGGGGTAGTGGACCGCGCTGTGCAGCACCCGGTCGAGCCGGAAGATGCCGAGCTGCTTGTCGAGCTCGTACTTGTTGCGCTCGTTGGCCGGGATCTCGATGACGGCGGTGACCACCTCGGGCGGGGTGGGCCCGGTCGGGATGTCGTGCCACGGGTGGAAGGCGCGCGTCTGGAGCATTGGATCGATCGTCTCCCGCGTGAGGTGGCCGAATCTAGTGCGGCCCGGGGCCGGGGCCAAGCGCGCGCCCGGCGCCGCGAGGTTGATTCCCACCTCCGGTCCCGCGATGTTTCGGCAGCGCCCGAGTGGCGGAATGGCAGACGCAGCGGACTCAAAATCCGCCGGGGGCAACCCCGTGCGAGTTCGACTCTCGCCTCGGGCACTCACCCGCTTCGATCCGGCGGCGGAGCCCTCCCGACGTCCATCCCATGAGCATCGGTTGAGCATCGGTCCGATCCCGCGCGTACCGGAGCCCCCTGAGGATCCGCGGCGCTCCGGCCCTCGCGCCGGGTCCGGTGGCGGGCCTCAGCCGGCCCGACGATCGACGCCGTGGGGCAGCTCCGCGGGGGGAAGCCCGCGGCGCCGGCGGTTGAGGAGGAGCCGGTCGCCGGAGCGGGCGAGGCGGCCTTCGCGGATCAGCTCCGAGGTCGCACCCATCAGGGCGTCCTCCGGGAGCTCGCTCGCC
>DATLZT010000180.1:0-7920 GCA_035573835.1 Gemmatimonadales bacterium
GGGGCCGACGACCCCCCGGCCCGCGCCCGCCGGCGTGCCACCCCCGCCGCCGTCGCGGCCGGCTCGGCGCCGCCGGAGCCGGACGAGGGCGAAGACGAGGCGGAGGAGCCGGAGCCGGTGGCGGAGAAGATCGGCGCCCGACTCAAGCCGAAGAAGGAGAAGAAGCCGAAGAAGGGCGAGCGGATCGAGCCCGCCGTGCTCGCGGCCGCGAGCGAGGACGAGTCGGAGCTCCCGCCGCTCGAGCTCCTCGCCCCGCCGCCGGCCCAGGACGTCGACGCCGGGGAGGCGCAGCTCGACCGGCTGGGCCAAACCCTGGTCGAGGCGCTCCGCACCTTCAAGGTCGAGGCCACGATCGCGGGGCGCACCACCGGGCCGGTGGTGACCCAGTTCGAGGTGGTGCCGGCGCCCGGGGTGAAATCGGGGCGCATCGTCTCGCTGGCCGACGACCTCGCCATCACCATCCGGGCCCCGTCGATCCGGGTGGCGCCGATCCCGGGGAAGGGCGCGGTGGGCGTCGAGGTCCCCAACCCGACGGCCCGGATGGTCACCCTGCGGGAGCTGTTCGAGGCCCCGGAGTGGGTCCGGGCCCGTGCCACCCTGCCGATCGCCCTGGGGCGCGACCTCGAGGGGAAGCCGGTGGTGGCCGACCTGGCGAAGATGCCGCACCTGCTCATCGCCGGCGCCACCGGCTCGGGCAAGTCCGTCGCCATCAACACGATCATCACCAGCCTGATCTACCGCTACACGCCGAAGGACCTCCGGCTCCTGATGATCGACCCGAAGATGGTGGAGCTCTCGATGTACAACGCGCTCCCCCACATGCGGCACAAGGTGGTGACGAACAACAACGACGCGGCCGCGGTGCTCAAGTGGGCGGTGATCGAGATGAACCGCCGCTACGAGCTGCTCCACGTCAACAACGCCCGCAACCTGGCGGACTTCAACCGCAAGGTCGCCGAGGGGAAGCCGCTCCGGAATCCGGCCAAGCCGAAGCCCACCCTCGCCGCGATCAGCCAGGAGCCGCCCGACACGCCGCCGGAGGCGCCGCAGGACGAGGTCTACTCCGAGGGGGCGCTGCCCCTCATCGTGATCGTCATCGACGAGCTGGCCGACCTCATGATGACGGTGCAGGCCGAGGTCGAGACCCCGCTCGCCATGCTGGCCCAGAAGGCGCGCGCCATCGGCATCCACATCATCCTGGCCACCCAGCGCCCGTCGGTGAACGTGATCACCGGGCTCATCAAGGCCAACTTCCCCTGCCGGATCGCGTTCCGGGTGGCGTCCAAGGTGGACAGCCGCACCATCCTCGACCAGAACGGCGCGGAGGCCCTGTTGGGGAACGGCGACATGCTCTTCCTGCCGCCCGGGAAGAGCGAGCCGGTGCGGCTCCAGGGCGCCTTCATCGGCACCGAGGAGACCGAGCGGATCATGGATTGGTTCGAGACGCGGCGGGAGGCGCGGCTCGCCGCGGCCGACGGCGCGGCGCCGCCGGTCGAGACCCCCGAGGCGGACATCCTCGAGCTGGTGCGGGCGCAGGAGGCGCAGGAGGAGGGCATCGGCGTCATCGACGGCGAGGGCGGGGAGCGGGACGCGCTCTTCCGCGAGGCGGCGGAGGCCTGCATCCAGAACCAGGGCGGCTCGACCTCGCTCCTCCAGCGGCGGCTCCGGATCGGGTACGGCCGGGCCGCCCGCATCATCGACCAGCTCCACTACGCCGGCATCCTGGGCCCCCCCGACGGGAGCAAGCCGCGCGAGGTGCTGATCACGCTCGACCAGCTCGACGAGTACGTGGGCGATCGCTAGGCGGGCGCCGGTGCGGTACCGCTTCGTCACGGCCGACGTGTTCACCGACCGGGTGTTCGGCGGCAACCAGCTCGCGGTCCTCCCCGACGCCCGCGGGCTCGACGCCCCGCTCATGCAGGCGATCGCGCGGGAGTTCAACCTCTCCGAGACCGCCTTCGTCTTCCCGCCCGACGACCCCCGGCACACGCGCCGCCTCCGGATCTTCACGCCGGGCGGCGAGCTCCCGTTCGCCGGCCACCCGACGGTCGGCACCGCGCACGTGCTCGCCGCGATCGGCGAGCTCCGGCTCGCCGGGCCCCGCACCGACGTGGTGTTCGAGGAAGGCGTGGGGCCGGTCCCGGTGTCGATCCGGACCGACGGGGGGCGGGTGGTCCACTGCGAGCTCGCGTCGGCGCGGCTCCCTGCCGTCGGCCCGCCCCCGCCGACCCGTGCCCGCCTCGCGGCGGTGCTTGGCATCGGTCCCGAGGAGCTGGCGCCCGATCGGGATCCGCTCGCTGTCTCCTGCGGCGTTCCCTTCCTCTTCGTCGCCGTCCGGGATGCGGCCGTGCTCGCCCGGGTGCGGCTCGACCGGCAGCGCTGGCGCGAGACGCTGGCCGATTACTGGGCGCCGCACCTCTATGTCGTCGCTCTCGATCCCTCGCGGCCCGACCGGGTCCGGGCCCGCATGTTCGCCCCCGCGCTGGGCATCCCGGAGGACCCCGCCACCAGCGCGGCCGCCGCGGCGCTGGCCGGGTACCTCGATCGGCAGGGTGGGGGCCCGGGCGAGACGCTGCGCTGGACGGTGGAGCAGGGGGTCGAGATGGGGCGGCCGAGTCGGCTCCAGGTCGAGGCCGAGCGGCGGGGGGAAGCGATCGCGGCGGTCCGGGTCGGCGGCTCGAGCGTGATGGTCTCGGAGGGATATCTCGAGCTCTGACCCGCCGCGCCCCCCGGTCCGCGCTCCTCCGCGCCGCCCGGCGTCGTTCGGGTGGCGGCTATGCCCCCGCCCGCCGCTACCGTTCCCCCATGCCGACCCGGAAGTTCGTCCCGACCCGGGAATGGGAAGACGAGCGCCAGCTCCGCGGTCTCGCCGGCGAGCGGGCGGCGATGGCATACCTGATCTCGTGCGGCTGGTCGATCGAGGCCCACCGGTTCCGTCTGGGCCGCCACGACATCGACCTGATCGCGCGGCGGGGGCGGGTGATCGCCTTCGTCGAAGTGAAGACCCGGCGGAGTGCCGTCTTCGGGGAGCCGGTGGAGGCGGTGGGACGGCGCAAGCGGGAGGCGATCGCCCGGGTGGCGGAGCTCTGGCGGCTGCGATACGGCCGCCCGGACGACGAGTACCGCTTCGACCTGGTGGCGGTGTGGGAGGCGGCGGGAGGCGGGACGAGGATCGAGCACGTGGCGGATGCGTGGCGGGGCGGGGGACGGTGATCGGCCGGGGCCGGCGGGTGCCGGGTGCCCCGGCGCATGGCTGGGGGCTTTCCTGGTCGGATCACGGCGTGAGGGGATTTCTCCGTGTTCTGTTTTGCTTCACAATTGGATGTTGCTTCGGATGATTTTCGGTTGTAGATTCAATTCAGGGTTTGCTGTGTAGCATTTTCGGTCACATACATATCGAGGTAGCGATGCCAGCAGAAGAGACCC
Source organism: Gemmatimonadales bacterium (assembly GCA_035573835.1). Classification (GTDB taxonomy): domain Bacteria; phylum Gemmatimonadota; class Gemmatimonadetes; order Gemmatimonadales; family GWC2-71-9; genus DATLZT01. Next base: position 3,427 of record DATLZT010000180.1, read on the forward strand.
GGCTCGACGCCGACCGCCGGAAGGCCCTCAACCTTGCCGTGGCGCAGATCGAGAAGCAGCTCGGCAAGGGCTCGATCATGCGGATGGGCGCCGAGTCCCCCCGGGTGCGGGTGGGGGCGATCCCGACCGGTGCGATCAACCTCGACGCCGCCATCGGGATCGGCGGGGTGCCCCGCGGCCGGATCACCGAGATCTACGGCCCGGAAGCCTCGGGCAAGACGACGCTCTGTCTCCATCTCGTGGCCAACGTGCAGAAGGCGGGCGGGGTGGCCGCCTACGTCGACGCCGAGCACGCCCTGGACGTGGAGTACGCCCGGAAGCTGGGGGTGAACGTCGAGGACCTGTTGGTGTCGCAGCCGGACACCGGGGAGCAGGCGCTCGAGATCGTGGACATCCTGGTGCGCTCGGGCGCGGTGGACTTGGTCATCATCGACTCGGTGGCCGCGCTGGTGCCGAAGGCCGAGATCGAGGGGGAGATGGGCGACTCGGTGGTGGGGGTCCAGGCCCGGCTCATGAGCCAGGCGCTGCGGAAGCTCGCCGGCGCCATCAACCGCTCCAACACCGCGGTGGTCTTCATCAACCAGCTCCGGGAGAAGATCGGCGTGATGTTCGGCAACCCGGAGACGACGACCGGCGGCAAGGCGCTCAAGTTCTACGCCTCGCTCCGGCTCGACATCCGGCGGATCGGCCCGGTGAAGGAGCGCGAGGCGGTCATCGGCAATCACGTCCGGGTGAAGGTGGTCAAGAACAAGGTGGCGCCGCCGTTCAAGCAGGCGGAGTTCGACATCATGTTCGACGAGGGGATCAGCCACACCTCGCTGCTGGTCGACATCGCCGCCGAGGCGGGGATCATCCAGAAGTCCGGGGCGTGGTACTCCTACAACGACCAGCGGATCGGTCAGGGTCGGGAGAACGCCAAGCTCTTCCTCAAGGACAACCCGGCGCTCATGGCCGAGATCGAGGCGAAGGTGAAGGAGTTCCTCGGCATGAAGGGCGCGGCGCTCGCCAGCGCGGGCGCGGACGAGGCCGAGGAGTGATCGGGGTGGGGCGCCGCCCGCGGGGAGGCGCCCCGGCTCGCCCTCACGATGAGCGCTCCCGTTCCCCCACGCCGCATCACGGCGGTCGAGCCCGACCCCTCGCACCCCGGGGCGGTGCGTGTCCTGGTGGACGGCCGGGTGTATTGCGTGGTGCCGGCGGAGGTGGCCGCGGCGGGGGGGGTGCGGGTGGGGCTGGTGCTCGACGCGGCCCTGGCCGAGCGGCTCGGCCGCGCGGCCGACGCGGAGGCGGCCTTCCGTGCGGCGCTCCGGGCGCTGGAGCGGCGGAGCCACGCCCGGGGGGAGCTCGCCCGGCGCCTGGTGCAACGGGGGCATCCCCGTGAGGCGGTGGAGTCGGCGCTCGACCGGGCCGCCCGGCTCGGCTTGCTGGACGACGCCGCCTTCGCGCTGCACTACGTGGCGGTCCGGGCCGATCGGGGGAAGGGCCCGGCGCGGGTCCGGCAGGATCTCCTCCGCCTGGGGGTCGACCGGTCGGTGGTCGAGCGGGCGATCGCCGAGCACTGGCCCGAGGGGAGCGATCTCCGGTCGGTCTCGCTGGCGCTGGCGCGGAAGCGGGCCCAGCAGCTCGGCGATCTCCCCTCGCCGGTGAAGCGTCGGCGGCTGTTGGCGTATCTCGCCCGACGCGGATTCGCCGGCCGGGAGGCGCTGGACGCGGTGCGCGCCGTGCTCCGCTAGCGTCGCGCCCGACACCGCCCGCCCCGGGGCGCCGATGGCTGGCCGCCCGCGGCTGCCTTATATTGCCCCCCTATGCGATCGGACCGGATCCGCCGTCTCTTCCTCGACTATTTCGTCGCCAAGGGGCACCGCGAGGTGCCTTCTTCGTCCCTGGTGCCCGCCGACGATCCGACGCTCCTCTTCACCAACGCCGGGATGGTCCAGTTCAAGCGGGTCTTCCTGGGGCAGGAGCACCGGGAGTACCGGCGCGCCACCACTTGCCAGAAGTGCGTGCGGGCCGGCGGGAAGCACAACGACCTCGAGCAGGTCGGCCACACCGCCCGGCATCACACCTTCTTCGAGATGCTGGGGAACTTCTCCTTCGGCGACTACTTCAAGCGCGACGCGATTGCCTTCGCCTGGGAGTTCGTCACCGATCCCAAGTACCTCGGCATCGACCCGGAGCGGCTGCGCGTCACGGTGCACCATACCGACGACGAGGCGCGCCGGCTCTGGCGGGAGATCGCCGGGCTCCCCGAGCATCGGATCTACGGCCTCGGCGACAAGGACAACTTCTGGCAGATGGGCGACACCGGCCCATGCGGTCCCTGCACCGAGATCTACGTCGACCTGGAATGGACCCCCGGCGCGCGCGCCGGCGAGATCCCCCAGGCGGAGTTCGAGGCCCTGGCGGAGGCGGGCCGGTTCCTCGAGATCTGGAACCTGGTCTTCATGCAGTTCGAGCGCTCGCCCGACGGCACCCTCCAGCCCCTGCCCAAGCCGTCGGTGGACACCGGGGCGGGGCTGGAGCGGATCGCGGCGGTGCTCCAGGGCGAGGACGACAACTTCCACACCGATCTCTTCGCCCCTCTGCTCGCGCGGGTGGGCGAGCTGGTGGGGCGGGAATACCGGCGCGACGCCGGGGACCGCGCCTCCTACCGGGTGCTGGCTGACCACGCGCGGGCGGTGAGCTTCCTGTTGGCCGACGGGGTCTATCCGAGCAACGAGGGGCGGGGGTACGTGCTCCGCCGGATCCTGCGCCGCGCGGTGCGGCACGCCTGGCTGCTCGGGCGGCGGGAGCCGACGCTGGCGCCGCTCACCCAGGTGGTGGTGCGGGAGATGGGCGGCGTCTATCCCGAGCTCGCGGCCAAGGCGGCGGAGATCGAGCGCTGGACCCGCACCGAGGAGGAGCGGTTCCTCGCCACGATCGAGGGCGGGCTCGCGCGGCTGGAGGAGCTCTTCGCGGCCGGGGTCGCGGTCATCCCGGGCGAGGAGGCGTTCCGGCTCTACGACACCTTCGGGTTCCCCATCGATCTCACCCAGCTCATCGCCCAGGAGCGGGGCGTCCGGGTGGATCTGGACGGGTTCGAGCGGGCGCTGGAGGAGCAGCGGGAGCGCTCCCGCGAAGCGCGCAAGCTGACGGTGGGTGCCTCGGCTGTGCTCGTGAAGCACGACGGCGAGTGGCGCGAGGTACGCCGGGGGAGCCAGCGCTTCGTGGGGTACGAGACGACCGAGGCCGAGACCGACGTGCTCGCGTTCCGCCAGGAGGGCGGGCGGGTCGAGGTGCTGCTGCGGGAGAACCCGTTCTACGCCGAGTCGGGCGGCCAGGTGAGCGACACGGGGCGGCTGTACGGCGAGGGCTACGCGCTGGACGTCACCACCGTCCGGAAGTCGGAGCGCGGCACGGTGGTGGGGGGCGCGTTCGGGGTCGAGTTCGAACCCACGCCGATCCGGGCGGCGGTGGACGCGCCCCGCCGACGCGACATCGAGCGGAACCACAGCGCCACCCACCTGGTGCATTACGTCCTCCGGCGCCATCTCGGGACCCACGTCCGCCAGCAGGGCTCGCTGGTCGAGCCGGGACGGCTCCGGTTCGACTTCTCCCACCACGGGCCGATCGAGCCCGACGTCCTGCGGGCGATCGAGTGGGAGGTCAACGAGCTGATCCTCGCCAACGAGCCGGTGGAGACGCGCGAGATGCGCTACGCCGACGCGCTGGCGCTCGGCGCGATGGCGTTCTTCGCCGACAAGTACGGCGACGTCGTGCGGGTGGTGCGGATGGGGCCGTCGATCGAGCTCTGCGGCGGGACCCACGTGCGCACCACGGGGCAGGTCGGCCCCTTCCGGTTCGTGGGGCAGGGCGGGGTGGCGGCGGGGGTCCGCCGGATCGAGGCGACGACCGGTTTCGCGGCGCTGGCCCAACTGCGGCAGCTCGAGGAGCGGCTCCGCGCCGCGGCGGAGGCGGTGCGGGCCCAGCCGGAGCACCTCCTGAAGAAGATCGAGCAGCTGCTGGAGGAGCGGGCGCGGCTCGAGGCGCGGCTCGCCGAGGCGATGCGCGCCGGGGGCGCGGCGCCGCAGGGGACGGTCACCGAGATCAACGGCGTCTCGGTGACGATCGGCGAGACCACCAGCGACAGCCGGGAGGAGATCGGCGCCATGGCCGACCGCTTCCGCGAGGGGCGGAGCCGGGCGGTGCTGGTGCTCTTCGGCACCTCGGGCCGCGGCGCGGTGCACGTCGCGGTGACCGACGACCTGGTGCGGGCCGGGAAGAAGGCCGGAGACCTGGTCAACCGGATCGCCGCGGTGAGCGGCGGCAAGGGCGGCGGCCGGCCGCAATTCGCCTCGGCGGGGGCGGGGAATCCCGAGCGCCTGGGCGAGGCCCGCGCGGCGACGCCGGAGCTCGTCGCCGCATGGCTCGCGAACGGCGAGCGGCGGGGCGCATGACGGCGCCGACCCAGGGGGCCGCCGGGCCGGAAGCGTCCGCGCTGGAGGCGTGGCTCGCGGC
>DATLZT010000181.1:0-5444 GCA_035573835.1 Gemmatimonadales bacterium
ACCCGCGCCGCCGCGGGCCGATCGACGATCGGGGCCAGGGTGCCGTCGACGTCGAGGAAGACCACCGGGCGCGGGGCGGCGGCGAGGATCCGGAGGGCCCGGAGCCCCTCGATGCTCCGCGCGAGCGGGAGGCTGGTCGAGCGCGCGCGAGCGGACCCCACCCTAACGAGATTTCCGCCGCAGGCGGTCCACGTCGTCGAAGATGGCCCGCATCCAGTCGCGGATGGTGTTCGCCTTGAGCTGCCGACGCATGGCCTGGAGCCGGAGCTTCCGCTCCCGTTCGCCCATGCCCAGCGCCGTCTCCAGCGCCCGGGCGGAGGCACCCACGTCGTAGGGATTGATGAGGAGCGCGCCGTCCATCTCCTCGGCGGCGCCGGCGAACCGGCTCAACACCAGCACGCCGCGCCCCCCGCGCTGGCAGGCGATGAACTCCTTGGCCACCAGGTTCATGCCGTCCTGCAGCGAGGAGACGATGCACACGTCGGCGGCGCGGTAGCAGGCCGCCAGCGTGTCGGCATCGGCGTTCTCCCGGAGCAGCACCACCGGCACCCACTCCGGCGTCCCGTAGCGGGCGTTGATGGTGGCCGCCGTCTCGATCACCTCCCGCTCCAGCTCCTGGTAGGCCGGGATCTCGCTCCGCGAGGGCGTCGCGATCTGGAGGAACGTCACCTTGCCCCGCCAGGCGGGCGACTCCTGCAGCAGCCGGGCGAACGCCTCGAGACGCTGGGGGATGCCCTTGCTGTAGTCGATCCGGTCGACCCCCAGCACCAGCTCGGCGCCCCCCGGGGCGTGGCGCCGGCGGAGCCGCTGGGCGGCCTCGACCACCCCGCGCTGCGCGGCCCGCCGCTCCCAGGCGGCCACGTCGATCGAGATCGGATAGGCCCGGACGACCGTGACCCGGCCGTCGTAGCGCACCGTGCTCCGCTCGAGATCGACCCGGGCCCCGGGCAGGAGGTCCGCCACCGAGGTGAGGAAATTGAGCACGTAGCGCCCGGTCTGGAACTCGAGCAGGTCGTTGCCCAGGAGGCCCCGCAGCACCCGGCGCGCCACCGGCAGCGCGCGCAGGATGTCGGCCGGCGGCCAGGGGATGTGCCAGAACTGGTGCACGAACGGGATGCCGCCGCCGCGGAGGCGGCGGATCGCCCCCGCCACGTAGGACAGGTGGTAGTCATGCACCCAGACGGTGGCGTGCCCGTCCCGCGCCTCCTCCAGCGCCGCCCGGGCGAAGCGGTGGTTCACCTGGCGGTACACCTGCCAGGCCCGGTAGTCGAACGCGAAGTGATTCAGCTGGAGGTGGCAGAGCGGCCAGAGGGCGCGGTTGGCGCTCTCGACGTAGTAGGCCTGCACCTCCTCGGGCGTGAGCCGGATGCGGCGGAGCCGGTAGCGGGGGCGCTCCGGCGGGACCCGGACCGTGTCCCCGTCGTCGGTGACGTCGAAGTCGGCCGAGCCGCTCCCCCAGGCCACCCAGGTCCCGCCCCGGGACGCCATGAGCGGCTGGAGCGCGGAGGTGAGCCCGCCGGCGGGGCGGGTGATGGAGAGCTCCCCGTCCCCGCCCCGGTTGTGCTCGAACGGCTCCCGATTGCTGAGGAGGATCAGGGGCTCGCGGGTCGAGCGCCGGGAACGGCTCCGGGCGCGGCCAGTCGTGGTGGCAGTAGGCATCGTCCTCTCAAGATAGCGGGGGCCGCGCGGCGCCCCCGTTCCGGCCCTTGCACTCCCCTCCCCCAGCCGCCACCTTTCCGGCGTCCCCTCGCGTTCCGTTCCCCGACAGGTCGATCCCCATGGTCTCTCGCGCGCTCGCGTTGGCGCTGCTCGTGGCCGCCTGCCGGCCATCTCCCCGGGAGGCGGCGGCGCCGCTCCCCGACGCCGACTCGCTCACCGCCCACATCGCCGCCCAGCTCGCCCGCTCCGCGGCGGCCTGGAACCGGGGCGAGCTCGACGGCTTCATGGTCGACTACGCCACCGACAGCGCCACCAGCTACGTGGCGCGGGGCCGGGTCGTACGGGGGGTCGAGGCCATCCGGAACCACTACGCGCGGTACTTCGCCGACGGGGCCGCCCGGGACAGCCTGCGGTTCGAGGCGCTGGCGGCGCGGCCGCTCGCGCCGCGCCTGGCGCTGGTGACCGCGCGCTGGGTGCTCCACCGCGGCGACAGCGTCACCGCCAGCGGACCGTTCACCCTGATCATGGAGCGTCGGGGAGAGGGGTGGAAGATCATCCATGACCACTCGTCGAGCGACTAGCCTCGCCGCCCTCGGCGCGCTGGCGCTCGCCGCCGGCCTCGTGGCCGGGTGCGGGCCCCGGGAGACGGACCGGCTGGCGCTGGTGGGCGCCACCGTGGTGGACGGCTCGGGCGGCGCGCCGCTCCGCGACGTCGTGATCATCGTGCGGGCCGGCCGGATCGACACCATCGCCCCCCGGGGCAGGGTCGAGATCCCGAAGAGCGCGGAGCGGATCGACCTCACCGGCCGCTGGATCATCCCGGGGCTGATCGACGCCCACGCCCACGCCACCCGGTGGGCCCTGCCCCGCTACCTGGCCGCGGGGATCACCACCCTCCGCGACGTGCACGGCCACCAGGACTCGATCCTGGCGCTCCGGAACGAGGTGAACCTGAACGCCGTGGTCGGGCCGCGGCTCTTCGTGGCCGGCGCGATGATCGACGGCGCCCCCGCCACCTACCCCGACGCGGCGGCCGTGGGCGGGGAAGGCGAGGCGCGGAAGGCGGTGGACCAGCGCGCCATCGCCGACGTCGACTTCGTGAAGACCTACACCCGCATCACCCCCGACCTCCTCCGCGCCATCCTGGACGAGGCCACCACGCTCCAGCTCCCGGTGACGGCGCACCTGGGCCTCACCGACGCGGTCACCGCGGCGCGGCTGGGCGTCCGCGCCATCGAGCACCTGAGCGGCATCCCCGAGGCGGCGCTGGCCGATCCGGCCCCGCTCTACGCCGCCCACCGCCAGGGGTTCTTCGCCGGGTGGAACGCGTCCGAGCGGAGCTGGGCCCGGCTCGATTCGGCGGGGCTCGCCCGGGTGGCCCGCGCACTCGCCGAGCGACGGACGATCCTCGTCCCCACCCTGGTGGTGCACGAGAACCTGAGCCGGGCCGATGCCCCCGACGCCCTGGCCCACCCCGACATCGCGGTGATGCCCGATTCCGAGATCGTCCGGTGGAACCTCCCCGACCTCATCCGGCGGGCCGGCTGGACCGCCGGCGACTTCGCCGCGTTCCGTGCCGCGCGGGCCCAACAGGATCTCTTCGTCCGGGAGTTCCGGGCGGCCGGCGGCACGATCGTGGCGGGGAGCGACGCCTCGAACCAGCTCCTGCCGCCGGGGCCGAGCCTCCATCGCGAGCTCGAGCTCTTGGTGAACGCCGGGCTCACCCCGGGGGACGCGCTGCTCGCGGCCACCCGGAACGCCGCCGAGCTGCTCGGCGCCGACTCGCTCGGGCGGGTACGCCCCGGGGCGGCGGCGGACCTGGTGGTGCTCGACGCCGATCCGCTGGTCGACATCCGCAACACCCGGCGGGTCGAGCGGGTGATGCTTCGGGGACGGCTGCTCGACGCCGACTCGATCCGGCAACACTGGTAGGACCATCCCCCATGCCGCTCTCCCGGCTGCTCCTGGCGTGGGCGCTCGTCGGCGCCTGGTTCCTCGTGTGGGAGGAGCTCGGCCGTCGGCTCGCGCCGCGGGCCGGCGTGAAGGAACGGCAGCGCGGGGTCGGGGCCTGGTTCCGGGCGCACGGCCGCCTGCCGCTCGCCGAGGCGGCGCTCCTCACCCTCGTGGCCGGGCTCTGGTTCGGGAGCCTCGGCCACGGCGGTTGGGGATTGCTCTTCGCGTTGTTGGGGCTCCTGATCGAGGTCCCGTCGCGGTTCCGCTTCGGCCATCGGGCGACGGACGGGGGGATGCGGCGCTGGGTATTAATCGCTGCTGGGGTGGGGCGCGTGCTCGTGGCGGGAGGGTTACTCGCGTGGAGACTGGACTAGGGGCGAGGTCGGCGGTCGACCAGGCGATCGAGCGCATCGCGACGTATTTCGCCGACCAACCGACCCGGCAGGGGCTCCTGGCCCGCGAGCTACTTGAGCGACCGGCGCCGACCGACGACCAGCTCCGGCGCTGGCTGGTCGACCGTTGGCGCGGCGAGCTCCGGCCCGACGGCAGCGTGAGCGGCGGCCTGATGCCCACTGCCTGGCGGGCCATGGAGCTGATGGACCTCGGCGCCGGTCGGGAAGGAGCCTACGGCAACCCGACCCTCGCCCGGGTGCTCCACTGGGTCCTCCGGCGGCAGGGCCAGCCGGGCGCCTATGGCGAAGGCTGCGCCCCGCCCCGGCACCGCGAAGGCGTCTGCGAGCACTTCATCGGCGGGTTCTTCTCCGCCGCCCCGCCCGATCACAGCGTCGCGCCGATCACGATCCCCGACGGCAAGGCCTTCCGCGCCGAGGGGGCCGCGCGACTCGCGGTGAGCTGCCTCGCGCTCCGGGCCGTGACCCGCGCGGGGCAGCTCGGCCTCCCGGCGGTACGGCGTCACCTCCAGTCGCTGGCCGACATCCTGGCGCGGGTGACGAGCTGGGAGGGGTACTTCTCGCCCGACACGGTCTTCTCGATGCTCGGCGCCCTGGCGAGCGGCGGGCAGCACCCGGCGGCGGTGGACCAGGTCGTCGAGCTGGCGGCGGCGCACCAGTCGGAGGACGGGACCTGGCCCAACGCCGATCTCTTCCACGCCTTGGACGCCCTGCTCGTGGTGGAGGGTCGCTCGGCGAGGCTGCTGGTGGCGCGGGCCGCGGCGGCGCTGGTGGCGCGGCAGCGGCCCGACGGGACCTTCGGTCCCACCGCCCGGCTCGAGCGGGCGTGGATCGGCCTGCGCGGATTGGTGGCGGCGAGGGATTCCGCGACCTGACAGGGCTCCGGCTCGCGACCCGCGCCGCCGCCGCGGGCCCGGCATCGCCTTCTTCGGCCCGTTCGACCGCGCCGCCCCGTTCGACGACTCACGCTGCTACTCCCCGTCCGGCCGATCGAGGTCTCGCCGATCAAGCTCCCGGCTCTCCAGCGAGCCGGGACCCGCGGTGATCCGGAGCGGGATGCCGCCTGCGGCTCCCCGCGGCGCTGCTCGCGGGGGTGGCCTGACTCGTCCGGACGAGGGGGCCACGAAACACGACGCCCGGTCGAGCGCCGAAGCACCCGCCGGGTCGCGAGTCATCGCAGGATTGATCACCCAGGCTGCGCTGCGCCCTGGGGCCCGAAGGCTATGTCGCGGCCCGCCGTCGCACGACGACGGGCGGCCGGGGCTCAGCCGCCGAGCTTGGCGACGTTCTCCGCCGCCGGGCCCTTGGTGCCCTGGACGATGTCGAACTCGACCCGCTCGCCCTCGGCGAGGGTCTTGAAGCCCTGACCCTTGATCGCCGAGTGATGCACGAAGCAGTCCTTCTGGCCGTTCTCGGGCGTGA
>DATLZT010000182.1:0-12305 GCA_035573835.1 Gemmatimonadales bacterium
GACCGGCTCGTGCCGGCCGAACGAGACGCAGGACGGCTCCCAACGATAGAGCCGGAGAAACGCGCGGCCCTCCCGATCGGCGAGATCGAGGAGGGCCTGGTCCACCGCCATGTTCCGCCACCCCGGCAGGGGCGCGGGCTCGAGCAGCACGCTCCAGGCGAGCGACCGCGGGGCGGCCGCCGCGCGCCCCGCCGCCTCCGGCGCGTCGTTCACCCTAGCGCTCCGCGTATTCCTCCATCGGCGGACAGACGCAGACCAGGTTCCGGTCGCCGTAGGCGCTGTCGATCCGGCTCACCGTGGGCCAGACCTTGTGCTCGCGCACCGCGGCGCTGGGGAAGGCGGCCCGCTCCCGGGCGTAGGGGCGGTCCCAGCGGTCCCCGATCACCTCGGCCAGGGTGTGGGGCGCGTTGGTGAGGAGGTTGTTGTCGCGCGGGGCCCGGCCCTCCTCGATCTCGCGGATCTCCTCCCGGATCCGGATCATCGCCTCGATGAACCGGTCGAGCTCCTCCTTCGACTCGCTCTCGGTCGGTTCGATCATCAAGGTACCCGCCACCGGGAACGAGACCGTCGGGGGATGGAACCCGTAGTCGATGATCCGCTTGGCGATGTCCTCGACGTCGACCCCCGCCGTCTGCTTGAACGGCCGGGTGTCGATGATGCACTCGTGCGCCACGAAGCCGTTGGGGCCGCTGTAGAGCACCTCGTAGTGGCCCTGGAGCTTCTTCGCGACGTAGTTGGCGTTGAGGATCGCCACCTTGGTGGCCTCCGCCAGCCCGTCGTAGCCCATGAGCGCGATGTACGCCCAGGAGATCGGGAGGATCGCCGCGCTCCCCCAGGGCGCGGCCGAGATCGTGCCGCAGCTCTGGCGGTGGCCCAGGTCGACCACCGGATGGCTCGGCAGGAAGGGAGCCAGGTGGGCCGCCACCCCGATCGGGCCCATCCCCGGCCCGCCGCCGCCGTGGGGGATGCAGAAGGTCTTGTGCAGGTTGAGGTGGCAGACGTCGGCGCCGATGTCGCCCGGGCGGCAGAGGCCGACCTGCGCGTTCATGTTGGCGCCGTCCATGTAGACCTGCCCCCCGTGCTCGTGGACGATCCGGCAGATCTCCTTGATCGACGCCTCGAACACGCCGTGGGTCGAGGGATACGTCACCATCAGCGCGGCGAGGCGGTCGCGGTGCTCGGCCGCCTTGGCGCGGAGATCCGCGACGTCGATGTTGCCGCGGGCATCGCTCTTCACCGGCACCACCTGCATCCCGGCCATCACGGCGCTCGCCGGGTTGGTCCCGTGGGCCGACATCGGGATGAGGCAGACCGTGCGGTGCCCCTCGCCCCGGGCCCGGTGGTAGGCCCGGATCACCATCAGTCCGGCGAGCTCGCCCTGCGACCCGGCGTTCGGTTGGAGCGAGACCTTGGCGAACCCGGTGATCTCGGCCAGCTGGTCCTCGAGCTGGCTGAAGAGGAGCTGGTAGCCCTGGGCCTGCGAGAGCGGCGCGAAGGGATGCAGCCGGTTGAACTCCCGCCAGCTCACCGGCATCATCTCGGTCGTGGCGTTGAGCTTCATGGTGCACGAGCCGAGCGGGATCATCGCCGAGGTCAGCGAGAGGTCCCGGGCCTGGAGCCGGTGGATGTAGCGCAGCATCTCGGTCTCCGACCGGTAGCGATGGAAGACCGGATGGGTGAGGAACGGGCTGGTCCGCCGGAGCGGCTCCGGGATCGCGCGCTCCTGCTTCACGCCCAGGTCGTCGAGCATGAAGGGAAGCGCCTCGTTGAGCGAGAAAATCGTGATCAGGTCGGCCAGGTCGCCCAGTGTGACCGTCTCGTCGAGCGCCACGCAGATCCGGTTGGGCGGCAGCGGCCGGAGGTTGATCCGGCGGTGCCGCGCCGCGTCGAGGATCCGGGGCAGCGCCCAGGGCTCGACCTCGACGCAGAGCGTGTCGAAGAAGTGCTCGTGCACGATCCGGTAGCGGAGCCGCCGGAGCGCGTTGGCCAGGAGCACCGCGTTGTTGTGCACCCGGTCGGCGATCCGCCTGAGCCCCTCGGGGCCGTGGTAGACGGCGTACATGCTGGCGATCACCGCCAGGAGCACCTGCGAGGTGCAGACGTTGCTGGTCGCCTTGTCGCGCCGGATGTGCTGCTCCCGGGTCTGGAGGGCCATCCGCAGCGCCGGCCGCCCCGTGGTGTCGCGGGAGACGCCGATGATCCGGCCCGGCATGTGCCGCTTGTACCTGTCCCGGGTGGCGAAGAACGCGGCGTGGGGCCCGCCGTAGCCCATCGGCACGCCGAAGCGCTGGCTGTTGCCGACGGCGATGTCGGCGCCCCACTCGCCCGGCGGGGTGAGCAGCACGAGCGCGAGGAGGTCGGTGGCGGCGGTGACCAGCGCCCCGGCCGCGTGGGCCCGCTCGCAGACGCCCCGGAAGTCGCGCACCGCGCCATCGGTGGCCGGATACTGCACCAACGCCCCGATCACGCCGGGCCGGAACTGGAACGCCAGCGGATCGCCCACCTGGACCTCGACCCCCCGGGCCTCGGCCCGGGTCCGCAGCACCGCGATCGTCTGGGGGTGGCACCGCTGGTCGACCAGGTAGACCGGCCGCTCCACCTGGCCCGCCACCGCCAGCGTGAGCGACATCGCCTCCGCCGCCGCCGTCGCCTCGTCGAGCAGCGAGGCATTCGCCACGTCCAGTCCGGTCAGGTCGGCGACCATCGTCTGGAAGTTGAGCAGCGCCTCCAGCCGCCCCTGCGCGATCTCCGCCTGGTACGGCGTATAGGCGGTGTACCAGCCGGGGTTCTCCAGGATGTTCCGCTGGATCACCTGGGGGGTGAAGCACCCATGGTATCCCATGCCGATGTAGGAACGGAACACCTGGTTCTGCCCGGCGATCCCCCGGAGCGCCTGGAGCACCTCCCGCTCGCTCCGCCCCGGCGGCAGCGCCAGGGGCCGGCCCAGGCGGATGTCGGCCGGGACCACCGCGTCGATGAACTCGTCCAGCGAGCCGTAGCCCAGCTCGGCGAGCATCGCCTTGATGTCCTCGGGGCGGGGTCCGACGTGGCGCCAGAAGAAGTGGTCGGGGTGGAGCGGTGTGGTGCGGACCGGGCCGCCGGCCGGCGGCTGCCCGCCGCGCGACGGACCCTGCAGCGTGGGTTCGGCAGGTGCGGTGGTGATCACGGGGCACGACCTCGACAGTTGGGGCGGAGACGACGAAGGCGGAGGGCGCGGCGGGGAGGGGAAGACCGCCTCGCCCTCGCCGTGCCCTCCGCCCGGTCCGCCGGCATGGTCACTCGCCGATGTGCTTCCGATACTCGGCGGGTCCGAGCAGTCCGGCCGAATCGAGCGGACCGCGAATGCGGAGCTTGATCATCCAGCCGGCGCCGTACGGATCGCGATTCACGACGCCCGGATCGCCGTCGAGGGCCGGATTGACCTCGACCACCTCGCCCGCCACCGGGCAGTAAAGCTCGGACACCGCCTTGACCGCCTCGATCGTGCCGAAGACCTGCCTCCGGTCGAAGCTCGCCCCCACCTTGGGGAGGTCGACGAAGACGACGTCGCCGAGCTCGCCCTGGGCGTAGTCGGTGATCCCAACCACCACGATGGAGGAATCCTCGCTCCGACGGACGTACTCGTGCTCCTCGGTGTAGAGCAGATCGTCAGGCACGTTCGACACGCGGAAATCCTTTGTATGCGGTGCGGGGGGAGGATAGACGGGCCGGGGGGCCAGGTCAAGGTTGGGTGCGGGGCGCCGCGAGGAGCGTGCGGCGGGGTGCCGCATCCCCCTCCACCGCGAACCGCTCCTCGCCCAGCGCCGCCCTGGTCCTGGGATCGTCGAGGTCGAGGACATGCCGCTGGGAGGCGTGGGCCCGGATCGCGGCGACCTTCACGTCGACCCAGGGCCGCACGTCGATCCGTACCGGCAGACCCTCGGCGGGGATCCCGGCGATCCGGGGATGGCTCCGCTGTTCCAGCGAGCCCCGCTCCACCTCGTAGTAGAGGGTCGGGGTACCGACTCGGGCGCACGCCGCCCGGGCCCAGGCGCCCACCGCGACGTGATCGGGGTGGGCGGTGATCCCGCCGGCGCCGAAGGCGATCACCGCCTGGGGACGGATCTCGCCCAGGACCCGGGCCACGGCCGCCGGGCCCTCCGGGTCGTCCGCCCGCAAGGTTCCATCGCCTCGGCGAAGCAGCCGTACCCCGCGGAGCCCCAGGACCTCGGCCGCGCGGAGCAGCTCCCGCTCCCGGCGGCGGGCCAGCGCCCGGGGGGCGGCAAGCCCGGCCCGGCGGCTCGCACGCTCGCCGCTCGTGGCGCAGAGGAGGTGGACGTCCACCCCCGCGTCGGCGTACCGGGCCAGGGTGCCGCCCGGGCCGAAGGACTCGTCGTCGGGGTGGGCGAAAACGGCGAGGAGTCGCTCGAGACCCGGTTCCCGGGCCCGGGCGGCGGCGCGGGCGCGGAGCTCGCGCCAGACGGCGTGGGTCCGGCGCTCCAGCTCGGCCAGGTCGCCCGCGTTGTCGATGACGTAGTGGCTCCGGGCCCGCTTCCCCTCCGCCGGGAGCTGGGACCCGATCAGCCGGTCCGCCTCCTCCGCCGGGAGGCCGCGCAGCTCGATCAACCGCCTCCGCCGGAGCGCCGCCGGCGCGTCCACCAGCACGACGACGTCGAACGCCGCCGGGTCGAGCGCCTCGAAGAGGAGGGGGATGTCGTCCACCACGACGAGGTCCCCTCGGGCGACGGCCTCGGCGTGGAGCTCGGCCCGGCGGCGTTGCACCGCCGGGTGCACGATGGCGTTGAGCGCCGCCAGGGCGGTGGCCTCGCCCATCACCCGGCGGCGAAGCCCGGCGCGGTCCAGCGAGCCGTCGGCGAGGAGGAGGTCGCGCCCGAACCGGTCCGCGATCGCCGCGAGTACCGGGGAACCGGGCCGCTGCACCTCGCGGACCAACCGATCGGCGTCGATCAGCGTCGCGCCCCAGGCGCGGAAGTGCTCCGCGACCGTCGACTTGCCGGCGGCGACGTTGCCGGTGAGGGCGACGTGGAGCACGGCCCGGTCCGCCGCCTAGAGGAGCGGCACCTGGTCCTCGTCCACCCGCGGGACCCGGTGGCAGTGACGGCAGCGCGCCTCGTACGTCTCCCGGCCCCCGACCATGATCGTGGGCGAGTCGTAGCGGGCCGGCCGGCCGTCGATGAGGCGCTGGTTGCGGCAGGCGAGGTCGCCGCACACCACGCAGATCGCCTGGAGCTTGTCCACCGACTCGGCCACCGCCATGAGCGGCCCCATGGGCCCGAACGGCTCGCCGCGGAAATCGGTGTCGGTGCCCGCCAGGATCACCCGCACGCCGCGCCCGGCGAGCGCGGTGGCCACGCCGACGATGCCCTCGTCGAGGAACTGCGCCTCGTCGATGGCGACGATCTCGGTCCCGGGCTGCACCCGGCGGAAGATCTCGGCGGAGGAGTCGACCGGGGTGGCGTCGAGCGCGCGGCCGTCGTGGCTCGTCACGCTGTAGAGCCCGGCGTAGCGGGCGTCGAGGTGGGACTTGAACACCTGCACCTTGCGCCGCGCGATGATGGCCCGGCGCACCCGGCGGATCAGCTCCTCGCTCTTGCCGCTGAACATCACGCCGCTGATCACCTCGATCCAGCCGGGACGCGCCCCGTGGTACATCGTGCCGCTCCGCGCGAGGGGGAGGGCACGATATCGCGCCCGGGCGGGGCGGTCAAGCAACGCCGCCGCGCGCCGCCGCGGTCCCTTGCGGGGCCCGCCGGCGCGATCCATATTCCGCCGCCGCGATCCCCACCAACCGATCCCACTCCCCGTTCCACGAGGAGCCATCCGTGACCAAGCGCGGGCTGATCGACGCCGTCGCGAAACGGCTCGGACTGTCCAAGACGGGCGCCGCCCAGATCGTCGAGAACATCTTCGGGCTCGAGGGCATCATCGGCGTCGAGCTCCGCCGCGGCGGCAAGGTGCAGATCAGCGGGTTCGGGAGCTTCGAACTGCGGCGTCGCGCCGCCCGGCAGACGGTCAATCCGCGTACCGGGAAGACGATGCACATCAAGGCCTCGGTGGTGCCCGCCTTCCGTCCGGGGCGTCCGCTGAAGGAGCTGGTGAACCGGCGGCGATCCTAGCGCTGCGCCGGCCTCGGCTTGAGCCCCCGGTCCACCCGCGCCGTCACCCGGCGCCGCCGGATCATCGTCCCGTTCAGCTCGCCCGCCACCCGTTCCACCTCCTGCGCCGGCAGCTCGACGAGCGAGTACATCTCCCGCACGTCCACCTTGCCGATCTTCGTGCGTTCGACCCGGATCTCCTTGGTGAGCACGGCGACCAGGTCGTCCGGGGTAGCCCCGTCCTTCCGTCCCACCCCGACCCAGACCTTCGCCGTGGCCGGCACGTCCGGCGCGACGGCCGGGGCCGGGGCCGCCGCGCTCTCGGTCCAGAGCTCGTAGAGGGCGGCCGCCACCGCGGCCGGATCGTGCCGCTCGAAGAGCGGGGCCAGCGCCAGCAGCCCCCGCTCGAGCGATCGCGAGTCGATCGCCTTCGCGATCGCGGCACGCCGAGCCGCCGCGACGGAGGCTGCGGCCTCGACGGCCCCCGGTAACCGCACCGGGCGCACGGCGGCCACCGACTGGACCCACGCCATGGCATGGGGCGGCACCAGCAGCACGACCTGCCCCAGCCCGAGGAAGCGCTGGAGCTCGTCCCGGGTCGGGAGATCGAACGCCACCACGAGGTCGGCCGCGGGCGGCTCGCCGGTCACCGGGCGCACCGCCTCGCTCGCCGGGAAGAGCCGCTGGAGGCGCGGGAGGTTGGCCGGGTTCCTGGTCCAGACCACGCAGCTCGCCGGGTCCAGCACTTCCAGGAGGTCGGGCAGGGCCCGCTCCCGCCGCTCCCAGGCGACGATGGCGGCCCGCACCGGGCCCGCCTTGGGGGGCTCCGCCTGGTCGTCGGCCGGGGCGCCCAGGGTGAGCGCCTTCCGCGCGTACCGCTCGACCAGCGCCGCCGCCCGCCGGGATTCGGCGGTATGAATGATCCGCTGGGCGTCCTTGGGGAGATCGCCCATGATGGGGGCCAGCGGCTCCTCGCTCTCCAGACGCTCGGGCCAGGCGAGGAGCAGGCTCCGGAGTCCCTCGGCCTTGAACGCCGCCCGGTTCGACAGCGTCAGGGCGGTTTCGGGAGTGGCGATCAGGAGGTCGGGCGGGCTGGCGCGGAGGAGGCGGGTGGCACGGGCGAGCCCGCGCGCCGCGTGCACTCGGAGACCGGCCGCCGCGGCCAGCGGCTCCACCACCGCGGCCCATTCCTCGAGCGTGCCGGTGGGGCAGAGGACGGTGCCGACCAAACCCGCCGGCCGGTCGGCGGCCGTGAGCGAGGCGCACATCCCTGCCACGGCCGGCGCCGCGTAGAGGGCCGCCGGGGGGGCGGCCACGACGAGGTTGTGGCCCCGCGCGGCGGTCGGGACGACTTCCCGTGCCACCGCGTCGTCGGGCGTCCAGCCGATCGCCTCGAGGGCCGCGCCCAGCGGCGCGGTCAGGTGCAGATCCTCAAACCCCCACACGTTCGCCTCGGTTGTTGAGAGCCGGTCTTCGGACCGAGCGGACCGCCGCCGCCGCAACCGGGGCGCCCCGCCGCGGGGGAGCCGCCGGACGGCAACCCGTCGGCGGCAACGAAGGTATCACGGCCCCCCACCCGCGCCAAGTGGAGGCGGTGGCCCGAGAGTTGACTTCACCGCGCACTCGACGAACCTTTCCCCACGAGTCGGCAAGCGTATCCACTCCCTGTACCCCGAACCGCACCCGGCGATGCCCGATCCCCTCTCCGAGAACGTCGTCCACCTCAAGGCCTCCGAGACCGTCGCCATCAGCAGCGAGGCTCGCCGGCGGAAGGCCGCCGGCGAGGACGTGCTCGACCTCGGCGTGGGCGAGCCCGACTTCGACACCCCGGTCCCGGTGGCGGAGGCGGGGATCGCGGCCATCGAGCGGGGCAAGACCCGCTATCCACCGAACGTGGGGATCCCCGAGCTCCGGACGGCGATCGCCCAGCGGCTCTCCCGGATGTCGGGCGGTCGGCCGGTCGACCCGGAGCACATCGTCGTGAGCTCGGGGTCCAAGCAGTCGATCTTCAACGCCTGCTTCGCGCTCTTCGGGCCCAAGGACCGGGTGCTCATCCCGGCGCCCGCGTGGGTCTCGTACCCGCAGATCGTGCATCTCTGCCGGGCCGAGCCGGTGCTGGTGCCGGGCGACCCGGAGTGGGGGCTCAAGGTGAGTCCGCGCGATCTCGACCGCCATACCTCCCGGACCACCCGCGGCCTCATCCTCTGCTCGCCCTGCAACCCGACCGGCTCGGTGTACACCCTGGCCGAGCTGCGCGCCATCGCGCAGTGGGCCAAGGCGAACAACATCTGGGTCATCGCGGACGAGATCTACCGGGTGATCAGCTACGGCGCCGGGCAGGCGCCGTCCTTCCTCGACCTGCCTGACGATCTCCTCGAGCGCACCGTGGTGATCTACGGCGCGAGCAAGGCCTACGCGATGACCGGCTGGCGGATCGGCGCCGCCCTGGCGCCGCCCCACCTGGTCAAGGCCATGGCCGCGCTGCAGTCCCACACCACCACCGGCGCCAACCACCCCGCCCAGTGGGCCGCGGCCACGGCCTTCTCCGACGAGCGGGTGGAGCAGGAAGTCCAGCGGATGGTGGCGGCGTTCCGCCGCCGCCGCGACTATGTGGTCGAGCGGTTCCGGGCGTCGGTCCCGGGCGTGGAGTTCGTGGAGCCGCATGGCGCGTTCTACTTCTTCTTCCGGGTCGACGGCATCGCCGCCCGGGAGCCGGTGACCGGCAGCCGGTTCTGCGAGCAGCTCATGCAGCGGGAGGGGGTGGCGCTGGTGCCGGGCGCCGCGTTCGGCGACGACCGGTGGGTCCGCCTCAGCTACGCCGTGTCCGACGACGAGCTGCGGGAAGCCCTCGACCGGATCTTCCGGTTCATCCAGGCGCTGGACGCGGCCCGCGCCGCGTAGCGGAGGCACGCCGATGAGCGTCGAAGCGCGGGTGGAGCCCTACGACGGCAAGCCGCCGTCGCTCAACTGGCGCTGGGACCCCGAGACCGACATCCTCAGCGGCTCGTTCAAGGTCGGCGCCAGGACCGGCGGGCTGAACGGGTCGATCGAGCTGACTGGGGAGGACGGCGCCATCGCGGTGCTCGACGTCGAGCACGGGGTGATCCGGGGGCTCGACGTGGTGGTCTGGCCCGAAGTGGCCTCCCAGCCCGGGCTCGCGCCGCCCCGGCCGACCCGGACCGGCCGCGTGGTGGTGGCGAAGCGCTCCCCGAAGGCGAGCGTCGACTCGCTGGAGGTGGACGCGGCGCTGGCGGCGGCCACCAACGCCGACGAGAGCGTGTTCCACCTCCGGATCGGCTCGCTGGAGCCGGCGGAGGTGATCCAGGTGGCCGACCACTTCCTCGTGGAGCTGGACGGGCAGAGTCGGTTGGCCGGGATCTGGCTCACCCACGTGCCGCCGTTCCCCGCCGGGGGCGAGGACTGAGCCCCGGATGCCGGGAATCCCCTGAACGACGGCCCTCCCCGACTCGCGGAGGGCCGCTCCCCATGGGATCCGCCGGCAGCCGTCACCGGGCGCCGGGCGCCTAGTCGATCGCCACTCTCAGTCCCGCCGACAGCGTCCGATCGTCCTCGAACTCCACCCCCGGCGGCGGCGTGGCGTCGCGATCGAAGGTATAGGTGGTCTGGAGCGAGAGCCGGCGACTCAGCAGCACCCGGACCGAGGTCTTGGAGCTGAGGCGGTAGTCGCCCAAGTCGTCGGCCGCCGGCTCGAGGAGCGACTGGTGCTCGGCCACCACGCCGTCGCGCAGGGTGGCGCTCGCGTCGAGCCGCAGGTTGAACCGGGTGAGCGACACTTCCGCCGGCTCGGCGCTCCCCTCGGGGAGCGCCCGCGCTTCGTAGTCCTGGAGCATCCCCAACCCCAGCGTCACCCGATCGTCGCCCCGGCGGACCAGGTCGACCCCGGCGCCCAGCGCCGCGGCCACCCGCACCGAGAGGTTGCGCACCGGATCCCGCACCACGCTGCCGGTCACGAACGGCGACACGGCGCCCCGCGGCAGCAGGCGCCCGTCGAGCGCGGCGGCGTAGGTCTCCACCGCCGCGGCGCCGTTGCTCCGCCCGTACCGGATCTCCCACCGCCCGCCGAAATCGATGAGCCGACCGCCGGTTCGTCGGGCCTCGACGGCCGTGACGAGGAGCGAGAGGGCCTTGTTGCCCCGCATGTCGGTGAACGAGAGCTCGCCGCCGAACCGCCAGCGGGGTCCGGGGGTGGAGTCGCCGGGGCCGGGGGCGTTGGGCGGCAGGGCGGCGAGCGTGGCCGCGAGGAAGAGCTGGACGGACATCGTCAGGCGCTCGAGGGATGAGGTCCCCAGGGGGAGGAAAAACTAGAGCCGGGAGCCCCGGTGGACCAGTCCCGCGCCCCTTACCTCCCCCTCGTTTCCCCTTACCTTTCACGCTGTGAGACTCGCGCACCTCGCCGACCTCCACCTCGGCTTCCGACAGTATCACAAGCAGGCGCCCGGCGGCCTCAACCAGCGGGAAGTGGACGTGGCCGCGGCCTTCCGCGCGGCGGTGGACGGCGTCATCGCCGCCCGTCCCGACGCGGTGGTGGTGGCGGGCGACGTCTTCCATTCGGTCCGTCCCACCAACGTCGCGATCCTCCTCGCCTTCGAGCAGTTCTCCCGGCTCCGTGCCGCGCTGCCCGACGCGCCGATCGTCCTCATCGCCGGCAACCACGACACCCCCCGCTCGAGCGAGACCGGCTCGATCCTCCGCCTCTTCGAGTCGCTTCGGGTGGACGTGGTCACCGAGGCGGCCCGCCGGCTCGACTATCCGGCCCTCGACCTCGGCATCCTCGCCGTGCCCCACCCGGCCTTCTTCGCGGGGGAGCGGCCGAGCCTCCGGGCCGCGGGCCCGGCCCGACACCAGGTCCTGGTGACCCACGGCGAGGTGGAGGGCGTGTTCCCGGCCGACCGGAGCGGGGTGGAGTACGGGGGCGCGCTGCTCCGGGTCGACGAGCTCGCCGGCGGCGGCTGGAGCTACGTGGCGCTGGGCCACTACCACGTCCAGTGCGAGGTGGCGCCCGGGGTCTGGTACGCCGGGGCGCTCGACTACGTGAGCCCCAACTGCTGGGGCGAGGCCCGCGAGGAGGCGAAGCGCGGCCGTCCCGGGAAGGGCTGGCTGCTGGTGGACCTGGCGCGGGGCGAGGTCGAGCCCCACCCCGTGCCGCTCGCGCGCCGGGTGCTCGATCTCGAGCCGATCGACGCCGCGGGACGGACCGCGGAGGAGATCGACGGGCTCATCGCGAAGCGGGTCCGGGGCGTGCCCGGGGGGATCGAGGACCAAGTGGTGCGGCTGGTCGTCTGGAACATCCCCCGGCACATCGGGCGCTCGCTCGATCACGCCGCCATCCGCCGCTACAAGTCGGAGGCCCTTCACTTCCACCTCGACCTCCGGCGGCCCGAGCTGCACCGGATCGTGGGGATGGGGGCGCCGGCCCGCCGCCAGACCCTGGGCGAGATCGTCGCCTCGTACCTCGGCCGCCGGCTGCTTCCCGCCGACGTCGATCGGGAGGCCTTCGTCCGGCTGGGCACCGAGCTGCTCGAGGCGGTCGAGCGGGAGGACGCGGAGCCCTGATGCAGATCACGCGGCTCAGGCTGGTCAACTTCCGGCAGCACGCCGATACCGAGCTGGTGCTCGGGCCGGGACTCACCGGCATCGTGGGGCCGAACGGGGCGGGGAAGACCACGCTCCTCGAGGCGATCGCCTTCGCGATCTACGGGACGCCGGCGGCGCGGGGGCAGCGGGACTCGATCCGCCGCCGCGGCGCCGATCCGCGCGCGGAGGTGAAGGTCGAGCTCGAGTTCTCGCTCGGCCCGCACCAGTACCGGGTCGTGCGCTCGCTCACCAACGCCCAGCTCTACCTCGACGGCGGGCCGACGCCCATCGCGCAGAGCCTCACCGCCGTCACCGAACGCATCACCCGGCTGCTCCGGATGACCCGGGACGAGTTCTTCAACACCTACTTCACCGGCCAGAAGGAACTGGCGGTGATGGCCGCGATGTCGCCGACCGAGCGGGCCCAATTCCTCTCGCGGGTCCTGGGCTACGAACGGCTCCGCACCGTGCAGGACCGGCTCAAGGAGCGGCGCGCCGTGCTCCGGACCCAGCTCCAGGGGCTGGAGGCGAGCCTGGCCGATCCCGCCCAGCTGGACGCCGAGGAGGGGCGGATCCGGGAGCGGCTGGAGCGGGCGCGCGCCGCCGAGGCGGCGG
>DATLZT010000183.1:0-5272 GCA_035573835.1 Gemmatimonadales bacterium
GGCGTGCGGGGCGACGCGAGCGGCGTCGCGCGGGGCGCCCGCCGCTCGCGCCTCACCCGATCGCAGGACCCACGATGGCCCGTCTCGAAGTCACCACCCCCGACGCGCTCCCCGAGGAGACGACCGCCGAGAACACGCTCCGGCCCTCGCGGTTGGAGGAGTTCGTCGGCCAACCCCAGGTGAAGGCCTCGCTCCGGATCGCGCTCGACGCGGCGCGGGGTCGGGGCGAGCCGCTCGACCACATCCTCTTCTTCGGGCCGCCGGGCCTGGGCAAGACCACCCTCGCGGTGCTCCTCGCCCGGGAGATGGGGGTGAACCTCCGCACCGCCTCGGGCCCGGTGCTGGAGAAGCCCGGCGACCTGGTGGGCCTCCTCACCGCCCTCGGGCCGGGCGACATGCTGTTCATCGACGAGATCCACCGGCTCCGGCCCCAGCTCGAGGAGTACCTCTACCCGGCGATGGAGGATTTCCGGGTCGACGTCCGGATCGCCGAGGGGCCCAACGCCCAGACGATCCCGATGCCGATCGAGCGCTTCACCCTGATCGGCGCCACCACCCGCTTCGGGATGCTGACCCCGCCGATGCGGGCGCGCTTCGGGATCGTGGAGCGGCTGGTGTTCTACTCGGTGGAGGACCTCAAGACGATCGTCGCGCGCTCGGCGGCGATCCTGCGGGTGCCGATCGACGACGCCGGCGCGCTGGAGATCGCCCGGCGGAGCCGGGGGACGCCCCGGGTGGCCAACCGGCTGCTCCGCCGGGTGCGGGACTATGCCCAGGTGCGGGCCGACGGGCGGATCACGGCGGCGGTGGCCGCCGAGGCCCTCACCCGGCTCAACGTGGACGAGTTCGGGCTCGACGACATGGACGCCCGGATCCTCACCACGCTGATCGAGAAGTTCGGCGGCGGGCCGGTGGGCCTCAACACCCTCGCCATCGCGGTAGGCGAGGACAGCGGCACGGTCGAGGAAGTCTACGAGCCGTACCTCATCCAGCAGGGCTTCCTGGAGCGCACGCCGCGCGGGCGCGCCGCCACGACGCTGGCCTACCGGCGGTTCGGCTACACCCCTCCTCCCGGACAGCAAGGCTCGATCTTTGACGCGTGAACCGCGCCGGGCCTCGGACTTCGACTACGAGCTCCCGCCGGAGCTGATCGCCCAGGAGCCGCTGCCCGACCGGGCGGCGAGCCGGCTCCTGGTGGTGGATCGGACCGGGCGGGAGACGACGCCCGAGTTCCGGCGCGACCGCCCGGTCACGGGGCACCGCTGGCCCATCCTGATCGACGCGCAGTTCCCCGCCATCGTCGACCTGATCCCGCCGGGGGATCTCCTGGTGCTCAACGTGACCCGGGTGCGCCACGCCCGCTTCGTCGGGATGCGCCCCTCGGGGGCGCCGGCCGAGGTGCTGCTGATCCAGCCGGCGGCGGGCGACGACAGCTGGGTGGCGATGGGCAAGCCGGGGAGCGCGCTCCAGCCGGGGAAGCGGATCCTCCTGGGCGACGGCGTGGCGATCGAGACGCTGGCGGTGCTGCCGGAGGGCTACCGCCGGATCCGGTTCGTCGGGGCGAGCGCCGCCGAGGCGATGGCCCGTTTCGGCCGGCTGCCCCTGCCGCCGTACATCAAGCGCGATCCCGGTCCGGTGGACGAGGTGCGCTACCAGACGGTCTACGGCGAGCGCGAGGGGAGCGTGGCGGCGCCCACCGCCGGGCTCCACTTCACGCCCGCCATCCTCGAGGCGCTGGAGCGGAAGGGCGTCGAGCTCGGCAAGCTGGTGCTCGAGGTCGGCCCCGGCACTTTCAAGCCGGTGCAGGAGGAGGACATCACCCGCCACGTCATGCACCCCGAGCGCTACGAGATCCCCGAGGCGCTCGCCGGGCGGGTCCGCGCGGTGCACGACCGGGGCGGCCGGGTCTGGGCGGTGGGGACGACGGTGGTCCGCGCGCTCGAGAGCGCGGCCGACGAGCAGGGCGGCGTGCGGGCGGGCCCCGGCGAGACCCGGCTGATGATCGCGCCGGGCTACGCCTTCCGGGTGGTGGACCGGCTCCTCACCAACTTCCACCTGCCCCGCTCCACCCTGATCATGCTCGTGAGCGCCTTCGCCGGCTACCACACCACGATGACGGCGTACCGCCACGCCGTCGAGCGGCGGTACCGGTTCTATTCGTACGGCGACGCGATGGTGGTGCTCTGATGTTCGAGTTCCGGCTGGAGGCGACGAGCGGCCAGGCGCGCGCCGGCACCCTCACCCTGCCCCACGGCCCGGTCCGGACCCCGGCGTTCATGCCGGTCGGCACCAACGGCGCGGTGCGCGGTCTCGATCCGGACGAGGTGCGCCGGGCGGGCGCCCAGATCGTGCTCGGCAACACCTACCACCTGCATCTCCGCCCCGGCGAGGCGGTGGTCCGCGCGCTGGGCGGGCTCTCCCGGTTCACCGGCTGGCACGGACCGATGCTCACCGACTCCGGCGGGTTCCAGGTCTTCTCGCTGGAGGGATTCCGCACCATCGACGAGCACGGGGTGGAGTTCACCAGCCACGTCGACGGGACGCTCCGCACCATCACCCCCGAATCGGCGATGGAGATCCAGTGGACCCTGGGGGCCGACATCGCCATGGCGTTCGACCACGTGGTGCCGGGCCAGGCGCCCTACGCGCTGGCGCGCGAGGGGATGGAGCGCACCCTGCGCTGGCTCGACCGCTGCCGCCGGCGCCACCGGGAGCTGGCGGACCCGTCGTGCCAGACGCTCTGGCCGATCGTCCAGGGCGGCACCCACGACGACCTCCGGCTCCGCTCGCTCGAGGGAACGCTGGCGCGGGGGCCGTGGACCGGGATCGCCATCGGCGGCCTGTCGGTGGGGGAACCGAAGGAGGTGATGCACCGCGTGCTCGAGACGCTGGCACCGGTCGTGCCCCGCGAAGTCCCCCGTTATCTTATGGGAGTGGGCTTCCCGCCCGATCTGCTGGAGGGGATCGCCCGGGGCGTCGACCTGTTCGATTGCGTGGCGGCCACCCGCAACGGTCGACACGGCAGCGCCTGGCTGGGCACCGGCAAGATCAACATCCGCGGCGCCGCCTACCGGACCTCGGACGAGCCGCTCGACCCGGAGTGCGACTGCGCCACCTGCACCCGGTTCTCCCGCGGCTACCTCCGGCACCTGTTCGTGGCGGGCGAGATGCTGGGACTCCGGCTCGTGGCGCTGCACAACGTGCGCTTCCTCGTGCGGCTCGCCGAGGCCGCCCGGGCCGCGATCCTCGACGGAACGTTCGACCGGTGGAGCCGCGAGTGGCTCCGCCGCTACCACGCCGGAGGAGCGAGCTGACGATGCTGACGATGCTGCACCTGATGGCCCCCACCGACGGCGGCAACGCCTTCCCCATCCTGCTGCTCCAGATCGGGCTCATGGTCGCCGTCTTCTACCTGCTGATCATCCGCCCCCAGGCGCAGCAGCGGAAGCGGCACGAGCAGATGCTCGCCGGGCTGAAGAAGGGGGACGAGGTCATCACGAGCGGCGGCATCATCGGCCGGATCAAGGACCTGAAGGACGACCGGGTCACCCTCGAGAGCGGGGGCAGTAGCCTGGTGGTGGGGCGGCGGCACATCGCGGCCGTGGGGAGCGCGGTGGGCAGCGCCGCGCCGGGCCCGGGAGCGCCGGCCTCGTGAGCGTCCTCCCGATCCACCTGCTCGGCTCGCCGGTGCTCCGGCAGCGGAGCGCCGAGGTCGAGCGGGTCGACGACGAGCTCCGGCGCTTCATCGACGACCTGTTCGAGACGATGTACGCCGCGCAGGGGGTCGGGCTCGCCGCCAACCAGGTCGGGGTGGCGCGCCGGGTGGCCGTGGTGGACACGGACGGCGCGCGGATCACGCTGGTGAACCCGGTGATCGTGCAGGCGGAGGGGCGGGCCACCGCCGAGGAGGGGTGCCTCTCCATCCCGGAGATCTACGGCGACGTCACCCGGCCGGAGCGGATCGTGGTGGAGGCGCTGGACCGCGAGGGGCAGCCGTTCCGCCTGGAGGCGTCCGGGCTCCGCGCCCGGGCCATCCAGCACGAGATCGACCACCTTGACGGGATCCTCTTCATCGACCACCTGAGCCCGCTCCGCCGCAAGATCCTCCTGAGCCGCTGGAAGAAGGAGCGCAAGGGGGACTCCGGCCTCGTGCGCCACGTCGGCTCGGCGGGCGATCCAGCCGGATGAAAGTCGTCTTCTTCGGCACCCCGGAGTTCGCCGTCCCCTCGCTCCGCGCGCTGCTGGGCGAGGGGTTCGACGTCGTCGGCGTGGTGACCCGGCCGGACCGGCCCCGCGGGCGGTCGCGATCCCGGGTGGTCCCGCCGCCGGTGAAGACGGTGGCGGAGGCCGAGGGGATCCCGGTGCTCCAACCCGACCGTCCGGTGGGCGACCTCTTCGCCAAGAGCCTCGCCAACCTCGGCGCCGACATCGGGGTGGTGGTCGCCTACGGCCACATCCTCCGGCCGGAGATCCTCGCCGTGCCGTCCCACGGCATGATCAACGTGCACGCCTCGCTCCTCCCCAAGCTCCGCGGTCCCGCCCCGATCCAGTGGGCCATCCTGAACGGGGACGAGACCACCGGCGTGAGCATCATGCAGATGGAGGCGGGGCTCGATACCGGCCCGGTGCTGCACCAGATCGCCACCGAGGTGGCGGCGGACGAGACGGCGGGGGAGCTCGCGGTGCGCCTCGCCGAGCTGGGCGCCGCCGCGCTGATCGAGGCGCTGACGCTGCTCGAGGCCGGCGCGGTCCGCCCGAAGCCGCAGGACCACGCGCTCGCCACCTACGCGCCGAAGGTGGACCGCGGGCTCGCCCGACTGGTCTGGGAGGACGACGCGGCCCGGCTCGCCCGCCGGGTGCGCGCCTTCGACCCCGCCCCCGGAGCGTGGGCCACGCTCGACGGGAAGGAAGTCAAGCTGTACGGGGCCCGGGTCACCAACGGCTCGGCCGAGCCCGGCACGGTGATCGAGGCGGACGAGCGTCTCGTCATCGCGGGCGGCGTGGGGGCCATGGAGGTGCTGGAGGTGCAGCCGGCCGGCAAGTGCCGGATGTCCGCCACGGCCTGGATCCGGGGCCGCGGGGTGAGGGCCGGTCAGCGATTCGCCTGAGACGCGAGCGGTGCGGCCCCTCCCGCGGCTCCACGCCATCACCGACGCCGCCGTCATCGCCGCCCCCGACTTCGGCGTGCGCGCCGCCGCGATCGCCTCGGTGGGCCCGGCGGTGGCGCTCCACGCGCGGGACCGCTCCGCCGGCGGCGCGGCGCTCGCCCGGC
>DATLZT010000184.1:0-29372 GCA_035573835.1 Gemmatimonadales bacterium
GCGGGGAGCCTCGCGCTCCCCGCCGGGACCGCCCGGATCTCGTCCGACACCCGGCCGGACGCCGGTCGATGATCGCCGCTGCCGCCGCCGCCGCACAGCTCCGCCGGATCCTCAACCTCATCCCGACGCTGGCCGACGACCGGCCCCACTTGATCGAGGAGGTGGCGCGCCGCGCCGGGGTGGACCGCAGCACGCTGCTGGCGGATCTCCGGTCCCTCGTCGACCGGTTCGACGATCCCCCCGGGTTCGTCGAGGGGCTCCAGATCTACATCGAGCCGGATCGGGTGCAGGTGCGGTCCGACCACTTCCTCCGGCCGATGCGGCTCACCCGCTCGGAGCTGGCCGCGCTGGAGCTGGGCCTCACCATGCTGCGGGGAGAGCGGCCGGCGGACGAGCATCCGACGGTCGAGCGGGCCCGGGATCGGCTCCGCCGGCTCATGGTCAAGCTCCCCGAGGATCCGATCGGCATGGTCACACGCCATGTCGCCCCGCTCGCGGGGGATCCGGAGCATCTCCGGGCGCTCCGGCGCGCGATCCGGGATCGCCGGAAGGCGCGGCTCCGCTACCGCCGGAGCGGATCGGATCGCGCGTCCGATCGCGTGGTGTGTCCTTACGCGCTGCTCTTCGCGAGCGGCGCCTGGTACCTGGTGGCGCATTGCGAACGCAGCGACGGGCTGCGGGTTTTCCGACTCGACCGGATGGAGGGGGTGGATCCGACGCCGGAGCGGTTCGAGCGGCCCCAGGCCCTCCCGGTGGAGCAGATGCTCCGGAGCGGCAAGGTCTTCCAGCCCGGCGAGACGATCACGGTGCGGATTCGCTACTCCGCGCGCATCGCGCGCTGGATCGGCGAGCGGGAGGGCGTCTCGCCCGAGCGGGATGGTCCGCTCACCCTGGACCACTCGGTGGCCGACGTGGACTGGGTGGTGCGGCACGTGTTGCAGTACGGCCCGGACGCCGAGGTGCTGGCCCCGGCGGAGGTGCGGGGGGAGGTGCGGCGGAGGTTGGAGGGGGTGCTGGCCGCCGGGTCTTAGGGTATCGATGCGCCCGGCGCCTCGGTTGACAGATCCCTCCCCGTCCCTTACTGTGGTGCCTCCCGATCCGGGCCGCTCGCGTCGTGACGACGCGGGCGGCCCGTGAGGAATGACCCGAGCCGAGCATGCCGATGCGGACTCCGTTCCCCTTCACTCCCGACGTTCCGCGATTCCGCGCCGCGATCGCGCGGGGCGTGGGCGTCCGGCGGGATGTCGATCGAGGGCACGGGGCCCGGCGGCGGAGGTCGGGCATCGGCTGATCCAGGGGGGCGACGCGGTCGTCCCCGCATCGGGCAACGGATCGCCCCACCCGTGCCGAGTCACGGGTGGGGCTTTTGCGTGAGGAGACCATGGCCGACGCGATGCTCGAGGCACCGGAGCGGGAGGGCCCCCCGGTCCGACGCGAGCGCTGGTGGGAGCTCGTGCGCCTGGCGGTGCGGGGAACCCACCAGGACTACACCACCGGTCCGATCGGCCGGTCGCTGGTGCTCCTGGCCGTGCCGATGGTGCTCGAGACCCTGATGGAGTCGCTCTTCGCGCTGGTGGACGTGTTCTTCGTCTCGCGCCTGGGGCCGGACGCGGTGGCCACGGTGGGGCTCACCGAGTCGATGCTCACGCTGGTCTACACCGTGGCGATGGGGCTCTCCATCGGGCTCACCGCGGTGGTGGCGCGGCGGATCGGGGAGAAGAACCCCCGCGCCGCGGCCCAGGCGGCGGTGCAGGGGATCGTGCTGGGGCTCCTGGTGGCGGTGCTGATCGCCGCGGCCGGGATCGCCCTCGCGCCCCAGCTCCTCGCGCTCATGGGCGCGAGCCCGTCGGTGCAGGCCACCGGCGCCGGCTACACCCGCGTGATGCTGGGCGGGAGCGGCACGGTGCTGCTCCTCTTCCTCATCAACGCGGCGTTCCGCGGCGCGGGCGACGCGATGATCGCGATGCGGTCGCTGTGGCTCGCCAACGCCTTCAACATCGTGCTGGGGCCGTGCCTCATCTTCGGCCTGGGGCCGTTCCCCGAGCTGGGCGTGACCGGCGCCGCCGTGGGCACCACGATCGGGCGCGGGATGGGGGTACTGTACCAGGTCGCCCAGCTCTGCCGCCGGGACGGGCGGATCCGGATCGAGCGGGAGGACCTCCGGGTGCACGCCGCCATGCTCTGGAGCCTGGTCCGGCTCTCGGCGGTGGGCACCTTCCAGATCCTGATCGCGACCTCGAGCTACATCGGGGTGGTGCGGGTGGTCTCCACCTTCGGGAGCCCGGTCCTCGCGGGGTACACGATCGCGATCCGGCTGCTGTTCTTCGTGCTGCTGCCGTCGTGGGGCCTGAGCAACGCGGCGGCGACGATGGTGGGGCAGGCGCTGGGCGCGGGGAAGCCGGAGCGGGCGGAGCGGGCGGTGCGGCTGGCCGGGCTCTACAACACCGGGATCCTGCTCCTGGTCGGCGCGGCGTTCATCCTCTGCGCCCACCCGATCGTGGCGCTCTTCACCCGGGACCGGGCGGTGGCGGACCAGGCGGTGCTGGCGCTCCGGATCATCGGGGCCGGGCTCCCGTTCTACGCCTACGGGATGGTGATCCACCAGTCGTTCAACGGCGCGGGCGACACCTGGACCCCGACCTGGCTCAACATCGGGTGCTTCTGGCTGCTGGAGATCCCGCTGGCCTGGTTCCTCTCGCGTCCGCTGGGGCCGATGGGCGCTTATCTGGCGTTCCCGCTCGCCGAGTCGACGCTGACGGTGGCGAGCGCGGGGATGTTCCGGAAGGGGAAGTGGAAGGCGAAGCGGGTGTGACACCGGGGTGCGCGGGGGCCGAAGCGCATCCGGTTGCTCCCGCTGCGTCATTGCGAGGGTCCGCACGGCCCGAAGCAATCCCGTCGCCCGAGGCCACCGGATTGCTTCCGGATTGCTTCGTCGCCGGCTGCGCCGGCGCCTCGCAATGACGCGGGAGAGGCGCCGGATTGCCTCGGCCCCTGGGGGGCCCCGCGGTGACCAATGATTCGGGCGAGTCCCGGCTTTTCATCTTGAAACACCCAGCGTCTTCCCGGCGTACTGAGGCATCATTACCCTGCGCCATCCACGCGCGAGGCGCCCGAGTCCGATGCCGTTCCGGAGTTCGCTCCCCCACCTCCTGTCCGTCCTCCGGCGCCATCGCCGGCGGCTGGCGCTGGGGCTCGCCGCCGCGGCCGGGCTCGGGCTGGTCCTCGCGTTCCTCTACGGCTTCACCTGCGGCTTCGCCGGCTGCCCCTCGGTCGAGGAGATCCGCGCCTTCCGGCCGAGCGAGGGGGGGCGGGTGCTCGACCGGGAGGGCGAGCTGCTGGGCCGGCTCCGGCCGGTGCGGCGGGTGGTGGTGCCGCTCGAGCGGATCCCGCCCCACGTGCGCCAGGCGTTCGTGGCGGTGGAGGACCGGCGGTTCCGGGAGCATGGCGGGATCGACTGGCGCTCGGTGGGGCGGGCGCTTTGGCGCAACCTCGTCTCGCTCGGGGTCCGCGAGGGGTCGTCCACCATCACCATGCAGGTGGCGCGCTCGGCCTTCATCGGCGACCACGACGGCCGGGTGTCGCTCGGCCGGAAGCTGATCGAGCTCCGGCTCGCCCCGCGGATCGAGCGGGCGCTCTCCAAGGACCGGATCCTCGAGCTCTATCTCAACCTCATCTACCTGGGCGACGGCACCTACGGGGTGGAGGCGGCGAGCCGGCACTGGTTCGGCAAGAGCGTCTCGCGGCTCACCCTGGCCGAAGGGGCGACGCTGGCGGCGTTGCCCAAGGCGCCGACGGTGTACGAGCCGCGCCGGCACGCCGAGCGGGCCCGGGCCCGGCGGAACCTGGTGCTCGCGCTGATGGCCCGCGAGGGGTTCGTGAGCGGGGAGCGCGCCCGCGCCGCCGCGCGGCAGCCGCTCCGGGTCCGGAGCCGGGGCTGGCGTCCCGCCACCGGCTGGTCGTACGCGGTGGAGCTGGCGCGGGCGTTCGTGGATTCGGCCCTGGGACGGGACGCGGGCCGGGGCGAGCTCACGGTCCGCACCACGTTCGACGCGCGGGCCCAGCGGGCGGCGGAGCAGGCGGTGCGGGACCGCGCCGCCGCGATCGGCCGGGGCGTACAGGGGGCGATGGTGGCGCTCGACCCGGGCAGCGGGGAGATGCTGGCCGTCGTGGGTGGCAGCGGACCCGCGGCCGGCGGGTTCAACCGCGCCCTCGCCGCCCGGCGCCAGCCGGGCTCGGCCTTCAAGCCGTTCGTCTACGCCGCGGCGATCGAGGCGGGACTCACCACGGTGACGCCGGTGGACGACTCGCCGGTGGAGGTGGTGGACGCCGGTCGCGTCTGGCGGCCGGCCAACCACGATCACGAGTACGGCGGCACCATCCCGCTCCGGCTCGCGCTCGCCCGGTCGGCCAACGCCGCCACGGTGCGGGTGAGCCAGTGGGTGGGGCCGGGTCGGGTGGCGGCGCTCGCGCGGCGGCTCGGCATCGCGAGCCCGATCCGGCCGCTGCCGTCCATCGCGCTGGGCGCGGTGGAGGTGACGCCGCTCGAGCTGGTGGCCGCGTACGCGCCGCTCGCCAACGGCGGGTTCCGGGTCGAGCCGCACTTCGTGCGGAGCGTGGAGGCCGGGGGACGGACCCTCTGGCAGGGGAATCCGAAGCCCCCGGCCCCGGTGCTCGACCCGCGGGACGCCTTCCTCGTGACCTCGATGCTCCAATCGGCGGTGGACGAGGGAACCGGCTACGTCCTCCGCGAGCTCGGCGTCCACGATCCCGTGGCGGGGAAGACCGGCACCACCAACAATGGCGCGGACGTCTGGTTCGTGGGCTACACCCCGTCGCTGGTGGCGGGGTTCTGGTTCGGCCGCGACACGCCGCGCTCGCTGGGCGGGGGGGCGTCGGGGGCGCGGCTCGCGGCGCCGGCCTGGGCGTCGTTCTACCGGAAGGCCTGGCGCGACCGCGGGGCCGGCGAAGGGTGGCGGGCGCCCGCCGGGGTGGTGGAGCGGGTAGTGGATCCGGAGACGGGGCTCCTGGCGGGGGACTACTGCCCGACCCGGCGGCTCGAGTGGTTCAAGGCCGGCACCGAGCCCACCGAGCACTGCCGGGAGCACGACTCGCCGGTGGTGGAGTTCTTCGAGGATCTGGGTCAGGCGATCGGGGAGGCGATCGGCGACCTCTTCGACGACGACTGAGCCCGCCGCGCGATCTCGTCCCGGACCACCGGCGCCACCCGGGTGCCGAAGAGCTCGATCGACCGCATGATCCGGTCGTGCGGCATGGTCCCCACGCTCATCTGCAGCAGGAACCGGTGATGGCCGAAGATCTCGTGCTGGTGGAGGATCTTCTCGACCACCTGCTCCGGGCTCCCCACGAAGAGCGCGCCCTCGCGCGCGCATCCCGCGTCGAACTGGGCCCGTGACATCGGGGGCCAGCCGCGCTCCCGGCCGATCTTGTTCATCGTCAGCTCGAAGGCGGGATACGCCTCGTCCGCCGCCCGCCGGGCGTCGGGGGCGATGTACCCATGGGCGTTGATGCCGACCGGGAGGGTGGCCGGGTCGTGCCCGGCGCGGCGGGCCGCCTCGCGGTACAGCTCGATGAGCGGCTTGAACCGGGCCGGGTAGCCGCCGATGATCGCGAGCGCGAGCGGGAGACCCAGCGACCCGGCGCGCACCACCGACTGCGGGGTGCCGCCCACCGCGATCCAGACCGGGAGCGGATGCTGGACGGGACGGGGGTAGACCCCGCGGTCGTGGATCGCCGGCCGGTGCTTCCCCGACCAGGTCACCCGCTCCCGCTCCCGGACGAGGAGCAGGAGCTCGAGCTTCTCGGCGAAGAGCTCGTCGTAGTCGTCGAGGTTCTGACCGAAGAGCGGGAACGACTCGATGAACGAGCCGCGGCCCGCCATGATCTCGGCCCGCCCGCCGGAGAGGAGATCGAGGGTGGCGAAGTCCTGGAACACCCGCACCGGGTCGTCGGAGCTCAACACCGAGACGGCGCTGGTGAGCCGGATCCGACGGGTCCGCGCGGCGGCCGCCGCGAGCACCACGGCGGGGGCGGAGGCGAGGTAGTCGGGCCGGTGGTGCTCCCCCACGCCGAAGACGTCGAGCCCGACCTGGTCGGCGAGCTCGATCTCCTCCAGTAGGTCGGCCATCCGCCGGCGGGCGTCGATCGTGCGGCCCGTGAGCGGATCGGGGGTGAGCTCCACGAAGCTGTAGATCCCGATCTCCATCGTGTTCTCCAACGGCATGGGGCCACGCGACGCCGGTCCCGGATGCTTCGCGTCACCCGGAGTAATCTTACTGCTGAGATATTTGAAGTCAAGTAATCGTCGGCCGGTGTCGGCGTCAGGGGGCGGGGCTCGGGGCGGCGGCCTTCGCGGCGGCCGTCGCGCCGGCACGGCAGGCCGCGGCGCGGGTGAGGAGCAGCTCGCGCTCGCGCTGGTTGCGGGTGAGCGACGCCGCCCGCTCCAGCTCCGCCCGGGCCTCGTCGGCGCGGCCGAGCTTGAGCAGGAGGTCCCCCCGGACGGCGGGGAGGAGGTGGTAGCCCTGGAGCGACGGTTCCGTCCCGAGCGCGTCGACCAGCTCGAGCCCCGCCGCCGGGCCGAACGCCATGGCCACGGCCACGGCGCGGTTGAGCTCGACGACCGGCGACGGATGGAGCCGGGCGAGCGCGTCGTAGAGCGCGGCGATCCGCTCCCAGTCGGTCTCCTCCGGCGCCCGGGCCCGGGCGTGGCAGGCCGCGATGGCGGCCTGGAGGGCGTAGGGGCCGAGCCCGGTCCCCCGCGCCGCGGCCAGGGCCCCGGCGCGCTCGAGCGCGGCGAGCCCGCGGCCGATGAGCAGCCGATCCCAGAGCGCCCGGTTCTGGTCGAGGAGGAGGATCGGCTCGCCCGACGGCCCGACCCGGGCGCGGAGGCGGGACGCCTGGATCTCCATCAGCGCCGCGAGCCCGTGCACCTCCGGCTCCCCGGGAGCGAGCTGGGCGAGGATCCGGCCGAGGCGGAGCGCGTCCTCGCAGAGGGCGGGGCGGACCCAGTGCTCGCCCGCGGTGGCGGCGTAGCCCTCGTTGAAGATCAGGTAGACGACCTCGAGCACCGAGGCGAGCCGGGCCGCGAGCTCGACGCCCCGGGGGGCCTCGAAGGGGACGCGCGCCTCCGCGAGGGTGCGCTTGGCCCGCACGATCCGCTGCGCCACCGTCGCCACCGGGACGAGGAAGGCCCGGGCGATCTCCTCGGTGGTGAGCCCCCCCAGCAGGCGGAGCGTGAGCGCCACCCGCGCCTCGGTGGAGAGGACCGGATGGCAGCAGACGAACATGAGTCGGAGGAGGTCGTCGCCCACCTCGTCGTCGAGGGCCGCGTCGAGGTCGGCGACGTCGTCCGACCGCTCGCCGAGCTCGTGGCCCAGCTCGAGGTGCTTGCGCTCGAGCATCGACCGGCGGCGCAACTGATCGATGGCCCGGTGCTTGGCCGTGGCCATGAGCCAGGCGCCGGGATTGGCGGGCACGCCGGCGGCGGGCCACCGCTCGAGCGCCGCGAGCAACGCGTCCTGGGCCAGGTCCTCGGCGAGCCCCACGTCGCCCACCATCCGGGCCAGCCGGGCGATGAGCTTGGCGGACTCGATCCGCCAGACGGCGTCGATGGTGCGATGGACGTCGGAGATCGTCATGGCTCGAGCCGGAACCCGGCGTCGATCTCAGGCCATCGACTCAGGCCGTCGCCGCGCGGCGGTCGCGCCGGTAGTGGAGCAGCACGACACCGGAGGGAAAGGTGCGGGTCCTGGTCAACTCGAGCCGCTGTTCCGGCTCGAGGCCGTGGAAGAGGGGGATCCCCGTGCCGAGGACGATCGGGTGGACCAGCAGCCGGTACTGGTCCACCAGCCCGAGGCTCATGAGGGTGAACGCGAGATCGGCGCCGGCGAAGCAGACGAGATCCCGGCGGGCCTCCCGCTTCATCCGCGTGAGCTCCTCCGCGAGGCCCTCCCCCACGATGGTGGCCGGGCCCCAGGGCGCCGTCCGGAGGGTTCCCGACACGACGATCTTGGGGATCGAGTTCATGAGGCGAGCGAGCTCGAGCCCCCGTTCCCCGCCGGTGAGACCGCCCGGGGCCGCCGCCGCGGTGGCCCCCGCCGCGGTGGCCCCCGCCGCGGGCCAGTACTCCGCGAGGAGCAGGTAGGAGACTCGGCCGAAGACCATCGCGTCGACGTCGCGCAGGAGCGCGAGCGTCTCGGCCTCGAGCTCGCCGTCCGAGCGGAACCAGTCGAGGTTCCCGTCGGGCCGGGCCACGTAGCCGTCGAGCGAGACCATCATGGAGAGGATCAGGTCCTTCATGCCGCCTCCTTCCCGCGGGTGCGGGCGGGCGCCCCGGGGCACGGCCCCGGGCGCCGGCCGTCATCGCTCGGCTCGCCGGCGGGTATCCACATGATAGGGCCGGCGGGGCGGCTCGCGGGAGATCCCGGGAGCCCGGCCCGCCCTGGCACGACAGGAGGGCACATGAGCCGTCGAACCCATGGAGCGAGGCGGCGGTGCCTCGTCCTCGCACCCGTCCTCGCGGCTGCGGCGGTCCCCGCCTTGGCGCAGGGGCGAGGGGGCGGGGCGAGCGCCGCGGAGTACGAGGGATGGCGGCAGTACATGGTCAACTGCGCCCGGTGTCACGGCGACGACGCGGTGGCCGGCGTCACGGCGCCCGACCTCCGGACCTCGGTCGCGAAGGGGCGGCTGGACAGCGCCGGGTTCCACGCCGTGGTGGCCGGGGGACGGAGCGGGCGGGGGATGCCGGGGTTCAAGGACGTCCTCACCGACCGGCAGATCGCGGCGATCCACGCCTACGTGCGGGCCCGCGCCACCGGGCGGCTGCCGGCGGGCAGACCGCGGTAGCGCGGGCATGGCGGGGCCGCTCCATCATGCGCCGACGCCCCCCTGGCCCGTCCCCTCCGGATGGCCGCCGTTGATCATCCAGGGGGTGCCGAAGCGGTCGATCAGCATCCCGAACCGCCGGGCCCAGAACGTCTCCCCGAGCGGCATCGTGACCGTGCCTCCCTCCGCCAGCGCGCGGAAGATGCGCTCCGCCTCCTCCGGCCGGTCCACGTGGAGCGCCACGTGGGTGCCGGCGGGCTTGCTGTAGTGCTCGCGCGGGGCGTCGGAGCCCATCAGGACCACGTCGCCCGCGACCAGCGTGGTATGGAGGACCCAGTCGGGGGCCCAGCCCGGCGGCATGGCCCCGGCGTCGGGCGACTCGCCGTAGGTCATCATCATCTCGATCGTCCCGCCCAGCAGCTCGGCGTAGAAACGGAACGCCTCGGCGCACCTGCCGTCGAAGCTCAAGTACGGATTCGCCTTCATGGTATGCTCCTGTCTCGAGGGTCGGGCCGAGAAGCTAGCGACCGGCCGGACGACCGCCTCGCCGATTCCGGACCCCGAACCGGGCTGCCGCTCAGGAGCGGTAGGCCCGCTCGAGGGCCGCGATGTCGAGCTTGACCATCCCGAGGAGCGCGTCGGTGACCCGCTTCACCCGGGCCGGATCGGCGTCGCGCATCATCTCGTCCAGGGCCGCGGGAACGATCTGCCACCGGACGCCGAACCGGTCGATCAGCCACCCGCAGGCCTGCGGCTCGCCCCCGCCGGCGAGGAGCGCGTTCCAGTACCGATCGAGCTCCGCCTGGTCGTCGCAGAGCACGACGAGCGAGATGGCGTCGTTGAACTCGTGGTGCGGCCCCGCGCTGATGGCCTGGAAGCGCTGGCCGAAGAGGGTGAAGTCGACCACCGTCACCGAGCCCGGGGGGCCGCTCGGCGTCTCGCTCGGGAGGGGCGTCACCCGGTCGACCCGCGAGTCGGGGAAGATGGATGCATAGAACCGGGCCGCTTCCTCCGCCTCCTTCGCGTACCAGAGGTGGGGGAAGATCCTCAGGCCGGGTTTCGACGTGCCGCTGGTCGGCATCGGTCGGGCCTCCTCCCGATCCGGGGCTCCGCTCCGCCCGCTCACGAGCGCCGCCTGGCCTGCTCGGCGACCTGGGCGCGGAGCCGCTCCTCCTGCTGCCGGAGTTCGTCGGTGAAGGCGGGGCCGAAGTCCTCGGCCTCGAAGACCGGCCGGATCTCGATCACGGATTCCTCCCCGGGCATCGGATCCGGGCAGCGCTTCACCCACTCGAGGGCCTCGTCCATCGACTTCACCTGCCACAGCCAGAAGCCGGCGACGAGCTCCTTGGTCTCGGCGAAGGGGCCGTCGACGACGGTCTTCTTGCCCCCCGAGAAGACGACGCGCTTGCCCTTGGAGCTCGGATGGAGCCCCTCGCCCGCCAGCATCACCCCCGCTTTCACCAGCTCCTCGTTGTACTTGCCCATCTCGGCGAACAGCTGCTCGCTCGGCATCACGCCCGCCTCGGAGTTCTTCGTGGCCTTCACGATCACCATGACGCGCATCGGTCGAGTCTCCTTGTGAGTGGGTCGGGAGCCGGGCCGCCGGCTCGGCAGGGCCGGCGCGGCCGACTCCACCCGGTACGTCGAACGAGGGGGCCCGGAATCGACATCCCGGTTCGCGGGCGCGGGGGCCCCGGGGATCGCCGCGCCGGCGGGGCTTGCCAAAGTTGTTAAAAACAACTATGGTCTGTCAAGACAACTGTCGGACGCCACGATGCGGAAGCGGAGCTACGGGCAGTACTGCGGCCTGGTGCGGGCCCTGGAGATGGTGGGGGAGCGCTGGGCCCTGCTCATCGTCCGGGACCTCTTGGTGGGGCCGAAGCGCTTCACCGACCTGCGCCGGGGGCTTCCGGGGATCCCGAGCAACATCCTGGCCGACCGGCTTCGGGAGCTGGAGACGGCGGGCGTGGTCGAGCGGCGGCTGTCGCCGCGCCCGGCGGGGCCGGTGGTCTACGCGCTCACCGACTACGGCCGGGAGCTCGAGGACGCGGTGATCCGGCTGGGGCGCTGGGGGGCCAAGTCGCTGGGCGAGCCGGGGCCGGACGAGATCGTCACGGTCGACTCGATGATCATGGCGCTGCGCTCGACGTTCCGGGCCGAGGCGGCGCGCGGGTTGGAGGCCGACTACGAACTGCGGCTGGGCCCGGTCGTGATCCACGCCCGGATCCGCCGGGGCCGGCTCGAGGTCGGCGCCGGTCCGCTGCCCGAGGCGGACCTGGTGATCGAGGCCGGTCCGGCGATCCGGGCATTGATGGCGGGGGAGCTCACTCCCGCCGAGGCGGTGAAGAGCGGGGCGGTGCGGCTCACGGGGGATCGCCGGCTGCTCGCCCGGTTCGCCGAAGTGTTCCGGATCTGAGGAGGTCGGGCAGGGCCCGATCCAGCCCCGGCCGGGGGCGATTGGGTCGAGTGGGGGCTGGGGCATCCGGTCTCGGTCTACGACGAGGCGGTGCGGAAGCGGTACGCCCGAGGCGTGGCGCCGATCGCCCGGGCGTCCGAGGCCCGGCCCCTCGAGCAGCTGCAGCGGGGGCTCGGCGTGCTCCGGCGGGCGATCGGGCTGGCGGGAGCGATCCGCCGAGGTCGTCGGTTCGCGTCGGCGGTCGATGTCGCCGGGTGGAACGAGCGGGTTTGACAGGGCCCGTAGCCGGCGGGATTATTGATGGCGCGACATCCCCAGTGCGGGTTCCCCCACGACAGGAGCACGGTATGGCCGGAGTACGGGTGCTGGTCGGCACGCGGAAGGGCGGGTTCGTCCTCACGGCGGACGGGACGCGCCGGCGCTGGGAGGTGAGCGGGCCGCACTTCGCCGGCTGGGAGATCTACCACGTCAACGGGTCGCCCGCGGATCCGGACCGCCTGTACGCCTCGCAGTCGTCGGGATGGTTCGGGCAGGTGATCCAGCGCTCCGACGACGGCGGCAAGACCTGGGAGCCGGTGGGGAACAAGTTCGCCTACGACGGCGTGCCCGGCACCCACCAGTGGTACGACGGCACCCAACATCCCTGGGAGTTCAAGCGGGTGTGGCACCTCGAGCCGTCGCTCTCCGATCCGGACACCGTCTACGCCGGGGTGGAGGACGCGGCGCTCTTCCGCTCGACCGACGGTGGGCGGAGCTGGGAGGAACTGGGCGGGCTGCGGCGCGCGAAGGGACACCTCTGGGCGCCCGGGGCCGGGGGAATGTGCCTCCACACCATCCTGATCGACCCCACCCGGCCGGAGCGGCTCTTCGTGGCCATCTCGGCCGCCGGCGCCTTCCGGACCGACGACGGCGGGGCGAACTGGCGCCCGATCACGCGCGGCCTCACCTCGGCCTACGAGCTCCCCGACCCGAACGCGGAAGTGGGCCACTGCGTGCACCGGATCGCCATGCATCCGTCGCGGCCGCGGACGCTGTTCATGCAGAAGCACTGGGACGTGATGCGGAGCGACGACGGCGGCGAGTCGTGGTTCGAGATCAGCGGCGACCTCCCCAGCGACTTCGGGTTCCCGATCGCGGTGCACGCGCACGAGCCCGAGACCGTCTACGTGGTC
Source organism: Gemmatimonadales bacterium (assembly GCA_035573835.1). Classification (GTDB taxonomy): domain Bacteria; phylum Gemmatimonadota; class Gemmatimonadetes; order Gemmatimonadales; family GWC2-71-9; genus DATLZT01. The sequence continues at coordinate 12,430 of DATLZT010000184.1, forward strand.
CCGATCAAGAGCGACTCCGAGCACTATCCACCGGAGGGGAAGCTGCGGGTCTACCGGAGCCGGAGCGGCGGACACGAGTGGGAGCCGCTCGCCAAGGGGCTGCCGCAGCGGGACTGCTACGTGAACGTGCTGCGCGACGCGATGGCGGTCGACGCGCTCGATCCCTGCGGCGTCTACTTCGGCACCACGGGCGGGCAGGTCTACGCGTCGGCCGACGGCGGCGACAGCTGGACCGCGATCGTGCGGGATCTCCCGGCCGTGCTCTCGGTGGAGGTGCAGACGCTGGGATGATCCGGGTGGTGCTGCCGCAGCATCTGCGGACGCTGGCCCGGGTGAACGGGGAGGTCGAGCTCGAGGTGCCCCCGCCCGTGACGTTGGGCGCGGTCCTCGACGCGCTGGAGGCCCGGTACCCGGTGCTCCAGGGGACGATCCGGGACCACGTCACCCGCCGCCGCCGGGCGTTCGTGCGGTTCTACGCCTGCCAGCAGGATTTCTCCCACGAGCCGGCGGACGCGCCGGTGCCGGAGGCGGTCGCCGCCGGCGCCGAGCCGTTCCTGGTCGTGGGGGCGATGGCCGGCGGCTAGCGACCCCTCCCTGACCCACTCCGCAGCCACGACATCCCGGGCCTTCCAAGGCGATATGCCGAGCGCGGCGGCGATCGCCTTTTCGGTCTCGCCGGGCGAGCACCGCGCCGAGGCCCGGGAGCACCGCCGACGCGCCGCTCTCCACGGTCGGGGAGAACGACCGGGGGTGTGGAACCGCCGGGGTGCCGCCGCCATCGCGCCCGCGAGCGAGGGGACCTCCTCCCGCGGTGCTCGGGCGCGCGCCGGCTCGCGCCCGAGTTCGGCGGCGAGCCGGTCGAAGAGCCGTCCCCACCCGTGCCGGCGGGCGCCGAGCGAATCGCCGCCGTCGAGCACGGCGATCGGCCCGGTGAGGACCATCCGGGTGCCGGCGCCCGCCGGGTGGAGCTCGACCGTGGCGAGCGAGACGCTGAACGGCACCTCGCCGCGGCCCATCGAGTAGGCGAAGACGATGCGCCGGTCGCGCACGACGTCGTAGTAGACCGTGGAGTTGACGATCACGGTCGGGTCCCCCACCCGACGGAAGCGGCCCCCTCGTGGCCGCCCACCCGGAAGTCGTGTCGGTACTCCGCGTCCCGATTTCCCGGAATGAAGTGTTGAGGTCGCTCGGCCAGGGTCCGGACGGAGATCCGCCGGTCGTCGCCGCGCCGCTCGGGGATGACGGCGGCGCGGATGGCCGATCGGTCGGTCATGAGTCGCTTCGCCGGTCCGGCTCCCCGGGGTGCTCGGCGAGATTGGCGCCGAGCCGGTCGAAGCGGCGCTCCCACGCCGCCCGCCGCGCCGCGACCCAGCGCTCGATCGGCCGAAGCGCCCCGGGGTCGATCCGGCAGGTCCGCACTCGTCCCATCTTCTCGCTGTGGACCAGGCCACTCGCCTCCAACACCTCGAGATGCTGGAGCACCGCCGGGAGGGAGATCCCCAGCGGCCGGGCCAGCGCGCTCACCGTGGCCGGACCGCGGCTCAGGCGCTCGACCATGCCGCGCCGGGTCGGGTCGGCCAGGGCGTGGAAGAGGGAGTCGAGTGACGACCGAGAGTTAAGCATGTGCTTAACTATTACCCGCGGCCGGGCCGGTGTCCAGCGCGGGGACGCCCGGTCGCCGGACCGGTCAGGGCGGTGCCGGCTCGTCGGCGTCGTCCCAGGGCGGCGCGAGGCCTCGCCGCTCGCGGTGCGCATGCCAGGTCCCGGCGGCGCCGGTCGGCTCGAGGCGGAAGGTGCCGTGCATGGCATCGGCCGACGCCGTGCCGGCGAGGCGGAGCGTGATCGGCGCATCCGGCCGGGTGAGGTCGGCCAGCGTGAGCGCCACGGCGGCACCGGCCAGCTGCACGCCCCGGAGCTCGAGCCGACGCCCGGGTGCCGAGGCGGTGCCGGTGACACGCCGGTAGCGCTGGCCGAGCGCCAGCTCCAGCGTCCCCGGCATCGACGGCGCGCCGCGCTCGAGCCGGAGACGCCAGACGCCGGCCAGGTGGGCCGGGATCACCCAGAGGTAGACGCTGGTGGCGCTCACGCCGCGGCCCCGGGCGGTGGCGACCGAATCGGGACGCCACTCGCCCATGTCGAAGTGATTCGAGACCACGCGGGTTCCGGGCCGGAGCTCCCGGAACAGCTTCGGGCGGAGCCGCCGGTTCAGGCGGTCGCCGAGGAAGAGCGTCACCACCGTGGCCGGGCGCAGATCGGTCTCGAAGATGTCGGCCCTCCGGAAGGCGACGCGGTCCCCCACCCCCGCCGAATCGGCCCGGCGGCGGCTCAGCTCGACGAGGGCGGGGTCGAGCTCGACGCCGACGCCCCGGGCGCCGACGCGCCTGGCGGCCTCGATGACGATCCGTCCATCGCCGCTCCCCAGGTCGTAGATCACGTCCCGACCGGTGAGCCGGGCGAGTCGGAGCATGGTCTCCACCACCTCCATGGGGCTCGCCACGAAGGGCACGTCCGGCGCGGTCGACCCGGTGCGCGCCGTCGAAGGGGACGGCTCCGGCCGGCCGGCGCAGGCGACGAGGATGAGGGTGACCGCGGCCGCGAGCGCGCCCGGCGTATATTCGAGCATGGCCGACCTCACTCGCGCCCGCAGGTGGTCGTTCCGCCTCGCTGCCGACTTCGGGCATCGGGACATCACGCCGGAGGTGGGCGCCTTGGTGCGGGAATCGGGGATCGTCACCGGGATCGTCGCGGTGCAGCTGGTCGGCTCGACCGGCGGGATCACCACCATCGAGTACGAGCCGGGGGCGCTCGCGGACCTCCGGCGCGCGCTCGCCTCGCTGGCTCCCGCCGACGGCGAGTACGCCCACGATGCGCGCTGGGGCGACGGCAACGGCTTCTCCCACCTCCGCTCCGCGATGCTGGGCACCGGTCTCTCGCTCCCGGTGGTGGACGGCGAGCCCGCGCTCGGCACCTGGCAGCAGATCGTGGTGATCAATTTCGACAACCGACCCCGGACGAGGGAGGTGGTGGCGGTGGTCTCCGGCTCGGCTCGAGGGGTCTGACCCCGCCCCGGCGCGGATTGCGCCCGGGGTACGCCGCCCTTAGTTATCACTCGTCGGGGCAGGAGTCCGAGCCCCGCGCAGGTTCGCCCGCCCCTGGTCTCGAGGGCGCCGTTCCGTCCACGCGCCCGGTCCTCCGCCGCCCCGGTTCCCAGCCGCCCATGCATCCGCGTCCCGATCGCTCCGTCGACCTCGCCGCCACGTCCTCCGACGAGCCCCCCGCCTCGCCCCTCGAGGCGAGCCGTCCCTTCGCCGCGGCGCTCACGGAGATGTCGCGCGTCATCGTGGGCCAGCGGAGGCTGCTCGAGCGGCTGGTGGTCGGACTCCTCACCGACGGGCACGTGCTGCTCGAGGGGGTGCCGGGGCTCGCCAAGACCCTGGCGGTCCGCACCCTCGCCGCCACCATCGATGCCGGCTTCCGACGAATCCAGTTCACCCCCGACCTCCTGCCGGCCGATCTCCTCGGCACCCAGATCTACAACCAGCGGACCGGCGAGTTCACGGTCCAGAAGGGGCCGATCTTCACCAACATCCTCCTGGCCGACGAGATCAACCGGGCCCCGGCCAAGGTCCAGAGCGCGCTGCTCGAGGCGATGCAGGAGAAGCAGGTGACGATCGGCGGGGAGAGCTTCCCGCTGCCCGCGCTGTTCCTGGTCCTCGCTACCCAGAACCCGATCGAGCACGAGGGGACCTACCCGCTGCCCGAGGCGCAAGTCGACCGCTTCCTCTTCAAGCTGTTGGTGGGCTACCCCGACCGCCAGGAGGAGCGGGAGGTGCTGGACCGGATGACGGGCGGGCCCGAGCCGGTGGCGCGCACGGTGCTCGAGCCGGGGGACGTGCTGCTCGCCCGGCGGGCGGTGGACGCGGTATACGTCGACGCCAGGGTCAAGGAGTACGTGCTCGACCTGCTCGGGGCCACCCGGAGCCCCCGGGATGCCGGGCTGGCCGAGCTGGCGCCGCTGGTCGAGTATGGCGCGTCGCCGCGAGGGGGGATCTTCCTGGTGCGGGCAGCGAAGGCGCACGCCTTCCTCGACGGGCGGGATCACGTGCTGCCCGACGACATCAAGGCGCTCGGCCCCGACGTGCTCCGCCACCGCCTGGTGCTGAGCTACCGGGCCGACGCGGAAGGCGTGGGGCCTGACCAGGTGATCGGACGCATCCTCGACCGGGTGAAGGTGCCGTGAGATGACCGGCGGCGGGGCGGGGCCGCGCTCGCCCGACGAGGTGGCGGCCGAGGTCCGGCGGATCGAGATCGCGACGAGGCACCTTGTCCGGGACATCGTGGCGGGGGAGTACTCCAGCGCCTTCCGCGGTCGGGGCGTCGAGTTCGCCGAGGTGCGCGAGTACCAGCCGGGCGACGACGTGCGGAGCATCGACTGGAACGTGACGGCCCGGTTGGGGACGACCTACGTGAAGCGCTTCCTCGAGGAGCGCGAGCTCACGGTGGTGTTCGCGGTGGACGCGAGCGCCTCGCTCGGCTTCGGCTCGCGGGTGCGGAGCAAGGCGCGGCTGGCGGCGGAGGTCGCCGCGGTGCTGGCGCTGGCGGCGGCCGCGAACAACGACCGGGTGGGGGCGCTGTTCTTCACCGACGGGCCGGAACGGTTCGTCCCGCCGGGCAAGGGGCGGCGGCACGCGCTCCGGGTGATCAGCGAGCTCCTCTCCTTCGCGCCGCGTTCTCCCGGCACCGACCTGCGCGCCGCGCTCGAGCACCTCGCCGCCCTCCTCCGCCGTCGGACGGTCGTTTTCCTCGTCTCCGATTTCCTCGCCGCGGACTACCACGGGCCGCTCGAGCGGCTGGCGCGGCGGCACGACGTGGTGGCGCTCGGGCTGCGCGACCCGCGGGAGCGGGAGCTCCCGGCGGCGGGGCTCGTGGCGCTGCGCGAGCCGGAGAGCGGGCGGGTACGGTGGGTCGACACCGACTCGGCGCGGGTACGGGAGCGATTCGCGGCGCGCGCTGCGGAGCTCGATCGGGCGCTGGAGGAGGAGCTCCGGCGCCGCGGGGTGGAGCTGATCCGGCTCGAGACCGACCGGTCGTACGCCGAGCCACTGCTCGCGTTCTTCCGCCGGCGGGAGCGGGAGCTGGGACGGTGAGGCCGGTCGGGCTGGCCGTCGGCCTCCTGGCAGGGCTTGCCCCGGCGGCGCCGGCGCAGGGATTCGACCAGTGGGTCGAGCGGTCGTTCGAGGCGACGCCGGAGCCGGCGCGGGCCACGGTGGGCGACACCGTCACGCTCGCCTTCCGGCTGCGGCTCCAGGAGCGGGATCTCCTCACCGACACCGTGCCGCGTCCGATCGGGCCCCTGCCCGACGGGGTGCGCGTGCTTCGGGTGGAGAAGCTCGTGCGGGGGGAGGACCGGATCTTCCGGGGCCGGGCGCTGCTCGCCTTCTACCGCCCGGGCGCCCAGCCGGTACCGAACTTCGGCCTGCCGTATCTCCAGATCGTGCTGGGGATCCGTGGCACGGTCGTGAGCGAGCCCGCCACGGTGGAGATCACCCCGGTCCTGGCGGCCGGGAATCCCTCGCTCAGGGACATCCGCGACCTGGTCCGTGCGCCGCCACCCCTCCGCTGGCCCTGGATCGTCGCCGCGGTGGCGCTGCTCGCTGCGCTGGCGCAGGTCGTGCGGCGCCGCCGGGGAGCGAAGCCGGTGACACCGCAGTCCGAACCGCGGCCGGCGGTCACGGAGCCTGCGGGGCCCTACGAGCGGGCGCTCGAGCGGCTGGACGCGATCGAGCGGGCGGGGTGGACGAGCGCCGGAGCGGTCGACCGGTACGTCGAATCGGTCGTCAATGTCCTCCGGGACTACCTGGAGGAGGCGGAGGCGGTGCCGGCCCGCGAGCGAACCACCGCCGAGCTGCTCCGGAGCCTGCCGCCGCACCTGCGCAACGGCGCCCGCGACCGGTGCCATTCGTTCTTCCGTCGGGCCGACCGGGTGAAGTTCGCGGGCGCGCGTCCCGACCTCGCCACCGCGAGCCGTTTCCTCGACGAGGCCCGGCGGCTGCTCGCCGACTGGCGAGCGGCCCGGGAGGGTGGGAGCCAGGATGCCCCGGTTCGGTGATCCCTGGCTGCTGCTCCTGCTGGTCGTCCCGATCGGCCGCCTGCTCGCCCGGTGGATCCGGCGGCCCGGTCCGCGGACCTACGTCGCGTTCCCGATGCTGCCGCTGTTGGACGACGCGGGAAGCCGGCGGGTCCGCTGGCGCTGGCTCCCGCTCGTGTGCGAGACGGCGGCGCTCTGCCTCCTAGTCGGCGCGCTGGCGCGGCCGCAGCTGCCGCACGCCGCCGAGACGGTGCGGACCCGATCCCGGAACATCGTGCTCGCCCTCGACATCTCGAGCAGCATGAAGGCGGCCGACTTCCGGCCGGGCAACCGGCTCACGGTGGCGCGGCGGGTTCTGGCCGACTTCGTGCGCCGGCGGGAGGGGGACCTCATGGGACTGGTGGTGTTCGCCGGGCGGGCCTTCCTCCAGGTGCCGCTCACCCCCGACGCGCGGCTGGTGGGCGAGATGCTCGAGCGGGTCGACATCGGGATGCTTCCCGACGGGACGGCGATCGGCACCGCCCTGGCCCTGAGCCTGGGCCAGCTCAAGGACCTGCCGGCGGAGGCGAGCGCCATCGTGCTGCTCACCGACGGGGCGAACAACACCGGCAAGCCGACGCCGGCGGTGGCGGCGGAGGCGGCCCGGGCGCTCGGCATCCGGATCCATGCGATCGGCGTGAGCGCCGCCGACTCGCTGATCCCGGACAGCGCGGCGCTCTGGCGGGCGGGTCGCACTCCCGACCGGCTCACCGGAGCGGACGAGGCGGCGCTGCGGCGGATCGCCGAGCGGACCGGCGGACGGTACTTCCGGGCCACGGATCCCGGCGCGCTCGAGCGGGTGGTGGCGGCGATCGAGCCGCTGGAGCGGACCGAGGTCACGCTCGCGGAGCTCAGGGACTACCGCGAGCTCTACGCCTGGCTGCTCGCGCCGGGGCTGCTGCTCCTGGGGCTCCAGCTCGTGCTGCGCGCCACCTGGTTGAGGACGACGCCGTGAGCTTGGCGCATCCGGAGGCGCTCCTCCTGCTGGCGCTCCTGGTCCCGGTGGGCTGGCTGGTGCTCCGGGGGGAGCGGCGGCGGGCCGCCGCGCTCCGCGCCTTCGGGGAGCCCGCGGTATTGGGGCAGTCCTCGGTGCTGGCGGACCCCGCGCGGCGGGCGCGACGCCGCGCGCTGCGGTTCCTCGCCCTGGGTCTGGGCGTGGTCGCGCTCGCGCGGCCGCAGTCCGGGGAGCGGCCCGCGACGCTCGTGCGGAGCGGCCGGGACGTGCTGGTGGCGCTCGACCTCTCCCGCTCGATGCGGGTGGGCGACGTGGGAACCACCCGCTTGGCGGCGGCCAAGCGGGTGGCGCGCGACCTGCTCGGGCGGGGGACGGGGGACCGGCTCGGCCTGGTCGTCTTCGGCGGGAGCGCGTTCCTGCAGCTCCCGCTCACCACCGACCGGTCCGCCTTCGAGCGCTTCCTCGAGGCGGCGAGCCCGGACGACCTCGGCGACCCGGCCACCGATCTCTCCGCGGCGCTGGCGGCGGCGGCGGAGGCGTTCGAGCACGAAGGGGTGCGGGGGCACCGGGCGGTGCTGATCCTCTCCGACGGCGAGGGGGTCGAGGGGGAGCTCGGGCCGCCGCTCGCGGCGCTCGCGGAGGCCGGGATCCCGGTCTTCGCGGTAGGGGTGGGCAGCGCGGCGGGTGGACCGGTGCCGGGCGACAGCGCCGAGGCGGGGGAGGCGTACCACCGGGACCACATCGGCCGCGTGGTGGTGTCGCGGCTGGTCGAGGCGGAGCTCCGCACCGTGGCGGAGCGTACCCGGGGCGTCTACGCCCGCTGGGACGACCGCGCCGCGCTCGAGCGCCTCGGGGCCCAGCTCGCGCGGCTCCCGGGCCGGCCGCTCTCGGGCCGCGAGGTGCCCCAACGAGCCGACCGATTCCAGTGGCCGCTCGGGCTCGGGCTCCTGTCCTGGCTCGCGGCGTCGCTGGTGTCCGTCGCCGCGTCGCGTCGCGCGGGACGTGGGGGACGCGCGGCGCCGGCTCGGGCGATGGCCGTCGCGTCGCTCGTCGCGCTGTCGGTGCCGGGGTGCGGGAGCCTGGGACGGGAGATGCGGCGGGCGGAACGGCTGTATGAGGAAGGGCGGTATCGGGAGGCCCAGGAGCTCTACCGGAGGCTCGCCGGATCACGGGATGACCCGGCCCTGCGTTACGACCTGGGCAACGCGCTCTACCGCATGCGGCGGTACGAGGCCGCGGCGCGCGAGTTCGAGCGGGCACGCCGCGGAGCCGTCGTCGACTCCCTGCGGCAGCGGGCCGCCTTCAACCTGGGCAACGCCTACGTGCGGGCGGCCGAGGAGGCGGACCGGAAGCTCGAGCTGCTGGAACGGGCGGTGCGGGCGTACGAAGCGGCGCTTCGACTCGATCCCGGCGATCGGGATGCCAAGTGGAACCTGGAGCTGGCGCTCCGCCGGCTGGACGAGCAGGGGCAGCGCGGCTCGCGGGGGCGGCCGGGGCTCGCGGACTACGGGGGCGGGGACAACCGCGAGCGCGGCTACCAGGGCGACGACGCGCAGGTGGGCGCGATGGCCGGGGGCGGATTCGGCAGTGCGGAGGGGGAGTCGGCGGAGGAGCTGAGCGAATCCGCGGCGCGCGCGCTGCTCGAGGCGGTGCAACGCGAGCAGCTGGCCACCCACGACGGCCGGCGACTCCGGCGGGGGCCGGTGGGCGAGCGGGACTGGTGAGCCGCCGACCGGACTAGCGGAGCCCATTCCGCGCCAGCGCCCACTCCAGCTCGCCGAGCGTCGGTTCCACCAGGAGCTCGCCGCCGATGGAGACGGTGGGGTGGCTGGCCGATCCCCCGGTGAGCCAGCGGAGCCGCGCCGTGGCTGTCGGGTCCGCCTCGAGGTCCACGTACCGGTACGGTACGCCCAGCCGTTCCAGGTGCCGGCGGATGATCTGGGTGGCGGCGCACCAGCGGGTGCCGTACACGACGACGGGAACATCCAGCGCCGGCGTCGCCCCGCCGAACGGGGGGAGCGCTTCCGCGTACCACATGGGCCGATCTCGCTCAGGCGGACGCGGCAGCCGCCGCCCCGGAACGGGCGTCCTCGGCCGCGATCCGGTCCAGCGTGGCCAGGAGCTCGTAAATGTCGGGCACGTGGTGCAGGAACGGAGAGACGTGGGCATAGCGGATCACCCCGTCCCGATCCACCACGTAGAGCGCCCGCTCCGAGAAGCCGTCGGGCTCGCGCCAGACCCGATAGCGCCTCGCCACCTCCCCCTTCGGATGGAAGTCCGACAGGAGCGGGAATCCGATCCCCCGGACCGCCGCCCAGGCGCCGTGGCTGTAGATCGAGTCCACCGAGACGCCGAGGAGCTGCGCGCCCCGCTGCTCGAACGCGGCGCGCTCCTGCTGGTAGAGATCGAGTTGCTGGCTGCAGCCGGGGCTCCAGTCGAGCGGGTAGAAAACGAGCACGACCGTCCGGCCGCGGAAGTCGGAGAGCCTGACCGTGGCCCCCCTGGCGTCGGGAAGGGCGAAGTCGGGGGCGGGTGTCCCCACCGGCAGCGGCACGTTGAGCGCCTCGCCCTCCATCCTGGGCGCGCTCCGGTACAGGTCGGCGACATCGCGCAGCGTGAGGCCGCGGTCGACCCGCGGCGAGGGCGCCGGCCGGAGGTTGCGCCAGACCTCCTGCAGCATGCCGTGCAGCAGCGAGATCGCCCGCTTTTCGGGGGAGTCGCCGAGCGAGGGCTCCAGGGCGGCAAACCGCTCCTCGAGCTCGTCCCATCGGCGGGGGTACGCGAGCGGCGTGGTTGCTGACCTGGTCATCGCACTTCCTCCTCCAGTTCCATCCCGAGCGCGGGTCGAGCCGGCGGATGCCGCAGCGGTGGCGGCCATCCGCCGATCGCTCGCTCGCTCGTCGCTGGTTCCGGCCGGCCGCTCCGCAACCCGGATGCCACGGCGGGCCCGCCTCACGACGAGCCGGCATGTCGGGAATGCGTCCTCGCGTGCCAAAGTGGCCGACGGTCCGCGGGGCGCCGTGCAGGTTTGGCGGGGTGGGAACGGCATGCCCGATGCTGGGGTCGCCCGCCGACGATTCGGGAAAGGAGGTGACGGCGAATGCGGAACGCGACCGAACGGCAGCTTGATTTCTTCCTGCGCTATCCGACCCGGAAGGTGGTTGGGGTGGTGGACACGCCGGAGCAGTTGGAGCGCGTCCTCCTCGCCTTGTCCGAGAACGGCATCGATCGCAAGCAGATCATGGTCTTCTCGGGCGACGAGGGGATCCGGTGCATCGACCCGGCGGGGGCGCACCATGGGCTCCTCGGGCGGTTGACTCGGGTGGTGCAGTTCATCGGCGAGGAGCTGGAGCACATGCGCCGCTATGAGGAGGAGCTCCGCGCCGGCCATTTCCTGGTGGTGGTGTCGGTGGACGGGGAGGAGGCCAAGGAGGCCGTACGGCGGGTGCTCGGGGCGCACGGCGGGCACTTCGTCGACTACTATGGCCCGCTCATGATCCAGCACCTGGTTCCCTGACGCGGGCTCGTCGGTTCGGCGGGCGGTTTCCTTCGCGCCCGGCGCCGCCGGGGGGGCCGTCCCGCTCCGCCGGCGGTACGGGGCGGCCGAGCACGGTGGTCGGGGAGACCTCGCCGTGTAGCTTCCCGCCCCCGCCGCACGTAATCGATGGCGCGGGCGAGGATCCGGGCGGCCTCCTGGTCGGTGTGGAGGCGCATCGAGTTCTCCCTCTCCACGAAGTCGATGAAGAACTGGCCCGCCCGCTGGTAACGCTGGGCCGTCCGCACCCGGGGGCTCGCGCTGTCCGATCGCCGCGCCGCCGCGAGCTCGCCCACGAGGGCGAGCAGGGCGTCGAGCGCCACGTTCCGGAGCTGGTGGATCCGGTCCTGGATGGCGACGATGCGCCCCCGCAGCTCCGCCTCCGGGAACCCGTGGCACGTCTGGCAGGCTCGGTTCAGGTTGAGGACCGGGCTCCGCACGTGGTGGTCGCTGATCTTCATGGCGCCCACCCCCGCCGCGAGCCCCATCGGCACGATCACGAGCAGCGCGAGTCGGTTCACCTCGTCGCCCCTCCGCCCCCGGGCGGGGTTCGAGACAAACCCGCCGGGCGTCCACCCGGCGGCCGGACAGGGCCAGTGCGATACTGCGAGGACGATCCGGCGGTTCCTGACGGAGCTCCGTGATCCGGCCGCACCGGTGTCGGTGACCTCAACCACAGCCGGCGGGACGGCTCCGCTCTAGACTATGCCACCCGACGGCCGCACCGCCACGGACCGGGCCGGGTCCGCGGGCGGTGCCCGCCATGTCGGGTCCGACATGCCCGATCATCGTCAACCAGATCTTCACGATTCAGACCAGACCACGCCACCCAGGGATGTCGATGCTCGCATACCTCAAGACGCTGCTCCGGACCTGCTCGCGATGGGGCGCGGTCGGCGCCGCCGCGCTGGGGGCTTGCAGCGGCGACGGCAGCGGGCCCGGCACCGGCCGGCTCACGCTGCTCCTCACCGATGCCCCGGGCGACATCAAGGCCGCGGTGGTGACCATCGCGGCGATCAGCCTGCAGGGCCCGGGCGGCACGGTCGTGCTACGCGACGACGCGATCACGACCGACCTCCTCACGTTGGCCGACGCCACCGCCGAATTGGTCGAGGAGGCGGAGATCCCCGCCGGGACGTACTCCCAGTTGCGCTTCGTGGTGACCGGCGCCTACATCGAGGTGGAGAACGACGACGGGAGCACCAGCATCTACGCGTCGTCCCCCGACTATGCCGGGCTCCCGCCCGGGGCCACGGTGGCCGGCGGGCTGCAGATGCCCAGCTTCGGCACCAGCGGCCTCAAGGTGACGATGCCGGGTGATGAGCTGGTCGTTCCGGAGGGCGGCACCCGCACCCTGCTGGTCGACTTCGACGTGGCCCAGAGCTTCGGCCGGGAAGCCGGCGGGTCGGGGCAGTGGGTCATGCACCCCGTGATCACGGCGACCGACGTCGCCGCCACCGGCACGATCGCGGTGTCGGTCTCGCTCGCCGACGGGGTCGCGCTGCCCGCGCCCGGCGGCACCCCGGTCACCCCGGGCGACTTCTCGGCCGCCGTGAGCGACGGGGTGGCGACCGTGAGCGTCCTCCGGCTCACGGATCCCGACGGCGACGGGATCTACGGTGCCACCTTCCCCTTCCTGGAGCCGGGGACCTACCTGGTCGACCTCCTCCCGGCGCCCGGCCTCGCGACGGCCACGACCACCCCCGCCACGCCGGCCACGATCACCGTGCACTCGGGGGCGACGGTCACGGTCGCCCTCACGCTCACCGAGGCCAGCTGAGCCGGGCGCCCGGCCCCGGATCGAGCCCAGGAGGCCCGGGGTGCGACCTTCCCCGGGCCTCCGGCATCTCTCCCGGCGTACCGCGATCGACCGTCCACACCGGGAGAGATCCATGCCGACCCTGAATCGACTCACCAGGTACGCCCTCGTCGGGGCCGCGGCGCTGGCGCTGCCGTCGCTGCCCGCCGAGGGGCAGGAGCGGATGCGGGCCCGCGCCTTCGACCACCAGGCGCGGCTCGGCATCCGGCTCGAGATGCACGCCGACGAGCGACGCGACAAGCTCGGCGCCGAAATCGACGACGTGCTGCCCGGGAGCCCGGCCGAGGAGGCGGGCCTCAAGCCGGGCGACATCATCGCCAAGTTCAACGGCACCACCCTCGGCGGGGTGTCGGCGGAGGACGAGGAGGAGTCGGGCCCGGCGCGGAAGCTGCTCGAGCTGGCGCGGGAGCTCGAGCCGGGCGACACGGTCCGCCTCGAGTATCGCCGCGGCGACCAGACCCGCCAGGCCACCGTCGTGGCGGAAGTGCTGGGGCCCTCGTTCGCCAGGATCCCGGGGCTCGAGCTCCGTCGGATGCCGGGCATGCGCCACTTCGAGCTCGACCCTCCCCACTTCGAGTTCGGTCCCGGCCACTTCGAGATGTTCTTCGAGCACGGCGTCCTCGGCGGCCTCCAGCTGGTGAGCCTGAACGACGACCTGGGCGAGTACTTCGGGACGAAGGAAGGCGTGCTGGTGGTGAAGGCGCCGCGGGACACCTCGATCGGGCTCAAGGCGGGCGACGTGATCCTCGCCATCGACGGCCGGAAGCCCGAGTCGCCGGGGCACGCGATGCGGATCCTCCGGTCCTATGCCGCCGGCGAGACGGCGAAGCTCGAGGTGATGCGCCAGAAGCGGCGGATCACCGTCTCGTGGAAGGCGCCGGAGCGGGAGCCCCGCTGGCGGGTGCCCGGAGAGCGGCGGCGCCGGTCGTCGTCGGGCCGGGCCTGAGCGGGACGGGGCCGGGATTGCCGGCCGGGGCCGTCAGGCGGTTCCGGCCGGCGTGCCGTCGCCGAGCTCGACCTCGGCGATCCGGCGCCATCCCTCGGGGACACCGCTGGTGTCCACCAGGTGCAGCCCCCGCACCGGTACGACGATCTCGTGCCAGGGGCCGATCTCGGCCAGGATCCGTTGCCGGGTGGCGACCGGGAAGTCGCCATAGAGCAAGCTCAGGTGCGGCAGGTACGGGGGATCGCCCTCGCGGCCGAAGACGGTCCGGGCGAGCCGGTGGGCCTCGCGCAGCGCCGGGTCGGGCTCGGCGCGGAGGTAGAGCGCCCGGAAGTACCCGGTGCCTCGCTCGGCGCGATTGAGCCGGAGGGTGAACGGGTGGAGCAGTCGGGCCAGCCGTTCGGCACGCGCCTTCGCCTCCTCGGCCGGGAGCGTGATGTGGCCGAGGAGCGTCACGTGGGGCTCGAAGAGGGGGCTCCGGTGCTCGGCGCTCAGCCGGGCGATGAGCGCCTGGAGCGCCCGGTACGGTGCGCCCTCGGGGAGGAACCAGAGGGCGAGTCGGGGCGCGGAGCGGTCGCCGGTCGTCATCGGCCGTGCCCCGGGTGGCGGAGCAGCTCGATGGCGCGCTCGAGCGCGCTCGCGTCGGGCACGGTGCCCTGGGCGAGTCGGGGCGAGCCGCCACCCTTGCCGCCGACGTGTCCCAGCGCGGCCCGGAGGGCGGCCCCGGCGTCGAGCCCGGAATCGGCCGAGGTGGCGATCACCACCGTGGGCGGCTGGGCGAGCGCGCCGAGGAAGACCGCGCGGGGCAGCGCGAGCGTCGCCTGGGCGAGTCCCCGCAGCGACTCGACCGGGCCGCGGGCTTCCCTCACGACGACCCGTCGGAGGCCGTCCGGCCCCGGCGCGGCGGCCTGGTGGAGCTCGCGGGCGCGGAGGCCGTACACCGTGGCCTCGAGCCCGCGGCGCGCGGCGAGCGCGTCCTTGAGCTCGGCCAGGCGGGACTCGACCAGCGCCGGCACGTCGTCCGGCGCGGCCGAGAGGAGCGCGCCGAGTCGGGTGAGGAGGTCGTGGTCGGCTCGGGCCCGCCGCACGGCGCGGAGCCCGCAGAGGAACTCGAGCCGCGCGCCCTTCCGGACCCGATCCACCTTGCGGATCAGGATCGGTCCGATCTCGCCGGTGGCGCGCACGTGGGTGCCGCCGCAGGCGCTCCGGTCGAGCTCCCGGATGGTGACGACCCGGAGCATGCCGCCGCGGCCCGCCGGTCTCCGGAGTGGGGCCGCGCTGTCGGCGTCCTCGAAGCTCACCGTCACCGGCCGATTCTCCGTCACCACCTCGTTCGCCCGGATCTCCGCCCGCCGTAGTTGCTCGGGGCTCACGACCGGCACGTCGAGGTCGAGCGTGGAGCTCCCGGCGCCGAGGTGCACGCTCACCGTCGGCCAGCCGAAGAGCTCCAGGATGACGGCGGAGAGGAGGTGCTGGCCGGTGTGCTGCTGCATGTGATCGAAGCGGCGGGGCCAGTCCACCTCGCCGCGGACCCGGTCCGCCGTCACGGGCTCGGCCAGGAGGTGCGCGATCCGCTCCCCCTCGTCCACGACGTCGATCACGGGGGCGCCGCCGAGCCGGCCGAGGTCGTTAGGCTGGCCCCCCGAGGTGGGGTAGAACGCCGTGCGGTCGAGGTAGAGGCGGCGGCCGCCGTCGGCGCGCTCGAGCACGGCGGCGTCGAAGGTGGCCAGGTACGCGTCGGTGTAGTAGAGTCGCTCGGTCATGGCGCGTCGGGGGTGTCCCGGAATCTATCCGGATCGTGACGCACCGCGCCCGGGGCGGCGGTCGGCCGTCACATTCCCCGCCGTGGTCGGGCCCTAGATTGGGGGGGACCGAGGCTGGACGAGCGGCGTGCGCCGGGCGATAATTCGGCCGCGCTCCGCACCGGTCCAGCTGGCGGCTTCCCCGATTCTGGGGCCTCATGCCGCCCTCTTTTGTGTCGGGCCCCCGGGCTCGCGAGAAGGGGACGACGTCGATGCAGCGGAATCCCTGGAAGACCAGGCTCGCGCTGGTGGCGGCCGCGGCGGTGCTCCTCGTGGCGGGGCTCCGCCGGCCTCTCCTCACGCCTCCCGAGCCGCACCTCGCCGCCGCGCCGGCGGCTCCGTTGTCATCGAGGACCGCCGGGCTCGTCGCCGATCTGCCGGTGGCCGCGCCGATCGTGATCAGCGCGCCGCCGGTGGACAGCCTCGAGCTCGAGCGGCAGGTGCTGGCCCGGCACGAGCACCGACCCCTGGCCCACGTGCTCCGGCGGCGGGCCAACGACTCGACCCTGGCCGACCGGATCGCCCGAGCGCTGGTGCGGGAGGCCGAGCGGCTGCGGGTCTCGCCCAGTCTGCTGGCCGGGCTCCTCATCGTCGAGAACCCCCGGCTCGACGTCGACACGGTGAGCCGGTTCGGCGCGGTCGGCCTCATGCAAGTGATGGACTTCCACGCCGGCGCCTACGATTGCCCCTCGACCGACCTCCGTGACGTCGAGGGCAACATCTGCCACGGGGCGCGGGTGCTCGGGCGCTACATGAAGCGCTGGCCCGACGTGCGCACGGCGCTGCTTCGCTACAACGGCTGCGTCCGCGGCACCAACACGCCCAACTGCCAACGGTACCCCATCAAGGTCATGAAGAAGGCGAGCGAGGTGCGCCAACGAGTGCTCCGGTTCGCCTCCCGGGATCGCTAGCCGACGGGCGGACCCGGTCGGCGGGGCTCCCGGGCCCCGCGGCGAGCGAGGCGCTGCAGCGGGGCGCCTCGCGGCGTTCCGGGGCACCCGCCTTGCCGCCCGACGGGAATGACCGCACGATTCAGGGCGCGCCCGACGGCGCCACCCCGGCGCACGGAGCCCCGAGCCGCCGCGGCGGTGCGGGGGCGGACGAGAGCGCCGGGAGGCGCATCCCTGGTCCGCCCGGGTACTAGTGGCTGAGGCACTCCCCCAGGCATCCGATGAAGGCCCCGAACGGGAAAGGAGCACCGCATCGTGCGCGACGGATCCCCCTCGCGGCTCAAGCAGATCGTCCTCTTCGGGCGGAACTTCCTCAAGCATCCGAAGATGCTCGGCTCGGTGATCCCGAGCTCACGCTTCCTGGTAGGGCACGTGGCGCGGTCGATCGACTGGGAGCGGGCCCGGGTCTTCGTCGAGTACGGCCCCGGCGTGGGCACCATCACGGCCGAGCTGCTCCGCCGGATGCGGCCGGACGCCACGCTCATCGCCCTCGAGACCAACCCCGAGTTCGTCCGCTTCCTGCAGCGGACCTTCGCCGACCGGCGCCTCCGGGTGGTCCATCGTTCGGCCGGCGACGTGGCGGCGGTGCTCGTGGAGTTGGGGGTGCCGCCCGCCGACTACATCATCTCGGGGATCCCGTACAGCACGATGCCGCCCGCCAGCCGCGACGCGATCCTCCGGCGGTCGCGGGAGGCGCTGGGGGAGGATGGGGTGTTCCTGGTTTACCAGTTCACCCGCGCGGTGGTGCCAGACCTCCGGCGCCACTTCGGCGAGGTGCGCGCCCGCTTCGAACCGCTCAATATCCTCCCCGC
>DATLZT010000185.1:0-44981 GCA_035573835.1 Gemmatimonadales bacterium
GTCCCGCCGATCGGGGCCGGTCGGCAGGCCGCCCCGGAGCCGGCGGCAGTGGCCCGCGCTGCCGTGGAGCTGGCGCTCGACGACACCGCACGGAGCGCCGCCCGCGTGCTCGGGGCGCGACTCCGGGAGGAACTCGGCCCGGCGCGGGTCGCGGAGGTCTGCGAGGGCTGGTATCGGGAGGCACTCGGTGCGTGAGCGGTCGCTGAGGATCGCGCGATGGGGGGCAGGGGTGGTGGTCCTCGCCTTCGTCGCGCGTGCCATCGTCCGGAACTGGCAGGAGCTCGCGACGCACCCGATCGCGTGGACCTTCCGCCCGTTGCCGGCCCTTGCGAGCGTCCTGCTGGTCTGGCTCATGTACGGTGTCTTGATCGAAGCCTGGCGCCGGATGCTCGGGGGCTGGGGGCAGCGGCTGGACCGCCGCGAGGCGATCCGGATCTGGCTGCTGTCCAGTCTCGGGAAGTACGTCCCCGGGAAAGTCTGGGCCATCGCCGGGATGGCGGTGATGGCCAGGGAGGCCGGGGTGGGCCCCGGTGCCGCCATGGCCTCGGCCGTGATCATGCAGGTCCTCGCGCTCGGGAGCGGGGCGATGGTCGCCGCCGGGTTCGGCGCGGGAGCCCTGGAGACCACCCGTCCGGGGTTGCTCCCTTGGTTCTGGGTGGGGGGGCTCCTGGCGCTGGGGGCGATCGCGGTCCTGGTCGCGCCCGGCGGCGTCCGGCGCCTGCTCGCCGTCACCAAGCTGGGGGAAGCGGGGACCGCGACGCCGGGCGTCACGCCGCTCACCTTCGGGTTGGTGGCCAATTTTGTCGCCTGGATCGGCTACGGGCTGGCCCTCTGGCTGCTCGGCCTGGCCGTCTTGCCCGAGCCCGCGTTGGGGGCGCCGCTCGCCATCGCCGCCTTCGCGGCGTCGTATGTCGTGGGCTACCTGGCCCTGGTCGCGCCCGCGGGGCTCGTCGTGCGCGAGGGGCTGCTCATCGTGCTGCTGCAGGGGAGTCTCGGACTCGGGGCGGCCACCGCGCTCGCCCTCGCGTCCCGGGTCCTGCTCACCATCACCGAGGTCGGGGCGGCGCTGCCGTTCGCCGTGCGTCGCCGGAGGATCCCGCGTGTTGCCTGATTCCGAAAGCTGGGAGCCGCGTTGGCCGCGCACCACCGCCTTCCTCGTCGCCACCCTCGCCGGGTTGACCCTGCTCTGGCCGCTGGTGACCGGCCGGATCCTCTTCGGCGGCCTGCGCTCGGACATGTTCATCGCCGGGTACGCCTTCCGCCTCTTCGGCGCCCAGGAGTTCGCCGCGACCGGCGCGATTCCGCAGTGGAACCCCTATCTCTTCGGGGGGCTCCCGTACATTGCCGCCATGCATGGGGACATCTTCTATCCCACGGCCTGGTTGCGCTGGATCATGCCGGTGGACCTCGCCATCACGTACGGGATGGCACTCCATTTCGTGCTCGTGGGGTGGTTCACCTACCTGTTGGGACGCGCGCTCGGCCTCGGCTGGACCGCGGCGATGTGCGCGGGTGTGGCGTACGAGCTCTCCGGCATCGTGGCCTCCCAGATGAGCCCCGGCCATGACGGCAAGCTGTTCGTCTCCGCGCTCGCCCCGCTGGCGTTCCTCGTCCTCCTCCGCGCGGTCCGGGACGGCGCCCGCTGGGCGTTCGGGGCGTTCGCGCTGGTCGTGGCGCTGGTGGTCCTGGGGCACTACCAGATGGGCTACTTCCTGATGATCGCGCTCGGCCTCTGGACCCTGTACCTGGCGTTCTGGGACGGCCGGCGCGAGCGGACGATCCATCCCTGGTTGGCGGTCGGGCTCGCGGCCCTCGCGGTGGTGGTCGGCATCGCGATCACCGCGCTCCAGGTGCTGCCGTTCCTCGAGTACATCCCCTGGTCGCCCAGGGCGGCCGGTGGCCCGAACACCGGATGGCAGTGGGCCACCAGCTACGCCATGCCCCCCGCCGAGGTGTTCAGCTGGCTCCTGCCGGAATTCAACGGGGTGCTGGACAAGTACTGGGGGGCGAACCCGATCAAGTTCCACACCGAGTACCTTGGCGTCCTGCCGGTGGCGCTGGCCTGCTTCGCCTGGGGCGACCGCCCCCGTCGCCGGCTGGTGGTGGCGTTGCTGGTGGGAGCCGCCCTGTTCCAGCTGTTCGCCTTCGCGGGGCATACGCCCTTCTACCGGCCGTTCTTCGAGCTGATCCCCATGCTCGACCGCATGCGAGCGATGGGCATGGTGTTCTTCCTGGTGGCGCTCGCCGTCTCGCTGCTCGCCGGGATCGGCCTCCAGCGGATCCTGGCCCGGCAGGTGGCTCCCAAGCGCGTCATCGCGGTCATGGGCGCCATCACGGTCCTCGCGTTGCTCGGCCTCCTCGGCGCCCTCCAGGTGGTGGCGGAGGCGCTCGCGATCCCGGAACGGATGTCGGAGGTGCAGGCGAATGCGCCCGACCTCCGGCTGGGCTCGCTCAGGCTGTTGGCCTCCGTGCTGGTGGGTGGCGGCGTGCTCTGGGGGGTGGCGGCGGCGCGGATCCGGGGCGCGGTCGCGGCCGCGGCCGTGCTCGTCGCGACCGCCGCCGATCTGTGGTCGGTCGATCGTCGCTTCTACACCTTCTCGCCCCGGGCCGGGGAGCTCTTCCGCGACGACGCCATCACGAGCCACCTGAAGCAGGTGCCCCAGCCATACCGGGTGCTCGACATGGCGAACGCCTATCCCCAGTCGACCCTGATGGCCTACCGGATCCCGAGCGCGCTGGGGTACCATGGCAATGAGCTTCGCTTCTACCAGGAGCTGGCGGGGAAGGAACAGGGCTGGCGCAATCTCCTGGCACCCAATCTCATCGACCTCCTCGCCATCCGGTTCCTCATCCTTCCCGAGCGCCAGCCGGTGCCCGGCTTCCATGAGGTCCTGGGACCGGTCCAGTCCTCGTTCGGGGTGCCGGCCGTGCTCTACGAGCGGGACACGGCCCCGGCCTACGCCCGAGTCGCCGCGTCGGCGGTGAAGATCCCGGAGGCACGGATCCCGCCCACGGTGGTGGACCCCCGCTTCCCGGCAAGCCGCGTGGTCCTGTACCCGGACACGGCCTCGCTCTCCCCGGCGCCCCTCGCCGGATCGCTGCCCGAGTCGGGGATCCGGGCGTCGGTCGCGGAGTGGAGGCCCGGCGCGATGCGCATCACGCTCACCGGCCGGGCGGCCGCCCCGGCGTATCTGCTCGTGAGCGAGAACTGGTATCCCGACTGGCGGGCCACGGTCGACGGTCGCCCCGCCGCCGTCCACCGGGGCGACCACAGTCTGCTGAGCGTGGCGCTTCCCCCAGGGGCGGCGGAGGTCCGCCTCGAGTTCCGCTCCGATGCCTATGCCGCCGGCAAGCTGGTGAGCCTGGGCGGCCTCGGTGTGGCGCTGGCCATGCTGCTCCTGCCGCTGGGGCGACGCCGGAGGGAGCCGAGCGGTGCCTGAGCGCATCCTGGTCATCATCCCGACCTACGACGAGGCCGCCAACCTGCCGCTCATCGCGCCGGCGGTGCTGGGGCAGGATCCCCGGATCGAGCTGTTGGTGGTCGACGACGCGTCGCCGGACGGCACCGGTCGCCTGGCCGACGAGATGGCGGCGCGGGATCCGCGGATCCACGTGCTCCACCGGGCGGGAAAGGAAGGGTTGGGGAAGGCCTATCTGGCCGGGTTCCGCTGGGCCCTCGATCGCGGCTACGACCTCGTCTTCGAGATGGACGCCGACTTCTCCCACGACCCGAGGTACCTGCGGGACTTCCTCGCGGCGATCGCGGAGGCGGATCTCGTGGTGGGGTCGCGCTACAAGACCGGGGTCAACGTCATCAACTGGCCGATGAGCCGGCTGCTCCTCTCGTACGGGGCCAACCTGTACGCCCGCTGGGTGACGGGGCTGCCGCTGACGGACTCGACCGGCGGGTTCAAGTGCTTCCGGCGCCGCGTGCTGGAAGCCATCGACCTGGGTCAGGTGCGATCCAACGGCTACGCCTTCCAGATCGAGATGAGCTTCCGCGCGTGGCGGAAGGGGTTCCGGCTGGCCGAGGTGCCGATCGTCTTCACCGACCGGGTCGAGGGGCAGAGCAAGATGAACAAGCGGATCGTCCGGGAGGCCATCTGGATGGTCTGGTGGCTCCGGCTCCAGGCCCTGTTGGGCCGGATCTGACAGGGGGAAGGGCCGTGAGGGGAACCGTCTTCTACAAGATGAGCGGCTCCGGCAACGACTTCATCATGCTCGACGGCCGCCACACCACGCCCGACGCCTGGCCCGGGTCCCGGATCCGCTGGATCTGCGACCGGCGGGCGGGGGTGGGAGCCGACGGCCTGGTGATCCTGACTCCCGAGCGTCCCGGCGAGGTCCGGATGACGTTCTTCAACTGCGACGGCTCCCGCGCCGCCATGTGCGGCAACGCGGCGCTCTGCAGCACGCGCCTGGCCGCTTTCCTGGAGCTGGCCCCGGCGGACGGCATGATGCTGCTCACCGACGCCGGCACCTACCAGACGCGCTGCGTGGGACCGGAGTCGGGGGCGGAGATCCGGCTGCCGGGCGTCACGGCGCCGGCGCTCGGTCCCGAGCTGGTCCTCGAGCCCGGCGAGCGGGCCCCGCGGCTCCTCACGGTGGGGGTGCCGCACCTGGTCGTGGTGGTGGAGGACGTGGAGCGGGTGGACGTCGCCGGCCGAGGGCGGGAGCTCCGCTTCCATCCCGCACTGGGTGCCCCCGGCGCCAACGTCAATTTCGTGTCCCGGAGCGGGAACGGCGCCGGCGCCGTCTGGCGGATCCGTACCTACGAGCGGGGGGTCGAGGGTGAGACGCTGGCTTGCGGCACCGGCGCCGTGGCCGCCGCGGTGGCCCTCGCGCGGGAGGGACTGGCCGAGTTCCCGGTGACGTTCCAGACCCGGAGCGACAAGCTCCTCGCCGTGAGCGCCGAGCTCACCCGAACCGGAGCCGACCAGATCCGCCTGGCCGGTGAGGGACGCCTGGTATTCCGGGGGGTCTTGGAGAGCAGCGGGGGGCCCTGACCGGATCAGGTCGCCCATCCCGCCAGGCCTCCTGCGATCGCGGAACCCGCCCCTTCGAAGCTGCCGAATCGCCAACCAGTGTCGAGTTCAGCCGCAGCTGGCGGCGCCTCGCCGGCCCGCGGGATCGGCAGGGGGACTTTTACCCAGTTTCCCACACCGATCGACCAATCAACTTAACATAACATATCTTATACGACATTGACGGTCGACATGGTGTTGCGACAGTCGCTCCCACCGAGCTGCCGCCGAAGGGCCAATTAATAAAAAGTTTAGCGCCCCGGGAGCGGTCGTGTGGCGTCCCCGGGGCGCTAAGCAAGCGAGTCGGCCAGTCCAGACCGGCGGAGATAACACGACTACATTCGGCCTCCGGTTAGCTCCGCCAGCCGGACCTGCGCCTCGGTGAGAACCGGGGTCTTCTCGAACTCCTTGACTACCCGGCGAAGGATCCCGACGGCTTGGTCCCGCTGGCCGGCCGCCTCGTACGCCCGGGCGGCCTCGACCAGGTACTCGGCCTTGAGGTACGGGAGGTTGGCGGTCTCAGAGGCCTGCACGTAGGCCTGGGCCGCCTCGGCGGGCTTACCAGCGTTCTCCAGGGCTGCGGCGAGCAGCCCGTTGGCCGGAGCCGCGAATTCCGGGTCGGGATCGTCGGCCAGGAACTCCCGGAGGCCCACCACGGCCAACTCCGACTGGCCGTTGATCATCCGGATCTGGTTGAGGGCAAGCACGGCCTCCTGCCCGGCGTCGGTGTCACCGTACCCCTGGATCAGCCGCTGGAACTGGCTCGAGGCGAGCGGGAGGTTCCCCGCCTCCGCCGTGGCCCTGGCCTGCTCCAGCGCCCGGGCGGCGTAGGCCTCCTTGCGGCGGCCTCCCACCACGGCGAAGAGCACGCCGAGCGCAATGAGCACGAGCAGCGCGGCGAGGGCCGCGAGCTGCCGCTCGCGGGTCGGGAGGAGGCGCTTGAGCGGCTTGGGAAGCGGCCCGGTGGTCTCCTCAGTCATCACGTTCACACTGGTTGCCATGGTCGCCCACTGAAAAAGCCTGTGCGGGTTCGTCCGCACGACGTCGGCCGGAAGGCCCGATCGGGCCGCAGCCCATTCGGGCCATGCCCCCGGCGTGACTCGAACACGCGACCAACAGTTTAGGAAACTGCTGCTCTATCCAACTGAGCTACGGGGGCAAAGCTCCCAAATCTAGACCGTCGCGCGCGATGAAGTCAACGCGGGCGCCGGCCGGTGCCGACAATCCAAGTGCGGCTCTCGTAGAGACTTATCGCGTTGCGACCACCTGCACCGTCGCTCCGCCGAGGCGGCCTCGGCCGCCGAGCGCCTCGAGCTCGAGGAGGAAGCTCCAGCCGACCAGCTCCCCGCCCAGTCGACGCACCAGGCTTCCGGCCGCCGCCGCGGTGCCCCCGGTCGCCAGCACGTCGTCCACGACAAGGACCCGGGCCGGGCTCTGGCAGGCGTCCCGGTGGGCCTCCAGTGCGTCGGTGCCGTACTCGAGGGCATACTCCTCCCGTACCGTCTCCCATGGGAGCTTGCCCGGCTTCCTGGCCGGGACGAATCCGGCGCCGAG
The DNA here is from genome assembly GCA_035573835.1 of Gemmatimonadales bacterium. GTDB lineage: Bacteria > Gemmatimonadota > Gemmatimonadetes > Gemmatimonadales > GWC2-71-9 > DATLZT01. The sequence continues at coordinate 6,579 of DATLZT010000185.1, forward strand.
GGCGAGTGCCGCGGGGGCGCCCAGGATGAAGCCGCGGGCCTCGATGCCGAGCACGTGGGTGACGCGCGCGGTCCGGAACGGTTCGACCAGCGCGTTGACCACCCGCTGGAAGAGCTCGGCCCGCCCCAGCACCGGGGTGATATCCTGGAAGACGATCCCCGGTTTGGGATAGTCCGGGATGGCGCGGAGCGTCTGGAGGACTTCCCGGGCAAGCTGGCCGTCCCGCCTCATGTTGTTTCTCCGGTCGGCGTTCCAATTATTGGATGTCAAAAGATTTATGTTGCCAGACCTCATCCGATACGTCACTTGAGTCGATCCCGGTCACCCGGGCGTGTGCCGGGCCGGTGCGGAGCAGCTGCTCCAGCGCCTGCAGCCCCGCGGGGGACCCGCTCGCCACCACCTCGACCCTGCCGTCGCCCAGGTTCCTGGCGTAGCCGTACAGTCCGAGCTGGCGGGCGTGTCGGGCCACGAACCACCGGAAGCCGACGCCCTGGACGTGCCCGGCGACCAGGTACCGGCGGGTCATGCGGCCTCCGACCTCTGCTTCCGGGCGCGCACGAGCTCCACGACCAGCGGCATCACCGAGAGCGCGATGATCACCAGGATCACGAGGGTGAAATTGGCCCGCACGACCGGGAGGTTCCCGAAGAGGTAGCCCCCGACCACGAAGATCACCACCCAGACCACTCCGCCGACCACGTTGTAGAGCAGGAAGCGCGGGTAGTTCATCGCGCCGATCCCGGCGACGAACGGCGCGACCGTCCGCACGATCGGCACGAACCGGGCCAGGATGATGGTCTTTCCCCCGTGGCGCTCGTAGAACGCGTGGGTCCGGTCGAGGTACTCGCGCTTGAGGAACCGGACCTGCCCGGTGAAGGCGCGCGGCCCGACGTACTTCCCCGCCCAGTAATTCACCGTGTCGCCCAGGATGGCGGCCACGCTGAGCAGGATCACCAGGACCCGGACGTCCAGCGAGCCCAGCGCCGCGAAGGCGCCGGCGGCGAAGAGGAGCGAGTCCCCCGGCAGGAACGGGGTCACCACCAGCCCCGTCTCGCAGAAGACGATCAGGAACAGGATCAGGTTCGTCCAGACGCCGTACTGGCGGATGATCTCCCCCAGGTGCGCGTCGAGGTGGAGGAAGAAGTCGACGATCTGCTTGATGGTCTCCACGGGCTCTCCGTCGTGGGCGGGTCAGGTGCGGAATCCGAACTCGCCCAGGAGGGGGACGAACCGGACGTCGCTGAGCGTGGTCTGGCGGATGGCGCCGTCGCTGCCGGCCTCGACCAGGGTGAGCAGCTGGCCGCTGCGATCCCCGAGGGGGATGATCAGCCGGCCGCCGGGGGCCAGTTGCTCGAGCAGCGGCCGGGGCACCGAGGGGGACGCCGCAGCCACCAGGATCGCGTCGTAGGGGGCGTAGGGGCGCCAGCCCAGGGTGCCATCCCCTACCATCACCGAGACGTTGCGGATCCCGGCGGCGTCGAGGGCCCGGCGGGCCGCCTGCGCCAGCGCCGGCACCCGCTCGACGCTGAACACGACGCTGGCGAGCAGGCCGAGCAGCGCGGTCTGGTAGCCCGAGCCGGTCCCGACCTCCAGGACCTTCTCCCGGCCCGTGAGTCCGGCGAGCTCGAGGTAGCGCGCCTGGACCCACGGCTGCGAGATGGTTTGCCCGGCGCCGATCGGGAGCGCCGCGTCTTCGTAGGCGCGGTGGCGGACGCTCTCCGGGACGAAGAGGTGGCGCGGCACCTGGCTGATGGCCCGGAGCACCGCGAGATCGCGGATGCCCTTGGCCTGCAAGGTGGCCACGAGCTGGGAGCGGTAGCCGCCGTACCCGTCGCCGCCGCTCAACCCTCCAGCGCCCATCCCCGCACCGTCTCGATCAATGGATAGTTGGTGAGGTCCATGTGGAGCGGGGTGATCGAGATGTACCCCGTCGCCACCGCATGGTGGTCGGAGTCCTCCCCGCCGGTCCAGGTGATGGTGCCGCCCCCGATCCAGAAGATCTCCCGTCCCCATGGATCCTTCATCCGGGTGAGCGACTCCGAAAAGTACCGGCTCCCGAGGCGGGTCACCCGCACGCCCTTCACGGCGTCGGCCGGGACCGGGGGGAGGTTGATGTTGAGCAGCATCTCCGACGGGAAGTCATCCAGGGAGGTGATGCGCCGCACCAGGTCGGTGAGCCGGTCCCGGTAGGTCATCATGATCGCCGGGTCGTTCCCGGCGAAGGAGATGGCGACGCCCGGGACGCCGAGGGTCACGGCCTCCATGGCGGCGGAGACGGTGCCCGAGTAGAGCACGTCCTCCCCCATGTTCTGGCCATGGTTCACGCCGGAGAAGACGAAGTCGGGGCGCTCGGGCATGAGCGCCTGCACCGCCAGCAGGACGCAATCGGTGGGCGTCCCGTCCACCTGGTAGGCGCCGTCGGCCCGGCGGGCCGGACGGAGCGGCCGGTGGAGGGTGAGCGAGTGCGAAGTGCCGCTCTGTTCGCGGTCGGGGGCCACGATCGTGACCCGTCCCACCTGCTGGCACGCCTCGGCGAGGAGCGCCAGGCCCGGCGCGAGGATGCCGTCGTCGTTGCTGACCAGGATGTTCATCGGGCGGGAAAGATAACCCCGACGCCCCGCTCGCGGCCGCGCCGGCCGGCGCGACGGTGGGCCGTTTGCCTCACGCCGGCGGCGCCGGTTCCGCCGGGGGCTCGACCGTCCGGGGCTGCCGCCCGTCCAGGATCGCGATCACGTCCTCGACGGCGCCCCGGAGCTCCTCCACCGTCTCCAGCGCCAGCGCCCGCTTGGCCGCGCCCCGGAGCTCGCCGGTGCGGCGGTATTGCTCGATCCGCTGGCGCGCCCCCTCGATGGTGTACTTCTCGGTGTAGAGCAGGTGCTTCACGAGCATGATGAGCTCGACCTCCCTGCTCTTGTAGACCCGATTCCCCGAGCGGTTCTTGGCCGGATGGAGGAAGCGGAACTGGCTCTCCCAGTAGCGCAGCACGTGGGGCTTGAGCCCGGTGAGCGCGCAGACCTCGCCGATCGAGAAGAACTCCCGCTGGGGGGGACGGGTCGACGTCATCGCCACTGCTCCGGCTTGAGGGCGCGCTCCATGAGGTCGCTCACGGCCCGCTCGGGCGACTTGCCGTCGAAGAGGATGGCGCAGACCTGGGCCGCCACCGGGAGCTCGACCCCCGTCCGCTCGCCCAGGGCCACCGCGGCCCGGGCGGTGTTCACCCCCTCGGCCACGCTCCGGTGCGTCGCCGTGTAGGCGGCCAGGCTCTCGCCCCGCGCCAGCGCGAGTCCCAGGGCGCGGTTCCGGCTCAACGCCCCGCAGGTCGTGAGGATCAGGTCCCCCATCCCGGCGAGCCCCGCGAAGGTGGCCGGCTCGGCCCCCAGCGCCAGGCCCAGGCGGGTCATCTCGGCCAGCCCCCGGGTGATCAACGCCGCCCGGGGGTTGTGGCCCAGTCCCAATCCCTCCAGGATCCCGGCCGCGATCGCGATCACGTTCTTGAGCGCGCCCGCCAACTCCACGCCGATCACGTCGGGATTGGTGTAGACCCGGAAGCGCGGCGTCGCGAAGATCCGCTGGGCCTCCTCGGCCGCGCCCGGGTCGCGCGAGGCCGCCACCACCGCGGTGGGCTGGCCTCGATACACCTCTTCGGCGAAGCTCGGCCCCGAGAGGACGGCGATGCGGGCCGCCGGCAGGAGCTCGCCCAGCACCGTCGACATCGGCTTGAGCGAGTCGGTCTCGAGACCCTTGGTGGCGCTCACCACCAGGGTCCCCGGCGGGATGGCGTCGGCCACCGGGGCGATGACCGAGCGCACCGCGTGGCTGGGCGCCGCCGAGAGCACCACGTCGGCACCGGCCAGCGCCCCGCGGCGGTCGGCGCAGGCCCGGAGCGTGGGGGCGAGCGGCGCTCCGGGGAGGAACACCGTGTTCTCGTGGTGCGCATTGATCGCCTCGACCACCTCGGCCTCGTAGGCCCACAGCCGCACCTCGAGGCCCTTCCGTGCGAGGAGGTCGGCGAGCGTGGTCCCCCAGCTCCCGGCGCCCAGGACCGCGACCCGGCTCATGGCTTCGGCGCCGCGGGCGACCGGCGCCGCCCGAATCGGTTCTCCGTGCCGGCCAGCAGCCGCTGGATGTTGGCCCGGTGGAACCAGACGATCATGAGGGCCAGCGCCACGCCGATCCAGAGCACCTCGTCGCGCCCCGGATACAGCACCAGCACGGCGAGCGGGAAGACCGCGGCGGCCGTCATGCTGCCGAGCGAGACGTAGCCGGAGCAATACACCACCGCGAGCCAGACCACGAGCGCCACGCCGAGCGCCGCGGGGGCGAGTCCCAGCACCACCCCGGCCGCGGTCGCCACCCCCTTCCCGCCCCTGAACCGGACGAACACCGAGAAGACATGCCCCAGCACCGCGGTGAGCCCGCACGCCAGGGCGAACCAGGACGCCGGCGATCCGAGCGGGGCGAGCACCAGGACCGGGACGGCGCCCTTGGCCACGTCGACGAGCCCCACCGGGATGGCGAAGCGCCAGCCGAGCACCCGGTACACGTTGGTGGCGCCGAGGTTCTTGCTCCCGTGCTCCCGCAGGTCGATGCCCCGGGCGAGCCGTCCCACGAGGTAGCTGGTCGGGACGGCGCCCAGGAGGTACGAGAGGGCGAGGAGCGAGGCCATCGTGGTCGTCATCGGCGGGCGCCCCGGCGGGTGAACTTGAGTCGAACCGGCGAGCCGGTGAATCCCCAGGCCGCGCGGAACCCGTGCACGAGATAACGCTGGTACGACTCGGGCACGTCCTCCGGCCGGTTGGTCACGATGGCGAAGCTCGGCGGCGCGGTGCCGATCTGCGAGGCGTAGAGCAGCTTGACCTCCTCTCCCGGCTTCTGGGGCGGCGCGGCGCGGTCGACCAGCTCCCGGAGGACCTCGTTCACCCGGGCCGTCGGGACCCGGACCCGGCGGGCCTCGGCGGTCTCGATGATGAGGTCGAGGATGCGGCGCACCCGCTGGCCGGTCAGCGCCGAGACGTAGACGAACGGGACGTACTGGAGGAATGGCGCACGCTCGACGAGCGAGCGCTGGCCGCGCCGGGCGGTGTTGGGATCCTTGTCCGGGACCAGGTCCCACTTGTTGACCGTGATCACCAGCGCGGCGCCCCGGTCCCACGCCTCGGTGGCGATCCGGAGATCCTGGGTGTGGAGCCCGACCGTGGCGTCGACCACCAGCACGCAGACGTCGGCTCGCTCGATGGCGCGGCGGGTCCGGAGGGTCGAGTAGAACTCGATGTCGTCCTCGACCTTGGTGCGCTTCCGGAGGCCGGCAGTGTCGATGAAGTTCAGAACGCGCCCGTGGTATCGCAAGGGCGAGTCGACCGCGTCCCGGGTGGTGCCGGCCTCCGGCGCCACCAGGTGCCGCTCCTCGCCGATGAGTCGGTTGATGAGCGACGACTTCCCCACGTTGGGCCGTCCCACGACCGCCACGTTGATCGTGTCTTCCTGGGGGACCGGCTCGTCGGGGGGGAGCCGCTCCACGATGGCGTCGAGCAGGTCGCCACTCCCCCGGCCGACCTGCGCCGAGACCGGGATCGGGTCGCCGAGCCCGAGCTCGTAGAAGGCGTATTGCCCGGTGGCCCGCGCCAGGTCGTCGAGCTTGTTGACGGCGAGGAGCACCGGCCGGCCGGAGCGCCGGAGGCGCGCCGCGATTTCCCGGTCCACCGGCGTCACCCCATCGAGGCCGTCGACCAGGAACACGACCAGGTCGGCCTGCTCCACTGCCCGGTCGACCTGCCGGCGGATGGCCCGATCCATCGCCTCCTCCGAGCCGGGCACCAGCCCGCCGGTGTCCACCAGCCAGAACCTCCGGCCGCCCCACTCCGCCGCGGTGAAGTGCCGATCCCGGGTGGTACCGGCCCGGTCGGAGACGATCGCCGTCCGCTTCCCGACGAGCCGATTGAACAGCGTGGACTTGCCGACGTTGGGTCGGCCCACGATGGCGACGGTCCGCCTGGTCACGCGGCGATGGGCGCCTGCAAGGCGTCGACGAAGTCCTTGGAGAGGCGGATCTCGACCGGGACCGACCGGGCGAGATCGTCCAGCGAGAGATCGTCCATGAAGAGCCCCGCGTCGTTCACCGATTCCCCCGGCACCAGGGCCAGGTCCAGGTCGCCGCGCCCCTCGAGCGCGCGCTGGAAGGCCCGCCCGGGGAGGAGACCGGCGCAGGTGACCCGCGACCCGAAGAGGCTGTTCTCCAACGCCATGAGCTCGAAGATGGCGCCGGTGGCCTCGGCCAGCGGGGACAGTACCTGCGGCATGAGGCGCCCCATCGAGGTCCCCGTGAGCACCGCGATCCGCTTCCCTTCCCACCCGCCCACCCCCGACAGGCCGTCCCGGACGCGCTGCTGCAGGTACCGCACCGAGCCGACGCCGTTTTCCACCTGGTCGAAGCCGTCGTAGCGCTCGGCGGGCGGCAGCTCCAGCTCGGCCCGCAAATACAGCTCGTCGGCGCCGTACACCCACGAGATCCCTCGTTCCCGCCGGGCCCGCTCGGCCCGCGGCTCGATCAGCGCGATGGCGGCGCGGCACTCCTCGCGGGTCGGCTCCCGCACCCGGTGGTGCTTGCTGAACTCGGTGAGCCCCACCGGCACCACCGACACGCTCAGGATCGGCTCACCGAAGTCCCACAGATCGTCCAGCGTCCGCTCCAGCACGGCGCCGTCGTTCACGCCCGGCGACATCACGATCTGGGTGTGGAACTCGATCCCGTGCTCGGCGAATCGGCGGAGTTGCGGAAGGATCTCCGGGGCGTCGGGATTCCGGAGCAGCCAGCGGCGTACCACCGGATCGGTGGCGTGCACCGACACGTAGAGTGGCGAGAGCCGGTACTCGATGATCCGGGCGGCGTCCCGCGGCTTGAGGTTCGTCAGGGTCGCGAAGTTGCCGTAGCGGAACGAGAGCCGGTAGTCGTCGTCCCGGATGTAGAGCACGTCGCGGAGCCCTTCCGGCAGGCCGTCCACGAAACAGAAGTCGCAGCGATTCGCGCAGCGCCGGATCCTGGGCGGCTCGAGCGACACCCCGAGCGGCTCCTCGAGCGGGCGCTCGATGTCGAACTCGATCGCCTCGCCGTCGGGCTGCCGGACCTGGAGCACGAAGTGCTCCTCGGCCGTGAGGAACTCCCAGTCGAGGAAATCCTCGAGCTCCCGGCCGTTCACCGACAGGAGCTCGGTGCCGGGCCTGAGTCCGAGCTCGGCCGCGATCGAGCCGGGGTGTACCGCCGTGACTCTGATCATCCGGCCGAAGATGCCGACGTGGCGGCATAAATGCAAGTCCCGGCGCAACATGAGTGGCCGATGCTCGTCTGGAACGTGAGGCATGGCGGGGGGATGGAGCGGCTTGGGCGGGGGCTCGGGCACATGAAAACGCCCGCCTCGGCAACCGAGGCGGGCGGCGGATGGGACCGGAGAGCGGGCGACCGGACTCGAACCGGCGACGTCCAGCTTGGGAAGCTGGCATTCTACCAACTGAATTACGCCCGCGGAGTTGCGCGACAACCACTTGCGCGCACACTGGAACGGGTTGGAATATGGCGATGGACCGAGCCCCGATCAAGGGGCCGGCGCCATGGCGGGCCGGCCGCCGGGAACGGCCGGCCCCCTGCCGACCGGACTATTTCCGGCGGTACCGCCAGGCGGCGATCCCGCTCCCCTGGGCCTCCACGCTCAGGTCCGTGGTGGCCCCGGGGGCGGGCGGCTCGACCGTCACGTCCCGAGTCGCGACCACCTGCCCCTCCGCCGTGAGGAACTCGAACGTGAGCGTCACCGGAGCCTTGGTCTGTTTCCGCCCGGTGGCCGTCGCGGCGAGGTTGGCCCCCCCAGCCGTGACATTGAAGGCGTTGACCTTCACCCCGAACGGCAGTGCCTCGAGCTGGGTCGCCAGGTCCCCGGCCTTGTTCATGTCCTGGGTCAGCACGTAGCCCTGCCCCAGCAGCCTGAGCACCGTCTCGTTCATCGGGTCGAGCTCGTGGAGCCGCCGCCCGACCGTGACGAGGTTCGCGCCGTCCTTGAGCTCGTAGTAGGTGTTGGCCAGGTTGTAGAGGAGGTCGCGGTCGTACGGGTTCTGCTCCAGCGCCTTGCGGAAGGCCTCGGCCGCCTCCTTGTACTTCTTGTCGCGGAAGAGGTTGACCCCGAGCTGCGCCAGATCCGACCCCGAGATGCCCCCCTCGGCCGGGCCCGCGGCCCCGGCGCTCGCGGCCAATTCGGCCTCCAGCTTCTGCGCCTTCTCCGTCTGGTCGGTCTGCCGGTAGGCGGTTGCGAGGCCCCGCTTCGCCTGCGGGTCGTTAGGTTCCCACGCGACGTACCGCTCGAAGACCTGCACCGCCTCCTGGTACCGCTTCTGGTTGATCAGCAGGGCGCCGAGGTTGTAGGCGGCGCTGTTCCGCACCTTGACCACGTTGCTGTCGCGGGTCTCGCCGGCGGCGTCCACCGCCAGCCTGAGGTAGTGGATGGCGCTGTCCGGCTGGCCACGGTCGTTGTAGATGAACCCGAGCCGGTAGTACGGGTCCGGGGCGCTGGGGTGGATCCGCGCCGCCTCGCGGAACATCACTGCCGCCGAGTCCCCGTTGCCGGCCTTGGTGAATTCCTGCCCCGCGTTCATCAGCGCGCTCCAGACGCCCACCCGGAAGCGGCGGACCTCCTCGCCGCAGTCGGGCCTGAGCGCCAGCGTCCGGGCAAAGGCCGAGTCGGCGCCGGCCAGGTCCCCGCGCTGGAGGTGGATCCGGCCCAGGTAGTACCAAGCGGCCGGGTTCTTCCCCTGGCCGTTGTCCTTGATCGCTTCGTTGAGGACCCGCTCCCCGTCGTTCAGCAGGCGGCTCCGGTTCTCCGGGACCGACGTGCCCAGCGCCGAGTTGAGGTAGGTCTTGCCGCTCCCGACCTTGAAGTGTCCCGGCTTGAGCTCGCACTTGGGATCCTCGAGCCGCGTGGGCAGCGCGGCGACCACCCGACCGGCCGCCGGCGACTGCTGCGCCGCCGCCGGCCACGCGGCGGCCGCGACGAGGACTCCCAGGAAGAAGATCTTCGTCATTCCGACTCCTTGCGGTGCTGTGGGTGCGATCCGCCGGCTCCTGCCCGCATCCGGGCGAGCGCCGCCTCGCGGATCTCCTGCGCCAGCGCATGCGCGGGCCGGCCCAGCCGGCGCGCCGCGGCGGCGACGTCATCGTATTCCGGCTTCACCCGCGGGCCGTCCGGGGCGTCCACCACCTTCACCCGGATCGCCGGGCCGCCGGGGACCTCGACCGCGAAGTCCCACCGTGGCAAGGTGACGCGCTCGGCGCGCCAGGTGCGTACGCCGGCGGTGGTACTGTGGCGGAAGAACGTCTCCCGGACCGCCGCCGCCCGGGCCTCGTCGGTGATCGCCTCGATCCGGAACCCGGCGCGGCCCTTCTTCATCTGCGTGGCCCAGACCTGCACGTCGAGCGCGCCGGCCGCGGCGAGCGCCTCCCGGAGCGGGTCGAGATACTCCGGGCTCAGGTCGTCGAGGTCGGTGGCGATCACCACCACGTCCGCCGCCTCCGGCGCCGGCTCCGCGATCGTGAGGCGGAGCACGTTCGGGTACGTGCCCGGATCGCGCGTCCCCGCCCCGTAGCCGGTGCGCACCGGCCGCCAGCGCCCCGGCGCCGCTCCGTCGGCGAGCACCCGCAGGAGCGCGGCGCCGGTCGGGGTCGTCGCCTCACCCATCACCGGGCCGTCCGGCGCGATCTCCAGCCCCTCCACCAGGAGCGCCGTGGCCGGCGTCGGCACCGGGAGCGCCCCGTGCGCGGCCCGAACCCAGCCTCGTCCCAGCGCCACCGGCCGGGCATGGATCCGCCGGATGCCCAGCCGCTCGAACCCCTCCACCGCACCGACCACATCGACCAGCGCGTCCACCGCCCCCACCTCGTGGAGGTGGACCGCCTCGGCGGGTACCCCATGCACCCGTCCCTCCGCCTCGCCGATCAGCCGGAACACCCGCTCGGCCCGCTCCCTGACCCAGGGCGACAGCTCGGCCCGGCGGATGATCTCGATCAGGTCCCCCACCCGGCGGTGCGGGCCATGGTGGTCCCCGCCGCGCTCCCCGTGAGCGTGACCGTGCCCATGGGCATGCCCGTGCGGGTGGGGGTGATGGTGCGCGTGGCCGTGGTCATGATGGTCGTGCCCCTGGTGGTCATGGTGGCCGTGACCGTGGGGCCGGCCGATCGAGACGTCCGACGGTTCCTCCACTCGACCGTCCGGCAGCCGCACCGTGACCTTGACCGCGTCCACACCGCATCGGCTCACCCGGCCCACCTCAACCCGCACGTCGGGGTAGCCGAGCCGGGCCGGGAGCCCGGTCAGCCACTCGACCGGGGCGCCGCAGGCCACGAGCGCGCCGAGCAGCATGTCGCCGCTGATTCCCGCGGCCGGGTCGAGGAGGGCGAAGGAGCGACCAGTCACGGCGACAAATATAGTCGGGTCCACCACTTAGGCAATTTGACCGAGCGGGCGATAGAGCCAGCCGGCCCCGGTGTTGAACACCACGATCCGCTCGTGCGCCCGGATCTCGCCCCGCTCCAGCAAGGCCACCGCGCCCGCCAGCGCCGCGGCCCCCTCGGGTGCCGGGTCGATCCCCTCGGTGGGCGGCACCTCCCGCGCCATGGCCAGGATGCGGTCGTCGGAGACCGCGACCGCGCCCCCGCCGGTCTCCCGGAGCGCCCGCAGGATCAGCCGGTCCCCGAGCGGCGCCGGAACCCGGAGTCCGCTCGCCAGGGTCGCCGGGGCCGGCCACGGTTCACAGCGATCCGCCCCCCGTTCCCAGGCGCGCACCACGGGCGCGCACCCGCTCGCCTGGACGCTGTAGAGCCGAGGGGGCGGGTCGTCCACCCAGCCCGCCGCGCCCAGCTCCCGGAACACCTTCCACATCCCGATGAGCCCGGTCCCGCCGCCGGTGGGATACACGATGGCGTCCGGCAGCGACCACCGGAGCTGCATCGCAACTTCGAGACCAAGGGTCTTCTTCCCCTCGATGCGGTACGGCTCGCGCAGGGTCGAAAGGTCCACCGCCCCGGCCGCGCTCGCATAGGCCCGCGCCTCGCGGCCGCAGTCGCCGATGTGTCCGTCCAGGAGGACAAGCTCGCCTCCGTAGGAGACGATCTGGTCAAGGATCACACTCGGCGTGCCGCTCGGGGCATAGACCCGGACCCGGGCGCCGGCTCGAGCGCCATAGGCCGCCGCGGCGACTCCGGCGTTGCCGGCGGTGGGAATCACGAACCGCTCCGCGCCGGCGGCCACCGCCCGCGTGATCGCCGCGCTCAAGCCCCGCGACTTGAACGAGCCGGTGGGATTGGTTCCCTCGTCCTTGAGCCAGAGCTGGTCGAACCCGTAGCGGGCGCCGAGCCGGGCGAGGTGCAGCAGCGGTGTGTCTCCCTCGCCCAGGGAGATCGGCCGCTCGTCGGGCGCGAGCGGGAGGAACGGCCGGAAACGCCACATCCCGTGCCCCCGCCGGACTTCGGTGCGGTCGGCCAGGGAGGGGACCCGCGTCGGGTAGCGGACGAGCCAGGGCCGCTGACAGGCCTGGCAGACGCTCGGGAGCCCCTCCGGGCCGCGGGTGGCGCCGCAGCCGGAGCACTCGAGGATCCAGTCCATTCAGCTCTCGCGGTTGAGATGCTCGAGGACGCGGTGTGCGAGCGTGCTGGAGAACCCCGGCACGGTGGCCAGCTCGGCGGGCGAGGCGGACTTCACCCCCGCGAGGCTACCGAAGCGCTCGAGCAGCCGCCGCCGCCGGGCCGGGCCGATGCCGGGGATGTCGAGGAGCTCGGACGTGATCGTCCGTTGCGTCCGCCGCTGGCGGTTGTACGCCAGGCCGAAGCGATGCGCCTCGTCGCGGGCCCGCTGGAGCAGCCGCAATGACGGGCTCCGGCGCGGGAGCCGCAGGCTCTCGCTCCGGCCGGGGAGGAAGATCTCTTCCTCCTTCTTGGCGAGGCTGATCATCGGGAGCTGGCCGAAGCCCAGCCGTTCCGCCGCGTCCCTGGCGGCGGCGAGCTGCCCCTTCCCCCCGTCGATCACGATCAGGTCCGGCAGCGGCTTCCCCTCGTCCCGGCGCCGGGTCAGGAAGCGGGTGATCACCTCGTGGATCGCGGCGAAGTCGTCCTGCTGCGCGATTCCCTTGATCTTGAACTTGCGGTACTCGCTCTTCTTCGGCCGGCCGGCCTCGAACCAGACGAGCGAGCCCACCGTGTCGCGTCCCTGGTTGGTCGAGACGTCGACGCAGATCATGCTGCGGGGCACCACGTTGAGCCCCAGGTCCCGGCCCAGCGCGTAGACCGGGTCCTCGGCCCGCTCCTCGGTCTCGAACGACTCGATCCGGAGGCTCTCCATCAGGTGGCGGGCGTTCTGCTCGGCCAGCTCGAGCCACCGATGCGCCGCGCCGCGGTGCGGCATCACCACCTGGGTGCCGTCGAGCAGCTCCCGCAGCGTGTCGAGGTCGGCCGGGGGGAACGGGAGCGCCAGCCGCCGGACCCGCCCCTCCGCCGGCACGTAGTAGCGAACCAGGAAGGCGCTGAGGATGGCGTCGTCCGGCTCCTCGTCGACGTTCTCGAGGAACCGGTGCTCCCGCGCCACCACCCGGCCGTCGCGCACGCGGAAGAGGACGCCCACCGCGTCGTCCCCGTCGCGGGCGTAGCCGACCACGTCGGCGTCGCCGCTCCCCACGATTTCCACCGTGGCCGGCTCCTCCAGTCGCTCCAGCCATCGCAGCGCGTCGCGGAGCTCGGCCGCGCGTTCGAAGTCCTGGCGGGCGCTCGCCTCGAGCATCGCCTCCCGGACCCGGGTGCGCACGTCCCCGGTACGGCCCTCGAGGAACTCGACGACGTCCTCGGCCATGCGGCGGTAGTCCTCCACCGACTGCCACCCCACGCAGGGCGCCCGGCAGCGGCCGATGTGGTAGTCGAGACAGGGCCGCTCCCGCTGCTCGCGGGGGAGCTCGTCGTGGCAGCTCCGCATCGTGTACAGCCGGCGGATCACGGCGAGCGTGCGCCGGAGCTGCGCCACGTCGGTGTAGGGGCCGAAGTACCGGGCTCCGGGGATGTCCTTGCGCCGCGTCACCAGCACCCGCGGGAACGGCTCGCCCATGGTCACCGCGATCCAGGGATAGGTCTTGTCGTCCTTGAGTCGGACGTTGAACCGCGGGCGGTACTCCTTGATCAGGTTGTTCTCGAGGACGAGCGACTGCGCCTCGCTCGGCGCCACGATCGTCTCGACGTCGGCGATGAGCCGGACCAGTAGCTGGTTCTTGGGGGAATGGGCGACGTCCGGGGCGAAGTAGCTGCGGACCCGGCCGCGCAAGCGCTTGGCCTTGCCGACGTAGAGGATCCCGCCCCGGGCGTCCTTGAACAGATACACGCCGGGGCCGTCGGGGAGCGTGTCGAGCCTACGTTGCAGCGCGTCGGAGACCATCACCATCGGTTCGAGTCGGGTCACCTCGTCCTGCCCAGCCGGGAGGCCGCGGCCAGGACGCCGCGGGCCTCGGGGACGCCGGCCGCGGCGGTCCCGCCGAGGTAGACCAGACCGAACGTCCCCAACACAAATATCGCCCGGACGAGGGGCGGGTGCATCCCGAGGGCGATGTCGACGGCCCATCCGGAAGCGGCCGCGGCCGCGGCCGCGCCCCAGAGCGTCGAGGTCGTTGCGACGGGGACTCGGCTGCGGCCGATCCGCCGCTCGATCCCCAGGCGGAGGAGGAGCAACTCGACCCATCCCGCCATGCCGGATGCGAGCGGCAGCGCCGCGACGCCCCACCACGCCGGGAGGCCGAGCCGGGCCGGGAGCCAGAGCGCGCCGGCGATCCCCATGGCCGAGCCGAGCCCCACCCGCGCCAGCGCGAACCGCATCGGGGTCCGGGTGTCGTGCAGGGCGTAGTAGGTCGAGGCATAGAGCCGCGCCGCGGTCGTCGCGACCAGGCCCACCGCCGAGGCCGCGAGGATCGCCCAGACCCGGCGGCTGTCGTCGGCGGTGAAGCGGCCGCTCTGGTAGAGCGCCGCCGCGATCACGTCCCCGTGGGCCACGAATGCCGCCGCCGAGGGCACCACGAAGTACGCGATCTGTCGCAGTCCGCTCCGGAGTCGCTCGCGGAGCCGGGTCGCCGCTTCGGGCGCGGCGGTGGCGCTGGCCAGCTCCGGCAGCTCGGCGGCCGACACGGCCATCCCGAACAGGCTCACCGGGAGCATCGAGACCATCTGACCGAAGTACAGCAGCGCCGCGGATCCCGCCGGCAGCAGCGATGCGACGAGGGTGTCGACGTACGCGCTGATCTGGAGGACGCCCCGGGAGATCAGCGCCGGCCCGAAGTTGCGCGCCACGGTGCGGAGATGCGGCGAGCCGAGATCGATCGCCGCGCCGATCGGCCGCACCAGCCGACTCACCCCCGGGAGCTGGATCGCCACCTGGAGGACGCTTCCCGCCACGGCCCCCCAGGCCGCGGTGATCGCCAGTCGAGCTTCCCCCTCGGCCGATCCGCCCAGCAGGACCGCGACGATGATCGCGACGTTCCAGACCACCGGCGCCGCGTATGAGAGGAAGAAGCGACGATGGCTGCTCAGCACGCCGAGGCACCAGGCGGCGAGCACCAGGGCGCCGACCCCGGGAAAGAGGATCCGGACCAGCGTGACGGTGAGCGCCCGCTTCTCGCCCTGGAAGCCCGGCGCGAGCAGGTCCACCAGGACCGGGGCCGCCAGTATTCCGACGAGCACGAGGAGCGACGTCAGGAGCGCGAGCACCGCCGCGGTGGCGCCGGCCAGCCGGGTCGCCTCGGCCGCCTCGCCCTTCGCCCGGAGCGCGGCGTAGACCGGGACGAAGGATGCCGAGAGCGCGCCCTCGCCGAACAGGTTCTGGAGCAGATTGGGGATGCGAAACGCGGCAGCGAGCGCGTCGGCCGCGTCCGAGACGCCGAGATAGTGGGTCAGCGTCCGGTTCCGGACCAGGCCCACGATCCGGCTGAGGAGGATGCCCGCCGCCACGAGGACGGCGGGGCGGGATCGCGATGAGGTCGGCGAGCTCAGGGGGCGGTGGGCGGAAGGGCGGTGCGGTCCCGCGCGCCCGGGGGAACCGCGGGCCGCGCGGCGTGGTCTTCGAGGAGCCGCTGCAGGAACGCGTTCTCCTCCTGGAGGCCCTGTACGATCCGGTGGAGATCGTCCACCTCGCTCTCGAGGAGGTCGACCTTCTTGGTCAGATCGGCGAGCGAGGCGGGTACCGTCTCCGGGCCCTCCAGCCGGCGCGCGAGCGCCCGCCCGATCGGCGAATCGACGATGATGCCGAGGATCGGGATCAACAGCGCCACCAGCAGGATGATGCCGATCAGGACCATGCGTCGAGTCTATGCCGGTTGCACCGGCGCTTCAAGGGCCGCCCGGTACCAGCGGCGGATCTCCTCGACCAGCGTGCCCACCAGCCCGAAGCCGTAGCGGGCGAGGAAGGGGACGACCGTGAGCACCCGTTCCTGCGGCTTGCCGTCGGGGAGCACGGCCGCCCGCCCGCGGGCGATCTGCCGGAGGTCGGTCTCCTGACGCCGCTTGAGATGGTGGAGCAGGCGCTTCTCGGCGTCCTGGGTGCCCACCAGCGCGGCGTTGCGCAGCCCGCGGATCGGCTTCGCCAACGTGGGGTCGATCTCGATCGCGATCCGCTCCAGCCGAGCGTACTGCGCCTCGATCGTCCCGCGGAGGGCCTGGAGCGCCTCCCCCGCCTCACCGGGAAGCTGGGTCCGCACCACCCGGGCCTCGAGGGCGCCGCCGGGCGCGAGGAGCTCGGCGAGGTCGGCGCCGAACTTCGCCAGCACCCGGTCGACCCGCGGCTCGACGAGGATCCCCGACCACCGCGGCACCGGGAGCTGACGCACCACGCCGAGGCGTCGGTAGACCGGCGGGGTGAGCTCCAGGTAGCGGAGCTCCCCGGGCCCGGCGAGGTACGCCACCGTCGGCAGGAGCGCGCTCTCCACCACCGGCCGGAGGAGCACATTGGGCGAAAGACGCTCCGGCGCTTCGTGGGCGATGGCCTCCAGCGCGCCCGGGTCGAACCGCTCCCCGCTCCGGCGAGTGGCGAAGCCGCCGTCGCTCGCGACCAGGCGGTCCCGGCCGAGCCTCGCCTCGAGCATCACCAGCGTGGCTCCCTCTCCTACCGTCACCCCCGCACCGCGTCCCCCCGCCTCGAGCTCGACGGCCCTGGTCGCCAGGTCGGCGTCCAACTCGTGGGCGGCGCCGAGCGCCCGCAGGAGGAGCGGCGCCGCGGCGCGCTTCGCGGCGGGGTGGGTGCTGTCGAAGCAGACCACTCCCGCCGGGGCCAGGAGCTCGGCCAGCGCGCGCCCGTAGGCGCCGGCCACCGTTTCCTCCGGCCGATAGTGGCGCCGCACCCACTCCAGGGTCGGCTCGCGGAACTCCGACGGGGGGAGCGAGGCCTCGAGGCGCGCCAACGCCTCCAGCACCTCGGGCCCCAGCGGCTCGCGGTACATCGGGGTGAGCGGGGCCTCCGGCGGCCGGGTCCGCAGCGTGGCGGTGACGACGGTGCCGTCGCCGTCCAGCCAGGAAGCGTGGTTCGCCTCGGCGAAGTCGTGGTCGTCCCCGGCCACCCAGAAGATCGGGACGACCGGCCGCCCCCACCGGGCCTCCAGGAGCTCGGCCAGCACGGCCGCGGAAAGCGCCTTGTGGATGGTGTAGAGCGGTCCGGTGAAGAGGCCGGGCTGCTGGCCGGTGGTGACGACGAGCGTGTCCGGCCGGGCCAGGCGCTCGAGCTGGGGCTCGATGCCGGGGGCGCGGAGGCAGGCCTCGAGCAGGTTCGCCGGGAAGCCGCCCGGCCGCGGCGACGGCCAGGCGGGCGGCGCCGGGAGGGGGGTGGTGACGATACGCATGGTCGGGCTCAGGCCGGGGTACCGGCGAGGATCACCCGCGGGGCACCGGGCCCGAGCGGTCCGCCGTCGTAGTCGCCGAACTCGTGGCGGAGCGACACGCCGGCCGCGGCCAGCATGGCCGCGAGGTCGGCCGGCTCGAACAGGCGGACTCGCTCCGTGAAGCGGCGGCCGTCGGGCAGGGTGAACCGCTTGACGACGTATCGGCCGTCGTCTTCGAGCCGGCGCTCGACCTCGACCGGCGCGCCGTCCAGGTGGAGCCGGTCGCGCGGGACCAGACGCTCCCGGACCGTGGGTGCGTGCAGGAAGTCGAGCACGAACCAGCCTCCCGGCCGCACCGTCTCGACCATCTGCCGCAGCGCCTCGTGGTGCTCGGCGTCGCTCGTGAAGTAACCGAAGCTCGTGAAGAGGTTCATCGTGGCGTCCATGCTCGCCGGCCGGACCGGCAACCGGCGCATGTCCGCCCGGGCCAGCGGGCACCCGGCGGTCGTCGCCGCCCGCCGGAGTAATGTCAGCGAGAGATCGACCCCGACCACGCGGGCGCCCGCCGCCGCGAGGGCCCGGGCGTGGCGCCCGGCCCCGCACCCCACGTCGAGGACCCGCCAGCCCGGGCGCCATGGCAGCATCCGGGTGAGCAGCCCGACGAGCCGTTCGGCGTCGCGGTCGTCCCGGTGGGGATAGAGCCGCAGGTATTCCTCGCCGAACCATTCCTCGAACCATTCCGCCACGGCATCACTTCCCCTTGTGGTAGGGCTCACCCCGGAGGATCGTGAAGGCCCGGTAAAGCTGCTCGCACACCACCACCCTGGCCAGCTCGTGCGGCAGGGTGAGCGGCCCCAGGCTCCAGGCCAGCTCCGCCCGGGCGAGGAACTCGTCGGCCAGCCCGGTGGACCCGCCGATCGCGAAGGCGAGGGGGCGGGCCTCGAGGGTCCACCGCTCGAGCCGGCGCGCCAGATCCTCGCTGGAGAGCGCCGTCCCCGCTCGCGCCAGGGCCACCAGGCGGGTCCCGGGAGGCAAATGGGCCGAGAGGCGCTCCGCCTCCTCGGCCCGCTGCTCGGCGGGCGGCCGGGCGGGCGTGCCCTCGCGGACCTCCCGCTCGGTCACCCGGGCGTACCGCCGCAGGCGCGCCAGGTAGTCGTCACACGCGGCGCGGTAGTGCGGCCGCAGCCGCCCGACCGCGAGGAGCGTGATCCGCACCGGGCGTCCCGCGGCTCACGCGTAGAGACCCCGCAGGCGGTGCACCGCGGCGACCCGATCGATCGCCAGCATGTAGGAGGCGATCCGCATGTTCACCTTGGCCCGCTGCGCCATGGCGGTCACCTCCTCGAAGGAGCGCACCATGATCCGCTCCAGGCGGGAGTTCACCGTCTCCTCGTCCCAGAAGTAGCCGCCCCGGTCCTGGACCCATTCGAAGTAGCTCACCGTCACCCCGCCCGCGTTGGCGAGGATGTCGGGGATGACGAAGACCCCCTTCTCGTCCAGGATCTCATCGGCCCCCGCCGTGGTGGGGCCGTTGGCGCCCTCGCAGATGATCTTGGCCTTGATCTGGGCGGCGTTGTGGCTGGTGATCTGGTTCTCGAGCGCGGCGGGGACGAGGACGTCGCAGTCGAGGGTGAGCAGCTCCTCGTTGGTGATGGCGTCGGCGTTGGGGTAGCCCTTGAGCAAGCGGTGCTGGCGCACCCACTCGACCACGTGGCGGACGTCGAGCCCCTTCGGGTTGTAGATCCCGCCCGACTTGTCGCTCACCGCCACGATCGTCATGCCGGCCTGCGCCATGAGCGTGGCGGCCACCGAGCCCACGTTGCCGAAGCCCTGCACCGCCACCCGGGTTCCCGCCGGCGACTTCCCCAACGCCTTCAGCGCCTCCAACGTCACGATGGTGCATCCCCGCCCCGTCGCCTCCCGGCGCCCGAGCGAGCCGCCCATCTCCACCGGCTTGCCGGTCACCACGGCCGTCACGGTGTGGCGCTTGTGCATGGAGTAGGTGTCCATGATCCACGCCATGACCCGCTCGTTGGTGTTGACGTCCGGTGCCGGCACGTCGGAGTCGGGCCCCAGGGTCTCGATGATCCCCGCGGTGTACCGCCGGGTGAGCCGCTCGATCTCGGCGTTGGACATCGTGCTGGGATCGCACACCACACCGCCCTTCGCGCCGCCGAAGGGGATGTTCACCACCGCGCACTTCCAGGTCATCCACGCGGCGAGCGCCTTGACCTCGTCCAGGGTCACGTTCAGGTCGAAGCGGATCCCGCCCTTGGCCGGCCCCCGCGCGGTGTTGTACAGCACCCGGTAGCCGGTGAACACCTCGACCTCGCCGTTGTCCCGCTGGATCGGCACCGACACGATGATCTGCTTCTCCGGATGGCGCAGTACCCGGTAGAGGCCGGGGTCGATCTCGAGCTTCTGCGCGGCGAAATCGAAGCGGGACATCATCGCCTCGAACGGGTTCTCCTCCGCCGCGGCGAGGAAAGTGTCCTTGGGCCGGCCGATCACGGTCTGGCTGGGTCGCGTACTCGCGGTAGTCATATGGACCTGTGCTGTGCTCCAGAGACGATCAAGGTTGATCCCGCACCGCGGCCGTGACGGCGTCCAGGGCCGCGGTGAGCTCCACTTCCCCCTCTTCCCACTCCAGGCCGAGCACCGCCACCAGCGGCTCGGGAACGCTCGCCGGCCAACGGTCGCGCAGTTTCACGGCGTCCTTCTCGGTGATCACCACGTGGTCCACCCGCCGCGCGGCGTGCGCCAGCCAGGCCACGTCCTCGTCGCGGTACGGGTGATGGTCCTTCCAGGTGGCCACCTGCACCATCGCGCCCGCCGCCTTCACCTGGTAGACGAAGGCGTCCGGGTCGGCGATGGCGGCCGCGGCCACCACCCGCTTCCCCGCCAGGAGCTCCGGGGACCGCCGCTCGCCGGACCGGAGTCCTTCGAGCTGGGTGAGCCCCAGGTGGACCACTCCCACCGGCCCGGCGACCCGCGCCGCCAGCGTCCGCGCCAACCGGAGCGCCGCCTCGGCGGACGCCCGCTTCCGGGTGACGATCACCCCGTCGGCCCGGGCCAGCGCGTCGAGCCCCTCGCGCCAGGGACCCGCCGGCAGCGGCCAGCGGACCGCCCGCGTCGTCTCGGCGCTGACTACGGCCAGGTTGAGGTCCCGCCGCACGTCGAGCCGCTGGTAGGCGTCGTCCAGGACCAGCACCCGGGCGCCCTTCGCCAACGCCCGCTCGGCCCCCGCCGCGCGGTCCGGGTCGGCCACGACCACCGCGCCGGGCACCGCCCGGGCATGGACCAGCGCCTCGTCGCCCCCGCCGTACCCCCGTAGCAGGACGCCCGGCCTGAGTCCCCGCTCGGCGTAGTATCGGGCTATCCAGATCGCGAGTGGAGTCTTGCCCGAGCCGCCGACCGTGAGATTCCCCACCGCCACCGCCGGCAGCGGGAGATCCCGCGCCTCGAGCCACCCCCGGGCGTACCCGGTGGCCCGCAGCGCCATCCCCACCCGCCACAGCGCCGACGCCGGAAGCAGCGCCAGACGGGCCAAACGGGCGTCCACCCGTCGGCTCGTCCAGAGCCAGCGGATCATCCGATGCGCGTCGCCCCGTCGTCCGAGCATCCGGCGAGCCTCCGTGCCGCCTCCAACGCCTCTCGTGCCCGGGCCAGCCCCTCCTCGAGTCCCGCCGGCCCCGGGGCGACCTCGAACGGCGGGCCGTAAGCCACCCGAACCCGCGCGAGCGGCTTGGGCAGCATGAAGCGGTCCCACGAGCCGAGCCGCCACGCCCGGTCGGCCTCGGCGTGGACCGGGACGACGATCCCGCCCCCGCGCTGCGCCGCCGCCACCACGCCCGGCTTGAGCTCGCGCCGCGGCCCCCGCGGGCCGTCCGGCGTGAACGCCACCGAAATCCCCTCCCGCAGCTCCCGGACCGCACCCAGGAGCGCCCGCGTCGCGCCCCGCGTGCTCGAGCCGCGGACCAGACGGTAGCCGAGTCGAGCCGCGAGGTCCGCCAGGTACTGGCCGTCGCGGGCCTCGCTCACGACGATGGCGATCCCCTGCCCCCGGTGCCACCAGAGCAACGGGAGCAGCGCCTCGTGCCAGCACATGAACACCAGCGGTCGGCCCGTGGCACGGGCGGACAGCCATCGGTCGCTCCCGATCGCCCGGATGCTCCAGGTCCGCGCCAGCAGCGTGGCGAGCGGGGCGCCGACCCGACGCCCGAGTTCGGGAGAGATCCGGATCCTCATGAGCCGAGCAGCTCCGCCGCCAGCTCCGCCACCCGCTCGGCCCCCCGCGGGCCAGGCCCGGATCCGCCCGCACCGAGCCGCGCCCGGACCTCGGCCAGCCCGGCCCGCTGGGCGACGGTGAGCGGGTCGGCCGGGTCGAGCAGCGGACGGACCGCCGCCGCCAGCCGCTCGGGGGTGAGCTCGCCCTGGACGAGCTCGGGGACAACCGCGCGGCCCGCGATCAGGTTCACGAGGCTGATCCAGCGTGTCGTCACCAGCCGCCGGGCGACGGCGAAGGTGACCGGACTCAGCCGATAGGCCACCACCATCGGCAGGTCGGCCAGCGCCGCCTCGAGCGTGGTCGTCCCCGACTTGGCCAAGGCCGCGTCGGCGGCCGCGTGGACCAGCGATGGGTCACCCCGGTGGATCCGGATCGGCCCGGGGTCGGGGTACTCCCCTGCCGGTACCGCCGCCACGACCGCCGCGTGGCAGCGTCCTTCGGCCAGCAGCCGCCGGGCCGCCTCGGCGAACACCGGCCAGTGCCGCCGGATCTCCTCCCGGCGGCTCCCGGGAAAGATACCAAGCACCCGGCCCCCGGGCGGAACGCCGAGCCGCTCGCGAGCCTCCCCCCGGGAGGGCGGTGGATCCCGTTCGAGGAGCGGATGGCCCACGAACTCGCTCCGGAGTCCGGCTCGCCCGAAGAACTCGGTCTCGAAGGGGAGGATGACCGCCAGCCGGTCGACCGCGGCGGCGAAACGGCGGGCTCGCCCGGGCCACCACCCCCAGAGCTGGGGCGCGATGTAGTAGACCACCGGGATCCCGGCCCGCTTGGCCGCCTCGGCCACGCGCAGATGGAAGCCGGGGTAGTCGATCAGCACGACCAAGTCGTACCGCCCGGCCCCGAAGGCCCCCCGAAGCCTGCGGAGGAGCCGAAGATGGACCCGGAGTTTCCCCAACACCTCCACGATCCCGAACGCGGCCAGCCGATCGATCGGGTGGATGATCGTGGCGCCCGCCGCCGCCATCCGGGGCCCCCCGACCGCGTCGATCTCGGCGTCGGGGAACCGGCGCCGGAGCGCGGTCACCACCCGGCCGCCGTGGAGATCCCCGGAAGGCTCCCCGGCGGACACGAGGAGCCGGATCGGGCGCCGCCCCCTCACCTCGGCTCGAGGACGACCGGCGCCCGCTGGATCGCTTCCGTGACCCGGAGCGCGAGGGCCAGCGCCGCCCGCCCCTCCTCGCCCGTCACCACGGCCTCCCGTTCCCCCTGGACCGCGTGCACGAAGCTCTGCAGCTCGAGCCGCAGCGCGTCGGCCTCCGGCGCCTCCAGCCGGACCTGCTCGACGATGTCCTCGAGCCGGGTCCCGAGGCCCGGCTGCCAGCCCGGCTTGAGCCGCATGAATTCGGCGGTCCCGGCGGCGAGGTCGAGCGAGAGATAGCCGGACGGCTGGAAGATCCGGAGTTTCCGGATCCGCTCCCGCGCCACCCGCGAGGCGGTCACGTTCGCCACCGTCCCCGCAGCGAACTCCACCCGGGCGTTGGCCATGTCGAGGTGATTGGAGAGGACCGTGGCGCCGCTCGCGCGGACGTCCGTGGCCTCGCCACCGCCGGTCAGGTGAAGCAGCAGGTCCAGGTCGTGGATCATGAGATCCAGGACCACGGCCACGTCGGTGCCGCGGGGCTGGAACGGCGCGAGCCGCTGGCTCTCGATGAACCGCGGCTCGTGCAGGTAGGGAAGCGCCGCCCGGACGGCCCGGTTGAAGCGCTCGATATGCCCCACCTGGAGCTGGACACCGCGCCGCGCCGCCTCCGCCACCAGCGCGTCGGCCTCGGCCAGGGTGGCGGCCAGCGGCTTCTCCATCATCACGGCCACCCCGCGCGACAGCGCCCGGAGCCCGACCTCGGCGTGGGCCGACGTGGGGACCGCGACGGTGACCGCGCGGACCCGGCCGAGCAGCTCGTCCAGGTCGTGGAAGGCGCGGACGCCGAACTGTTCGGCCGCCTTGGCGCTGTGGGCGGGGGTGTGGTCGTAGATCCCCACCAGCTCCGCCTCGGGGAGGGTCGCGAGGTGACGCACATGGTGGGTGCCGAGCGCGCCGATCCCGATGACGCCGATCGGAAGCCGCGCCGTCATGCCGGTACGCCTCGCTCCGAGGACTCCACGAAGGCGATGAGGGTCTCGATCTCCCGACACCGGGGCAGGTCGAGTCGGGCCCGCTCCAGCGCCTGCGACATGTTCAGATCGGAATTGAAGAAGAGGCGGTACGCCCGCTTGAGCGCGGCGATGGTCTCGGGGGCGAAGCCCGCCCGCTGGAGGCCGATGGAGTTGAGTCCGTAGAGCTCCATCGGGTGGCCGTCCGCCCGCACGTAGGGCGGGACGTCCTGGGTGACCTTGGTGAGGCCGCCGATGAAGGCGAACGTGCCGATGGTGACGAACTGGTGGACGGCGATGAGGCCGCTGAGGCTGGCGCGGTCGTGGATGGTGACGTGCCCGGCGAGCTGGGTGCCGTTGGCGATCGTCACCCCGTCGCCCAGGTGGCAGTCATGGGCGACGTGGACGTAGGTCATCAGGAAACATCGCGCCCCCACCCTGGTGGTGAAGCTCGCGGCGGTGGCCCGGTTGATCGTGGCGTACTCCCGGATGACGGTGTCGTCTCCCACCTCGACCCAGGTCTCCTCGCCCCGGTACTTGAGGTCCTGCGGGTCGCCGCCCAGGAGCGAGCCTTCGCCGATCCGGACCCGCTCGCCCAGCCGCACATTGCACTGCAGCGTCACCCGGGGTCCGATCCGGCAGCCGCGGCCCACCGTCACCCGGGGCCCCACGATCGCGAAGGGGCCCACGACGACGTCCTCCGCCAGCTCCGCCGTGGGATCGATCAGCGCCGTGGGATGGATCTGGCGGGTCACTTGTCCACCACCTTCGCCATCATCTCCGCCTCGGTCACGACGTTGCCGTCCACGTACGCCACGCCCCGCATGCGGAAGGTGGTGCCGCGGAGCTGGAGGATCTCCACCTCGCAGCGGAGCTGGTCGCCGGGAACCACCGGCCGCCGGAACTTCACGTTGTCGAGCGACATGAAGTACGCGACCTTGGTGTGCGCGTCCTTGATCGCGTTGAGCAGGAGCATCCCGCCGACCTGCGCCATCGCCTCGATGATGAGGACTCCCGGCATGATGGGATGGCCCGGGAAGTGGCCCTGGAAGAACGGCTCGTTGATCGTGACGTTCTTGATCCCCACGATCCGGCGGGTCCCGTCCATCTCGATGATCCGGTCCACCAGCAGGAACGGATACCGGTGCGGGATCACGTCCAGGATCCGGCCGATGTCCATCGCCACCCCGCCCTGGCGCTGGGCCGTCCGGGTGAGCGCCCGCGCCAGCGCCACGTTCCCCCGGTGGCTCGGTCGGGTCGCCACGATGTGCGCCTGGACCCGTCCCCCGGCCAACGCCAGGTCGCCGACGATGTCCCCTGCCTTGTGCCGCACGAACTCGTCGGGCCACCGGAGCGGGCCGTTCAGGACCCCCTCCTCGCCCAACACCACGACGTTGGCCTCGCTCGCGCCCAGCGCCAGCCCCTTGGCCCGCAGCGCCTCGACCTCGCCCAGCAGGCCGAAGGTCCGCGCCGGGGCGATCTCGCTGGCGAAGCGCTCCGGCGTCAGGTCGAACGAGCCGACCTGGCGCCCGATGCAGGGGTGGCCCCACTCGATGATCGTCGTGAGGCGGAGCTGCTTGGCCGGCGAGACGACGTAGGTCGCGTCGCCCTCCGTCACCTGGAACGGCGCCTGGACGCGGTAGATCACCGGCTCGCCCTCCTGGGCGGTCACGCCGGCGTCCCGCAACATCGTGAGATACGGCAGGAACGAGCCGTCGAGCGCCGGCGGCTCCGGGCCGTCGACCTCGATGCGCAGGTCGTCGAGCTCGAGTGCGGCGACGGCGGCGAGGAGATGCTCGACGGTGTGCACCGCGGCGTCGCCCTGCCCGAGCGTGGTGCGCCGTTCGGTCTCGATCACGTGGTCGAGCTGCGCCGGGAGCTCCGGCGCTCCCGGGAGGTCCACGCGGCGGAATCGGATGCCCTGGCCCGGCGCCGCCGGATGGCAGGTGACCGTCGCCGGGGCTCCGGTGTGGAGCCCGGTGCCGGCGACGCGGCAGGGCCGCGCGATGGTGTTCCTAGCCACGGTGCTCTCGTTGCTCCCGTTCCGTCACCAACGACTCGAGGCGCGAGGCGATCGGCGCCAGCCGGTACATCGCCGCCTGGGCCCGGAGGAACTCCCGGTGCTCCCGCGCCGGGAAGCCGCCGTACGTCTTCCCGGGCGGGACGTCGGTCCCGAGCCCGCTCGCGGCGGTCACCCGGGCGCCGTCGCCGATCTGGACGTGGTGCGCCACGCCCACGCCCCCCGCGATGATCACGTCGTCGCCGATCCGCGCGCTGCCCCCGATGCCCACCTGACCGGCAATCAGGCATCGCTGCCCGATGCGCACGTTGTGGCCGATCTGGACCAGGTTGTCGATCTTCGTGCCGCGCCCGACGACCGTGTCGTCCACGCTGCCGCGGTCGATGCAGGTCTGCGAGCCGACCTCGACGTCGTCCTCGATGATGCAGCCGCCCACGTGGGGCAGCCGCCGGTGGCCGGCGCCGTCGGCGACGTAGCCGAAGCCGTCCCCGCCCAGCACCGCCCCCGCCTTCACCACCACCCGGGCGCCGACGCGGGTACCGGTGCAGCAGACCACCCGCGGGCCGATCACCGAGTCGGGCCCGACCGTGACGCCGTCCTCCAGCACCGCCCCCGGCCCGATGCGGCAGCGGTCGCCGAGGCGCACGTTCCGCCCCAGCACGGCGTAGGCCCCGATCGTCACGTCCGCCCCGAACGTCGTCCCCGGCCCGAGCCTCGCGGTCGGGTCGATGCCCGGCGCCGGTGGTTCGGGGGGGAAGAGCGCCTGGACGGCCGCCAGGAGGGCGCGGTGCGGATCGGCGACGACGATGCGGGTGGCGGGCCCGGCCGGCTCCGCCGCGAAGGCCTCCGGCAGGAGGACCGCCCCGGCCGCCGACGCCCGAAAATACGGGAGGTACCTCCCCGAGACAAGAAACGACAGCGTGTCGCCCGTCGCCCGGTCGAGCGGGCCGACCCGGCGGAGCACCACCTCCCCATCGCCAAGCAGGCGGCCGCCGACGAGGTCGGCGACCGCCTGCGCGGTCAGGCCCGGGGCCGTCACGGCGCTACTTGCTGGCGCGGAGCCGCTCGATCACCCGCTGGGTGAGGTCGAGCGACTTGTCGGCCGAGACGATCCCGCTCCCCGGCGCGGTGATGTCGAAGATGACCGCGTAGTTCCCCTCGGCGCGGATCCCGTCGATCACCGCGTTCACCCGCTGCTGGATCGGGTCGAGCAGCTCCCGTTCCCGGGTGGCCGCCCGCTCCCGCAGCTCCTGGGTGCGCTGCTCCAGCTTCTGCTGCTGCGTCTCCAATTCCTTCCGCTTCGCGTTCCGGGCGGTCGGGCTGAGCAGCACCGACTGCTGCTCGAAGTCCTGCGCCGCCGAGTCCAGCGACGCCTGGAGCTTCGCCACTTCCTGCCGGTAGCCCTCGAGTTCGCGGCTGAAGGTGGATTCGGCCGTCGCGTACCCCGGCGTCTGCTGCAGGATCAGCCGACTGTTCACGTAGCCGATCTTCGGACCGCCCTGGGCCGCGAGCGGCGCCGGGATGATCGACAGGACGCCGGCCAGGGCCACGATGGCGGAGCCAACCACGAATCGCTTCATGCCGTTCTCCAGACGAAGGTACGGGAACACGATCAGAAGAAGTTGCCGAGCTTGAAATGCAGCTTCCACCCCGGCGCCGGCCGCCCGTTGCGGTCCACCCGGTCGAAGCCGTAACCGAGATCGATGCCGATGGGCCCGAGCGGCGAGATCACCGCCGCGCCGACGCCGGCGCCGCGGAAGAGCCGGGTCGGGTCCCACTGCCTGGCGGTGCGATACACGTTGCCGGCGTCGAAGAACGCGCTCAGGTAGAGCGACTGGCTGACCCGGGCGCCCGCCTCCACCGTGAAGGCCGCGTACGACTTGCCGAACGCGTCGGCGGTGGCGTTGCTCCCGTTCGCCTCGGGGTCGAAGCCGTTGGGCGTGATCGAGAACTCCTCGTAGCCGCGGAGCGGGATCCCGAACTGGGTGCCGCCCAGCGAGAAGAGCTCCTGGAAGAACGGTCCGGGGTCGCCGAAGATGAAGCCGGACTTGGCGGTGAGGCCCAGGACGAACTGGACCCCGCCGCTCCCCAGCTCCTCGCTCCCGCCGAGCGTGCCCAGCGGCGCGTACCAGCGGCCCTCGAGATCGACCTTCCGGTAGTTGCCGCTGCCGCCCAGGAAACCGCCGTTGAGCTCGCCGCCGATGTTGGTCATCGAGCCGCCGACCGCGAACGGCAGCCCGATCCGGGTGTCCCGCAGGACGCTCAACCCGAGCGTCGAGCGGGTGCACCGGCTGCAGCGGAAGCGCTCCTGGATGTCCTCCGACCCCTCGCTGAATCGGTAGTCCTGGATGCCGTACGAGGTGAACAGCCGGGTGTAGCGCGAGCCGAAGAACGGGAAGCCGAGTTGGAGGCTGCCGCCCGCCCGGCGGACCCGGCCCAGGTCCTCGATCGTGTAGCGCTGGCGCGAGTTGAAGAGCGAGATCGTGCCCGAGATCCGGCTCTCGCGGATCGAGGGATCGGTGTAGCTCAGGGTGAAGTCGTTGACCCGACGCCCGAACTGCCACTGGAACCGGCCCCGCTTCCCCCGCCCGAACAGGTTGGGCTCCTCCAGGCCGAGGAAGCCGCCCACGCCGGTGCCCTGCCCCAGCGAGGCGCCGAAGTTGATGTTCCCGGTCCGCCGCTCCTCCACCCGGAACACGATGTCCACGTCCACCCCGTTCTCGGTGGGCCGGACGTCGGGCGGCGGCAGCGGCTGCTGGAAGAAGCCGAGGTTGGAGATGTTCTGGTAGGAGCGGATCAGCCGGTCGCGGTTGAAGACGTCCCCCGGCAGCAGGACGATCGCCTCGCGGATCACCCGCTCGTGGGTCACGTCGTTGCCCACGATCTCGATCCGGTTGATCGTGGCCGGCTGCCCCTCCTGGATCGACCAGCGCAGGTCGAGCACCGGCGTCCCGTCGGGCGCGGCGCGCCGGGTCACCTCCGGCTCGACCCGGGCGTAGATGTAGCCCTGGTTGGCGTAGAGGGACTGGACCCGCTCGGTGGCCTGCTCCCACTCCGCCCGGTTGAACGGGACCGCCCGGCGCTCCGCCCCGTGGAAGGGATAGAACGCCATGAGCTCGTCGGTGGAGAAGCGCCGGTTCCCCGAGATCGAGAAACTGCCGACCCGGTACTGCCGTCCCTCCTCCACCGCGAGGTGGAGCACCGCCCGCCCGCCGAGGGAGTCCACCGCCAGCGAGTCGTCCACGACCTGGAAGTCGATGTAGCCGCGGTCGCCATACCAGTCGGGGAGCCGGTCCCGGATGTCCCGCTCCAGCTTCTCGTCGTCGTACTCGCCCCGCTGGAACCACCAGAATCCCTCGGGGCGGGTCGCCATGTGCTTGACCACTTCCTTGTCCGGGAAGCGCTGGTTGCCCTCGACCACGATCTGGCTGATCGCGACCCGGTCCCCCTCGGTCACGTCGAAGACCACCCGCACCCCGCCGTCCTGCCGGATCTCGTTGACCCTGACCGACGCGGTGTAGTAGCCCTCCGACTTGTACAACGAGTCGATGGAGGCCCGCGAGCGCTCCAGCGCCGCCCGGTCGAGCGCCCGGCCCTCCACCAGCGACACCCGGCCCTTCACCCGCCCCTCGGAGAGGCGGTCCACGCCACGCACGGCCCACCGGAGGAGGATCGGGCGCTCCTTGACGACGAACGCCAGCACCGACCGTCCCCCGACCTGCCGCTGCTCGACGGTCACGTCGTCGAACTGGCCGGTACGGAAGAGGGCCGCGATGGCCCGCTGGACGTCGCGATAATTGATGACCTGGCCCGGCGCGATGCCCGCCGTCCCGGCGATCTGGGCGGCGGTGAGGCGGGTATTGCCTTCGACGGCGACGCTGTCGACCCGCACGCCGCCGTCGTCCTGCCCGGCGAGGGATGCCGGACGGACGACGGCGAGCAGGCAGGCGAGCGGCAGGGCGAGCCGGCGGAGGGCCCCGGCGAGGGAGCGCCGGCGCCGTCCGCCGGGGCGGACGGCGACGGCAGGCCTCAAGCGGTGGTTCCGGTTAGGGCGCGGAAGGCGAGCTTGTCGCCCTCGGGCGCCACGTCCACCTCGATCTGATCGCCGCGGACGAACTCGCCCACGAGGATCTTCTCGCTCAGCGGGTCCTCGATGTACTTCTGGATCGACCGCTTGAGCGGGCGGGCACCGTAGTTCTGGTCGTAGCCCTTCTCGACCAGGAAGTCCACCGCGGCCGGCGTGAGCCGGATCTCGTCGCCCAGCCGCCGCTGGACCTCGCGGAGCAAGATGGTGACGATCTGCGCGATGTGGTCCTTGCCCAGCGGGTGGAAGACGATCACGTCGTCGAGCCGGTTCAGGAACTCGGGGTTGAAGACCTTGGTGATCTCCTCCTTCACCTTCTCCTGCATCCGCTCGAAGGTCGCCCGGGTGTCCCCGCCGTGGAAGCCGAGGCTCTTGCCCTGCATGATCTCCCGGGCCCCGACGTTGGAGGTCATGATCACCACGGTGTTCTTGAAGTCGATCACCCGGCCGTAATTGTCGGTCAAGTGGCCCTCGTCGAGCACCTGGAGCAGGATGTTGAAGACGTCGGGATGCGCCTTCTCGATCTCGTCCAGCAGCACCACCGAGTACGGCTTGCGCCGGATCGCCTTGGTCAGCGTACCCGAATCCTCGTAGCCGACGTAGCCCGGCGGCGCGCCGATCAGCCGGGACACGGAGAACTTCTCCATGTACTCGGACATGTCGACCCGCACCAGCGCGTTGGGGTCGGCGAAGAGGAACTTGGCCAGCGCCCGGGCCAGCTCGGTCTTGCCGACGCCCGTCGGGCCCGAGAAGATGAACGCCCCGATCGGCCGCTTCGGGTCCTTGAGCCCCGCCCGCGACCGCCGAATGGCCCGGGAGATCGCCTTGATCGCCTCGTCCTGGCCCACCACGGACTGGTGCAGCTCCTCCTCCATCCGGAGCAGCCGGGTGGCCTCCGCCTCCTGCAGCCGGGTGACCGGGATGCCGGTCCAGCGGGAGACGATGAAGGCAATGGCCTCCTCGTCGATCACCGGGCGGCGGGTCTGCCGCTCCCGCTCCCACTCCTCCTGCTTGAGGCGGATCTGGTTCTGGAGCTCCCGCTCCCGGTCCCGGAGCGCCGCGGCCCGCTCGAAGTTCTGGTCCCGGACGGCATCCTCCTTCTGGAGATTCACCTTCTCCAGCTCCGCCTTGAGCTCGGCCACCTCGGCCGGCGGCACCTGCGTCGCCAGCCGGGCCCGGGCCCCCGCCTCGTCGATCACGTCGATCGCCTTGTCGGGGAGGAACCGGTCGGTGATGTAGCGCTCCGACAGCTCGGCCGCGGCGCGCAGCGTCTCGTCCGGGATCACCACCCGGTGGTGCTCCTCGTACTTCTTGCGGAGCCCCTTGAGGATCTCCACGGTCTCCTCGACCGTGGGCGGCTCCACCACGACGGTCTGGAACCGCCGCTCCAGGGCGCCGTCCTTCTCGATGTACTTCCGGTACTCGTTCAGCGTCGAGGCGCCCACGCACTGCAACTCGCCCCGGGCCAGCGCCGGCTTCAGCATGTTGGAGGCGTCGATCGCCCCCTCCGCCGCGCCCGCACCCACCAGGGTGTGCAGCTCATCGATGAACAGGATGATGTTCTTGTTCTGGGCGATCTCGTTCATGACCGCCTTGAGCCGCTCCTCGAACTGGCCCCGGTACTTGGTGCCGGCGATCACCGCCGCCATGTCGAGCGAGAGCACCCGGTGATCCCGCAGCACGTCGGGGCACTGGCCGTTGGCGATGAGCAGCGCCAGCCCCTCGACGATGGCCGTCTTCCCGACGCCCGGCTCGCCGATCAGGACCGGGTTGTTCTTCTTCCGGCGGGAGAGGATCTCCATCACCCGCTCGATCTCCTTGCCCCGCCCGATCGTCGGGTCGAGCTGGCCCTCGGCCGCGAGCTGCGTCAGGTCGCGGCAGAAATGGTCCAGCGCCGGGGTCTTGGACTTCTTCTCGGCCTTCGGGGTCGAGCTGGGCTGGGCGCTGGCCGTGGTCGGCTGGGGCATGTCGCTCCCCAGGAGCCGAAGCGTCTCCGCCCGGGACTGCTCCAGGCTCACCCCGGCGTCGGTCAGGACCTGGGCCGCGATCCCCTTCTCCTCCCGCAGGAGGCCGAGCAGCAGGTGCTCCGTCCCCACGTAGGAGTGGTTGAGCTCCCGGGCCTCGGTCATCGCCAGCTCGAGCACCTTCTTGGCCCGGGAGGTGTACGGCAGGTCGGGCCCGGCCGCAGCGGTCGCCTTGCCCTTCTTGACCGTCTCTTCGATCTTCTGCTGGATCTCCTCGAGATCGACGTTGAGGTTGGTGAGAACGGCCGCGGCGACCCCCTCCCCCTCCCGGATGAGCCCGAGGAGGATGTGCTCGGTGCCGACGTATTCGTGATGCAGACGGGCCGCCTCTTCCCGGGCCATCTGCAACACCTTGCGAACGCGATCAGTGAAGTTGTAGCCGTTCATTTCCTTCCCCTGCCAAGCCACGACCAGCGGTCGAATGCCACGTCCCGGGCTTCAGTGCCGGCGACTGGCTTCATCCTCCAGCAGCTTTCGGACCAGATCGGCCCGCCGAACCGGCAGGTCGGGGTCTTCCAGCCCGCTCCCACCCGCCGCCGCCAGATGCGCCGGCTGGGTGTGGATCAGGAGCTTGTTTAATGTATACATCCCGACGCTCGGGATCAGACCCAGCGCCACGCCCAGCCGAACCCCGCTGAGCAGGTTCATCGCCTCGTCGAAGGAGAGCGTCCGGGCGTACCGCAAGAGCCCGTAGGCCCGCCAGACCTTGTCCTGGATGATCGTCGGGGCGTCGCGCATCAGCACCTGGCGGGCCTGCTCCTCGTATTCGATCACCTGGCGTACCATCTTGTTCAGGTGGTCGAGGAGGTCGCGCTCCGACTTGCCCAGCGTGGTCTGGTTCGACAACTGGAAGAAGTTGCCGACCACCTCGCTGCCTTCGCCGTACAACCCCCGGAACGTAAGGCCGACCTGGGTGAGGCCCTGCAGGACCTTCGAGATCTCCTTGGTCAGGACGAGCCCCGGCAGATGGATCAGCACCGACGCCCGGAGGCCGGTCCCGACGTTCGTGGGACAGGATGTAAGGTAACCAAACTCGGGGTGAAATGCGAACGCAAGTCGTTGTCCTAATTCGGTGTCCAACCTGTCCACCTCGCCGTACGCCGCCTCCAGCGCGAACCCCGAATAAAGCCCCTGCAGCCGGAGGTGGTCCTCCTCGTTCAGCATTACCCCCACCCGGTCCTGCACCAGCAG
This sequence comes from Gemmatimonadales bacterium, assembly GCA_035573835.1. GTDB lineage: Bacteria > Gemmatimonadota > Gemmatimonadetes > Gemmatimonadales > GWC2-71-9 > DATLZT01. The sequence goes on from DATLZT010000185.1 coordinate 39,140, forward strand.
CCCCGACGCCGCCCGCACCCGCCCATCGCCGTCCAGCCCTGCCAACTCGCGAGACACCAGGTGCCGTTCGTGCAGGAGTTGGCGGTCGGCCGGGTCCAGACGGTCGAGCCGGAAGCTGACCGCCCGCCGGAGCAGGACGGTTTCCCGGGCCGCCTGGCTCACTTCCGCCAGGATCTCTTCCCGCTCCACGTCGCTGTTCCGGGTCCCGAAGGTCCGCCCCTCCAGGTTCCGCGCCAGCCGGATCCGGGTCGAGAGCACCAGGTGGCTGTACGGCCCGCTGGCGTCGAGCCAGGGCATGCCGCCGTCGGGGAGCAGGCTCAGGTCGATCATTCGTAGACCTTCAGGCGGTCGCGGAGCTCGGCGGCCAGCTCGAAGTTCTGGGTCTCGATGGCCAGACGGAGCTGTTCCCGGAGCTCGGCCTGGAGCCGCCGCGTCTCGCTGGCCGAGGCCCCCGTGGCGACGTACTGCTCACCCAGGTGGCGGCTCGAGCCGTGGAGCCGCCGGAGCAGCTCCCGCAGCGGGGCCTCGAAGGTCCGGTAGCAGGCCGGGCATCCCAGGCGCCCGACCTCGCGGAAGTCCCGCAGGCTGGCGCCGCACTGCGGACAGCCCCCCGGCTCCGTGGTCGGCAGCCCCGCCGCAAGCCCCTTTCCCATGCTGGCCAGGAATCCGCCCAGCGGGGTACTGGTCACCTGGGCCACGCTCTCGACCCCCCGCTCCGCCGCGCAGCGGGCGCAGAGGTGGAGCGTCCTGACCTGGTCGTCCACGATCTGGGTCAGGTGGATCTCGGCCGGCCGCTCCCGACACTGATCGCAGTCCATCAGGGCAACGCCTCCGCGCCGGCCAGCGGTGTCAGGCGCCCCCCCTCGAGCGAGAGGATCCGATCCGCCTTGGCCGCCAGCCGGCGATTGTGGGTGACCACCACCACCGCCGTCTCGAACTCCCGGGCCAGGCCGGCGAACAGCTGGTGCAGGTGCTCGCTGTTGGAGTAGTCCAGGTTGCCCGACGGCTCGTCGGCCAACACCACCAGGGGGTCGGTCGCGAGCGCCCGGGCGACCGCTACCCGTTGCTGCTCGCCGCCGGAGAGCTGGGCCGGCCGGTGCGACATCCGGCCCGCCAGGCCGACGCTCGCCAGGAGGACCTCGGCTCGCGAGCGCGCCTCGGCATCCCCCACCCCGGCGATCAGCATCGGCATCATGACGTTCTCCAGGGCGCTGAATTCCCGGAGGAGATGATGAAACTGAAACACGAATCCCAGCTTGCGGTTCCTGACCCGGGCCAGCTCGACCGGCGAGAGCTCGTCATAGGAGACGCCGTCGAGCATCACCCTGCCACCGCTCGGCGCGTCGAGGGCGCCGAGCAGGTGCAGCAGCGTGCTCTTCCCCGAGCCGCTCGCCCCCACGATCGCGACGAATTCCCCCCGGTCGAGGGCGAGGTCCACCCCCGCCAGCACCTCGATCGGGTTGCCGTCCCCGCCCCGATAGACCTTCCGGAGCCCCCGGGCCTCCAGGACCGCGCTCATTCGTGTCGGATGGCTTCCACCGGAGTGAGCCGCGCGGCCGAGTGGGAGGGATGCAGCGTCGCCACGATGGCGAGAGCGAGGCTGGCGAGTACGACCACCACGACGTCGAGCGGCTCGATGTGGATGGGGAGGTGGTCGATGAAGTATACCGCCGGATCGATCCGGATCCAACGCCACCGGTCGACCACCAGGGCCACCGCGAAGCCCCCCGCGAGCCCCAGCGCCACCCCGACGACCCCGATGATCGCCCCCTGCACCAGGAAGATCCGCCGGATGGCGGGGGCCGGCAGCCCCATCGCCTGGAGGATGCCGATCTCCTTGGTCTTGTCGGTGACCACCATCGTGAGCGTGCTCACGATGTTGAAGGCGGCCACGATCATGATGAAGAAGATAATCAGCCCCATGGCGAGCTTCTCGAGTTGCAGGGCGCTGAAGAGCGAGGCGTTCTGCGTCTGCCAATCGAGGGCCCGATAGGGATACCCCAATCGCCGTTCCAGGCGCTCGCCGACGGCCGGGGCCTGGTCCGGGTCCCGGACCCGCACCTGGAGTCCCGATACCGCCTCGCCCAGCCCGGTGAACCGCTGCGCCACCGGCAGGGGGAGCACCACGAAGCTGTTGTCGTATTGGAACATCCCGGTGTCGAAGAGGCCGGTCACCTCGAACCGCCAGTAGCGGGGGATCGCCACTCCCAGCGCCGGGTTCACCTGCGCCCCCGAGAACGAGAGCAAGGTGACGAAGTCGCCCGGCACCACCGAGAGCCGGTTGGCCAGCCGGTGGCCGAGGATGATCCCGCCGTCCACGTTCGGCCGCTTGGTGGCGAAGGAGAGATCGCCCCGGGTGAGCGAGCGGGGGAGCGAGGTCACGGCGACGGCGCCGGTGTCGCTCGGCACGCCCAGGACCTGCACCCCCTCCGCGTAGTCGTGGCCCGTCGTCACCAAGGCCTGGCTGATCACCTCGGGGGCCACCGCCACCACGCCGGGGTCCCGCTTCACCTCCGCCATCGCCCGGCGCCAGTCGTCCATCCGGAGCCCGGGCCCGAAGGTGAGGATCCGGAGGTGGGGATTCGCGACCAGGATCCGCTCCTGCAGGTCGTTGCGGAGCCCGTTCATCACGCCGAGCACCACGACCAGGGCCATCACCCCCACCGCCACGCCCCCCACGGAGATCACGGTGTTGAGCGACAGCGAGCGGGTCGACTTGCGGCTCCGCATGTACCGGGAGGCGATCCGCAGCTCCAGGCGGCTCGGGAGGCCGAACCGGGCCATGCTACGCCTCCGGCCGCATCGCCGGGAAGAGGATCACATCCCGGATCGAGGGTTGATCCGCCAGCAACATCACCAGCCGGTCGATCCCGATCCCGATCCCCCCGGCGGGGGGCATGCCGTACTCCAGCGCCCGGATGTAGTCGGCGTCGTACTGCTGGGCCTCCTCGTCCCCCGCCGCCCGCTGGCGCACCTGCTCCTCGAAGCGGGCCCGCTGGTCGTCCGGGTCGTTGAGCTCGCTGAAGGCGTTGGCGATCTCCCGCCCCTGCACGAAGAGCTCGAACCGCTCGGTGAGCCGGGGATCGTCCCGGTGCACCTTGGCCAGGGGCGAGAGCGCCTTGGGGTAATCGAACACGAACGTCGGCTGCACCAGCTGCGGCTCCAGGTAGGCCTTGAAGACCTCGTCCAGCAGCTTCCCGCCGGCGTATCGCGCCGCCTCGTCGGCCGGCACCCCGCGGCGCCGGAGCGTGGCCCGGAGCTCGTCCTCGCTCGCCTCCAGCACGTCGACTCCCGCCTGCCGCCGGATGCCCTCCACGAACCCAATCCGCGCGAATGGCCGGGAGAAGTCGAGCGTCACCCCGTCCCGGACGAGGGTGGTCGACCCACCGGTGACCTCCCGCACCAGCTCGTGCAGCAGCTCCTCGGCCATGTCCGCGACGACCTGGTAGTCGGCGTAGGCCATGTACCACTCGAGCATGGTGAACTCGGGGTTGTGGGTGCGGTCCATCCCCTCGTTCCGGAAGTCGTGGCCGATCTCGTACACCCGCTCGAAGCCCCCCACGAGCAGCCGCTTGAGGTACAGCTCGTCCGCGATCCGGAGGTAGAGCGGCATGTCGAGGGCGTTGTGGTGGGTGACGAACGGCCGGGCGGAGGCGCCGCCGTAGAGCGGCTGGAGGATCGGCGTCTCCACCTCGAGGAAGCCGCGGGCGTCGAGGAAACGCCGGATGAAGGCGATCACCCGGGCCCGGAGCCGGAAGACCTCCCTGACCTCGGGGTGGACCGCCAGGTCGGCGTACCGCTGGCGGTAGCGCACCTCGGGGTCGGTGAGCCCGCCGTAGTGGCGGGTGGTCCCGTCGGGGAGCACCTGCACCTTCCCCCGGGGAAGCGGCCGCAGCGACTTGGCGAGGAGGGTCACCGCGGTCGCCCGTACGGTGATCTCGCCGGCGCGGGTCCGCATGAGCCGGCCGGTGATGCCGAGGTGGTCGTCGAGGTCGAGGTGCTCGACGAGGGCCCAGCCCGCCTCGCCCAGGTCGTCCCGGCGGAGGTACACCTGAATCCGCCCGCTCGCGTCCTCCAGGTGCCCGAAGACGACCTTCCCCTTGGGCCGCCAGGCCACCAGACGGCCCGCGATCGCCACCTCGGGCCCCTGCTCGCCCATGGCGTCGTCGTAGAGGGCGAGCGCCTCGGCCGCGGTGTGGGTGCGGTCGAACCGGTAGGCGAAGGGGCGCACGCCGAGCGCCTCGAGCGCCGCCCGCTTCTCCCGCCGGGCCTCCTCGACGTAGTTCCGCTCCTCGAGGATCGTCACGCCGCCTTCCCCCCGAAGCGCTTCAGGTAGGCCTGGATGAAATCGTCGAGGTCGCCGTCCATCACCCGCTGGACGTCCCCGACCTTGAGCTCGGTCCGGTGGTCGTTGACCATCGTGTACGGCTGGAAGACGTAGGACCGGATCTGGTTCCCCCACGAGATGTCCGTCTTGGTGGCCTCGAGCTTGGCCCGCTCCGCCTCCTGCTCCTCCAGCTTCTTCTGGTACAGCGCGGCGCGGAGCATCTTCATGGCCACCTCGCGATTCTTGTGCTGGCTCCGCTCCTGCTGGCAGGACACCACGATCCCGGTCGGGATGTGGGTGAGGCGGACCGCCGAGGAGGTCTTGTTCACGTGCTGGCCGCCGGCCCCGGAGGCCCGGAAGACGTCCATCTTGATGTCCTCCTCCCGGAGGTCGATCTCGATCGTGTCCTCCACGTCCGGGTAGACGAAGACCGACGCGAAGGAGGTGTGGCGACGAGCCTGGGCATCGTAGGGCGAGATCCGGACCAGGCGGTGGACCCCCTTCTCCGCCTTGAGGAAGCCGTAGGCGTACTCGCCCTGGATCTCCAGCGTGGCGGACTTGATCCCGGCCTCCTCGCCGGGCAGCAGGTCGAGCACCGTCACCTCGTAGCCCCGCCGCTCGGCCCAGCGGCGGTACATCCGCATGAGCATCTCGGCCCAGTCCTGCGACTCCGTGCCCCCGGCGCCGGGGTGGATGGTGAGGATGGCGTCGCGATGGTCGTCGGGGCCCTGGAGCATGGTCTTGAGCTCCAACGCCTCGGTGTCGCGGGCGAGCTCCTGCGCCTCCCGCTCGAGCTCCGCCGTCATCCCCTCGTCCGGCTCGGCCTCGACCAGCTCGACCAAGTCCCGCGCCGCGTCGAGGCGCTGCCGCAATGCGTCGTACGGGGCGATCACGCCCTTGAGCGCCTTGATCTCCTGCACCACCGCGCGCGCCCGCTCCTGGTTGGTCCAGAAGCCGGGGTCGGCTTGCTGCACCTCGAGCTGGCGGAGGCGGTCGGAGCGCCCGGGGATGTCAAAGGAAACCTCGGAGCTCGGTGACGCGGCGGTCGAGATCGTCAAGCAATTCGCGCAGGCTCGGCATCGGATGTCCTCGGTCGGTGTAACGAGCGAGCCGCTCGTCCGCCGAAGCGGATGAACGGCTCTGTGAAGGATAATGGGATCGGGCCCGCTCCACGAAGCGCTAGAAGACCTTCTGCCCCCCGGCGAGGATCTCGTTCAGCGCGTCGGTGAAGTGGGTCGTCGACTCGGCCAGCTCCTTGCCCACCTGCTCGCGGTACTCCTCCCAGCTCTTCTGGATCTCGTCCCGGAACAGCTCCTTGAGGGTGCCGTTCTGGAGCCCCTCGCGGCGCTTCTCGGGGTGGTAGACCGCCAGGTCCGAGACCAGCGCCCGGGCCAGCCGGCGCGCCTTCTGGTCCGGATCCTGGGAGAGGAACGGGTTCACCAGCCGGCCCGCCATGACCGGACGTCCCGGTGCGGGGGGCGGTGCGGGAGCCGGCGCCGGGGGCGGCGCCGGGGG
>DATLZT010000186.1:0-2832 GCA_035573835.1 Gemmatimonadales bacterium
CGCGAGGCTCCCCGCCGCCGGCGCGCGGTGCGACGCCATCGACTCCGGCGGCGGCACCGGTGTAGAGCGCGAGGGTCCCCGCCACCAGCGCGCGGTACGATGCCACCAGCTCCGGCGGCGACACCGGCACCGCGCCTCCGGCGAACGAGAGCAACCAGCGGACGAACGCGTCCGGCCGCCGGACCCGGAACCGGCGCCGTCGGGCCGCACCTTCGGCCGCGCCCTCGCCGGACGAGTCGTCCGCCGGCTCGCCCAACCGCGCCGCGGCGCGGGTCGCGCCGTCCTCGCCCCGGAACTCCACCACGGCCTCCAGCGCCTCGCCGTCCCCCAGCTCCCATGCCTGGCGGGCGCGGGCGTGCGCCGCGAGCGAGAAGTCCCCGGGGACGACGTAGTCCGGCGTGCCCGGCTTCACCCGGTTCACTTGCGCGTCGCGCATCCGGCTCACCCGGTAGTTCTTCACCACCTCCTCGCCCGGCGTCCGGCCGGCGAGATACCAGTGCTGCCCCACGAAGAAGAGCCCGAACGGCTCGACCGTGCGGGTGGAGGTGACGCCCTGCGCCATGCTGCGGTAGGTGAAGGTGAGTCGCTTCCGCCGCGCCAGCGCCTCGTCGATCTCGGCGAGGACCGCCGGGTCCGGCCTCTCACGCGGCGGTACGACCGTCGCTTCCGCGGCCCCCAGGTCCACCGCGAGATCGACCGCGAGCTTCCGGAGCGCCGACTCGGCATCGGCGGCGAGCGCGGGATCGCCCAGGTGCCGGACCCGGTTCCCGGCCTCGACGATCGCACCGAGCTCGTCCGGCTCGAAGGCCAGGGTGGGAAGCGCCCGATAGCCGAACCGCGACACGGTGTTCGGCCGGCTGGGACGGCCCTCGGCCAGGAGCTGGAGATAGGGAAGGTAGAAGTCCCGCCGCGAGAGCTGGTAGGCCGCTATTTCGCCCTCGATGGCTATCGTCTCGATCGGGATGCCGAAGGCGCGGAGCTCGTCCTTGTCCCGCTCGAACATCCGGCGGCGGGTCTCCTTCGTCTGGCCCCGCCGGTAACCCGGCACGTCCCGCACCAGCTCCTCGAACGTGGCGGGGTAGTGCCGCCGGAGCAGCGCCGCGAGGAGATCGATCCACCGCTGGAGCTTCGCGGCGGGGGCCGGGGGACCGCTCGAGGGCCGCTTCGGCTTCGCACGGCGCGGGGTCCCGCGCCCGGGGCGATTCGCTTTCGATCGACTCGGCATGGAGGATTCCGGTTGGTGCCTGCTGGTCGCCCTATCTTGCCGCGCGCCGGCCCGCTCCGCCAGCCCCGGCCGGTATCGCCTCGCCCCGGCGCCACGGCGTCCGCCATGACGAGCCCGCGCGGCAGGCAAGCGGGCCGCGACCGCTCGCCAGGCCCACCCGATGGGCGATCCGGGTGGTGAGGAAGGTGTGCACAACCGGACGCCGGCGCGGAGGGACCCGCCCGAACGGGAATGGACCCAAGGTGGGGAGCGGGTGTGACAGGCGACGAGCCGCCGGGTCATGGGACCCGCCAGCACGTCATTGCGAGGGCGCAACGCGCCCGAAGCAATCCCGCCGCCCCGAGCACTGTCATTGCGAGGAGCCGGCGCAGCCGGCGACGAAGCAATCCCGCCGCCCCCGAGCACCGTCATTGCGAGGAGCCGGCGCAGCCGGCGACGAAGCAATCCCGCTGCTCCCAAGCACCGTCATTGCGAGGAGCCGGCGCAGCCGGCGACGAAGCAATCCCGCCGCCTGGAGCACCGTCATTGCGAGGAGCCGGCGCAGTCGGCGACGAAGCAATCCCGCCGCCTGGGGCACCGTCATTGCGAGGAGCCGGCGCAGTCGGCGACGAAGCAATCCCGCCGCCTGGGGCCACCGGATTGCTTCGGGCGCTGCGCGCCCTCGCAATGACGCAGGAGGGGCCACCGGATTGCTTCGTCGCGCACGGCGTGCGCTCCTCGCAATGACGCATCCGGCGGGGCCCCGCAATGACGCACGGGGCAGCCGCGGTCGCAGCGACGCGAGGCTGCGCCTGACGCCGCTCCCCCGCCCCGCCATCTGGCCCCCGGCGCCTCCCTACCTTATTCTCTCCATATCCCCTCCCACAGGCCCCCCGTGCCCGACCTGGTGGACCGGCTGCGGAAGACCCTCGGCGATCGCTACGGCATCGAGCGCGAGCTGGGTGGCGGCGGGATGAGCCGGGTCTTCCTGGCCGAGGAGGTCCGGCTGGGTCGCCGGGTGGTGATCAAGGTGCTCCCGCCGGAGACCTCGGCCGGGCTCCACGCCGAGCGCTTCGAGCGGGAGATCCGCCTGGCCGCCGCGCTCCAGCATCCCCATCTGGTGCCGGTCTTCGCAGCCGGCCGGGTCGCCGGGCCCGCCGGCAGCGACGACCTGCTCTACTACGTCATGCCCTACGTGGAGGGGGAGTCGCTCGCGGCACGGCTCGCCCGCGAGGGGGCGCTCCCGGTGCCCGACGTCGTGGCCGTCCTCCGGGAGGTGCTCGACGGCCTCGCCTACGCCCATGCCCACGGCGTGATCCATCGCGACATCAAGCCGGACAACATCCTCCTCACCGGCCGCCACGCGGTGGTGGCCGACTTCGGCGTGGCCAAGGCCCTGGTGGCGGGCGGCGCCCCGGGAGCCGGCGCCGTCTCCGGGATCACGTCGACCGGGATCGCGATCGGCACGCCGGCCTACATGGCGCCGGAGCAGGTGGCGGCGGATCCGCAACTCGACCATCGGGCCGATCTCTACGCGGTGGGCGTGGTGGCCTACGAAATGCTCGCCGGCCGGCCCCCGTTCAGCGCGCCCACGCCGCAGGCGATGGCGGCGGCGCACATCGCGACGC
>DATLZT010000187.1:0-13778 GCA_035573835.1 Gemmatimonadales bacterium
CCCGAACCAATTCATGAAGAAGCCGTTGGCCCGGTGGGTGCCTGCGGCGCCGATCATGAGTCCGGCGATCCCCATCGCGGCCAGCCGCCCGCCGAGCCCGACGACGAGGGCGAGCGGCGCCAGGAGCTCGGTGACGATGGCCAGGGCGGCGAGCGGCGCCGGGAACCCCAGGGTCCCCGCCATCCAGCCGAGGGTGCCGGCGAAGCCGTGGCCGCCGAACCAGCCGAGGGCGTGCTGGGCCCCGTGGGGGAACATCACCAGCCCGAGCGTGAGGCGCGCCACCAGGGGCGCGGGGTCATCCGGGGTTCCGAGCATCCAGCGAAGCATGTCATCGCTCCTTAGGGGGGACGTCGCGGCCGTTCGCCGGCCATTATTGCCTTGAATATAGTTATCCTGCTAATTATATCCGATCCGCGGCCGATGCGTCCGCTCGCGGCGGCCTCGAAGCCTACGCCTCGCGCGCCGTCCGCGGGGCCCCGCGCCGGGCGTTGGCCTGCCGCACCAGGTCCAGCATCTCGACGAAGCGCTCCAGGCGGGCCGGCCCGAGCACCGCCACGGCCTCCTCGTCGGCGGCGTCGACCTTGGGATCGAGCTCGTCGAGGAGCCGCCTGCCCTTGTCGGTGACGTGGCAGATCACCTGGCGGCGATCGGGAAGACTCCGCTCCCGCCGGATGAGCCCCGCCGCCTCGAGCTTGTCCACGATGCGGGTGATCGTGGTGCCCTCCTCGATCATCCGCTCCCGTACCGCCAGCGTCGGGATGCCGCCGCTCCCGGCCCCTCGGATGATGCGCAAGGCGTTGTATTGTGCCAGACTCAACCCGTGCGGCTCGACCACCCGGGCGAGGGCGCGGCCCACCACGGAGGCGGTGCGCAGCAGCGCCACCGTGGCCTCCTGGGCCCGCGACCGGAATCCCCTCCCCTGGCGGATCTCCGCCCCCACACCGCCCGGCGCCCGCCGACGGGTGGCGCCCCGCTTGCGATCCTGCACCATGCACCTCCGGCGGTGAGCCGCCTCGCACCCGCGGCGACAATAGTTGCCATGATAACCAAATCCGGGCGGTTCCGCAAGCGGCGCTCCCGGCGCCGGAACGGATCCGCCCGCGTCGCGCGGGCCGGGGTGGCACGCGTCATGCACTGCCGGGAGGTCCCGGGGTATGACCATCCGATGTGTGTGGCTGCGCTCGGAAGGCGCGCGGCGCACGCGCGGGAGGAGTGAGAGCGATGATCGCGCTGGAGAGCCGCCGCGCCTTCCGGTGGGCCGCCGTGTTCCTGCTCGGGCTGGGCTGCGCGCGGCCGCCGGTGGAGGTCGCGAAGCCGGATCGATTCGACCAACCGATGGCCATCGTCGGCGCCACCCTCTGGGACGGCACCGGCCGGCCGCCGGTTCCCAATGCCGTCGTGCTCGTCCGGGGGCAGCGCATCCTCTGCGCGAGCTCCGTCGGTCAATGCCTGATCCCGCCCGACGCGCGGGTGATCGACGCCCGCGGCCGCTACCTGATCCCGGGCCTCATCGACACCCACGTCCACCTCCTCTACCTGGTGCGCGGCAGCAGCGCCCGCTGGCTCGCGGACGACCTGCGCGACCTGCTCGCGCGCGGCGTCACCACCGTGCGCGACATGGGCAACGACCCCGCCGAGCTCCTCCGGCGCACCGCGCCGCTGCAGGCCGCACCCCGGGTCTACGCCATGCAGCTCGTGGCCGGCTTCCGGTTCTTCTACGCCCGCGGCCCGGCCGTGCAGCACCCCGACGGCTCCACCAGCTATCGCCAGCCCCCCGCCCAGGTGATGCTCGCCCGGGGCTGGCGACCGCTCCTCTACCGCGCCGACCTGGACGCCGATTCGCTGGTGGCGCAGGCCCGCGCCGCCGGCGCCAGCGGGATCAAGCTCTACGCCAGCCTCGACACCTTGGAGGTCCGGCAGCTGGTCGAGGCGGCGCACCGCGCCGGGATGCCGGTATGGGCCCACGCCTGGCTGCAACCGGCCAGCGCCCGCGAACAGGTCGACGCGGGCGTCGACGGCGTCGTGCACGCCAGCCTCCTGACGGGCGAGCTCCTCTCCCGCCGGGTCCGCGACTCGCTCCTCAGCGACGTGGCGCTGCTCCGGTCGGTGGCGGGCACCGCCACCATCGAGGCCGGCCACGACGCCCACGTCCTCGCCGTGCTCGACACCATGGCCCGCCGCGGCGTCTTCCTCGAACCGACCCTCGACGTGGTGGTCCGCAGCCTGGCGCACGAGGAGGCGGCCGGCCATCACGGGCCCACGCTGCAGGGCCAGTACGCCCGGGCCGCGAACGGCTTCGGGCTCGAGGTCACCCGCGAGGCGGTCCGCCGCGGGGTCCGCCTCGTGGCGGGCACCGACCACGTAGCCTACGGTCCGGCCCGCGACCGGGCGTCCCTCCTCGAGGAGCTCGCGCTCCTCGTCGACTCGGTCGGGCTCACCCCGACCCAAGCGCTCTTCGCCGCCACCCGCGACGCCGCCGCCGCCCTCGGCGGGACCCTGGCGCAGCAGCACGGCACCATCGAGCCGGGACGCTACGCCGACCTGGTGCTCCTGGCCGCCGACCCGCTCCAGGACATCCGCAATCTCGAGAGCATCGAATGGGTGATGAGGGGGGGACAGCTCTGGCGCCCGGCGATGCTGCGGACCGGGATCGCCACGGTCGCACGCCGGTGACCGCCCGGCGGGTCACTCGATCGCGGATCGCTCGACCGGCAGCTCCTCCCGCTCGGCCCACTCGGTGAAGGAGCCGTCGTACACCCGGACCCGGGGATAGCCGAGCAGGTAGCGCAGCGCGAAGTGCACGTGGCTCGACTCGAGCCCCCCGTTGCAGTAGACCAGGATCTCCCGGTCCGGCGTGATCCCCTGCCCCGCGTACGCCCGGCGCAGCTCCTCGACCGGCCGCCAGACCACCGCGAAGTCCACCCGGGCGAGGTCGCTCTGCCAGTGGTGGTTCACCGCACCGGGGATGTGGCCGCGCCGCATCTGCGGTCCCGCCTCGCCCCGATACTGCTCCGGGCTGCGCGCGTCCACGATCACGACGCCCGGCCGCCCGAGCGCCCGCCGCACCTCCTCGAGCCCCACCCGCTCCGGTCGGAATGGCCGCCCGGTGAACCGGGTCATGGGGACCCGCGGATACCGACGGCTGGTCGGGCGATGCTCCGCCTCCCACTTCCCGAACCCGCCGTCGAGCAGATGGACCCGCGAGTGGCCGAAGCCGGCCAGGATCCACGCCACGTAGGTCGCGTCGATGTTGCGGGTCTCACCCGCGCTGTAGATCACCACCGGTCGGTCGTGCGTCACGCCCAACCGGCCGAACAGGGTCCGGTAACTCTCCCCGGGGAGGAGGAGGTTCGGGATTCCCCCAGCCGCGGCACGCAGGGTCTCGGTATTGAGGTACACCGCGCCCGGGACGTGGCTCCGCAGATAGGCCGCGAAGTCGGTCCGGACGTCGAGGATGCTCGCGCGATCGAGCAGGGTGGCCAGCGAGTCGGTGGAGATGACCGTCGGCGCGGGGGGCGCCTCGCCGGGACCGGCCCCGCCGCCCGCGCCGCACCCCAGGAGCGCGGCGCCGAGCAGGGCGCTGACGCAGCGGCGCCGACCGGTCCTCACGGCTCGAACCCCGCGGCCTCGCGCTCCATCTCGAGGTAGACGCGCACGGCGTTCCGGCGCCGGCGCGAGTCGAGCGACACCGGCCTGGCCTCGTCGGCCGGGGGGAACGCGGCCAGGGCCCGGTTGAGCGGCGTCCCGCGCTCCACCTCGCGCCGCATGGCGTCCCGCAGCTCCCTGACGTACGCCCGGGTACGGGCCACCAACGATGTCGGCGCGGCCGGGATCGCGCCGTGCCCCGGTACCACGATCGCCGGGCGAAGCGAGTCGATGAGCGCCAGCGCGCCCAGCAACGCCCGGGAATCGCCGTCGACCACCATCGTCACGCCGTCCTCCACCAGGACGTCGCCGGCGAAGAGGACTCGCTCCTCGGGCAGCCAGACGAAGAGATCCCCCGGCGTATGGGCCGGCCCCGGGTGCCGCACCACCACGGTCCGCCCGCCGTATCGGAGCGTATCCACTCCCGTCACGGCGCGGGCCGGCCGGTTGGCGTAGGCGAAGCCGCGCATCGCCTCGGCGCCGACCACCTGGGTCCACTCCCGCACCAGCGCCTCGGGTCCTGCCGCCCCGGCCAGCACCTCGGCGTCGGGATGCGCCACCACGTCGGCGCCCTCCCGTACCAACACCGACGCGCCGAAGTGGTGGTCCGGGTGGTGATGGGTGAGGACGAGCGCCCGGAGCGGCGCGCGCGTCACCGAGCGAATGGTGCGGAGCAGCCGCCGCCCCTCCGCCGGGCTCGCGAGCGCGTCGACGACGACGACCCCCTCCGACGTGACCACGAATCCGGCGTTGGGCCGTCCTTCCGAGCCACGGCCGGTGTCGCCCAGGACGGCGTACACGCCGTCCGCGAGGCGGCGGAGCGGCAGCGTGGATTCGGCGGGCACCGACGGGCCCCGGGCCTGGTCGGCCGGCCCGCCGCCGAGTACGGCGGTGAGGAAGAGGATGGCGGCGCTGGGGAACGGCGACACGGGAGCAACGGTACGGCGCCCGCCGGCCGCGGGGAGGCGGACCCGACTAGGCGGCGGAGAAGGTGATGTCCACCGAGGCCCGGAAGACGCCCCCCTTGTTGTCCGTCCAGACCATCGTGAGCGGCCCCTCGCGATCGGCGCGGAGGGGGAAACTGACCATCGGGTCGCGGCTGATGCCGGAGGTCCACTCGAACCGGGCCACCTCCCGCCCCGCGTAGGCCACCGTGACGTCCTTGATGAAGTAGGCCGGGATCGGATTGCCGTCCCGGTCGCGGAAGAACCCGGTGTCCATGGGATGGGAGACGATGGCGCGCACCGTGATCACCTCGCCCCGGGTGATCCGCGCCGGCACCGTGATCTTCGCCCGGCCGATGTCGCCCATGTCAGCCGCACCCGTTCAGCGTGACGCGCACGTGGGCGTAGCCGGCCCACACCTCGCCGGCGTTGGTCTCGACCAGGGCCCGGACCCACGTGGTGCGCCGCATCTTGATCCGGGTGGTGAGCATGACCTCCCCCATCGCGGGGGTGAGATGGAACGCGGCCACCTGGACGTCGGGGTTGTGGTCGACGAAGAGATGCACCCCCTTCACGTAGCGCTCGTCGGTCATGGGGAGGTCCGACTCGATGATGACGGGGACCACCCGGCCGTCCTCCGCAACGACCGGCATGTCGAGCTGGACGTGCCCGCGGCGGATCGGCCGGTCGCCGAAACGGGCCCGGATGGCCCGCCGGACCTGCTCGTTGGGAATCTCCGGATCGTCCGGATCGAAACGGTCGGCGGGGTCGGCGGCGAGCAGCCGGTGGGCCGGCACGCCGGCGCCCCCCGCCAGGACGGCCGCCGCGGCGAGGGCGCAGCGCCGGACGAACCGGCGCCGGGAGGGATCTGGGTGCTCCGACATCGGCATCTCCTGGGCGGCCCCCTGCGTCTACCCCGACGCGACCGGGTCAGTTCACCGCCACGCTGTAGCCGCTGGTGCTCTGGAGGCCGTGGTTGCCGTCCCGGGCGGCCGCCTGCTCGACCACCGCGACGTAGTTGCCGGCCTGCCGGCTGTCGGGGATGGTGATGGTGGCGATCACGCCGCTGGTGATGTTGCCGGTCACCAGGACCCGGGCGGCGAAGTTGCCGACCACCGCCGCGTAGGACGTGTACTGCGGGGCGCCGGTGACCGCCTGGATCGGGCCGCCCTCGATCCGGACCAGGACCGCCCCATCGTTCAGGTGGGGCGTGGTAAGCACGATGTCGAGCTGGGCCCCGTCCGGGCCCCCGTCATCGCCCCCGCCACAGCCAAGGCCGAGCGCACCCACCAGGGCGCCGAGGACGAGGAGCCGCTTCCGCGACGGCATGATCACTTCCTCCGTGGCTGGGACGACGGGGGTGCGGGGGGCGCGGGGGCCGCCAGCACCCGCTGCACGAGCTCGGGACTCACCCCGGTGCCCGAGCTGGCGAGGTAGGCGAGGAAGTCGCCCACGTCGTACCCGCCGTTCTGGTTCCCGATTGCGTCGAGGTACGCCCGCTGCGCGCTCGTGAGGATCGGCGCCGTGGGCCCCTGCAACAGCTGGTTGGCCGCGTCGGCGACACTCACCGCCACCGCGCCGGAGAAGTTGGCGGTGACGTTGTACCCCCGCCCCATCGGGAGGACGAGGGTGGCATTGGTGGTGACCGTGTCGCCGCTCCAGCCGGCGAAGGACTCGCCGCCCGCCGGTGTCGCAGTGAGCGTCACGGGGGTGTGCTCGGGGACGTACGTGCCGGTCGCGACCGGCGTCTGGTCCGCCCGCACCGCGCTCACGCTCCCCTGCCCGTTGACGGTGAACTGGACCCGGTGCTCGGCGCTGAAGTTCGCCAGCACCGTGTCGGGCTTCGAGCCGGCGGAGGAGGTGAATGTCCGGGTGGCCTGCGTGTCGCCGTCGCTCCAGCCGCCGAAGGTGAGCCGGGTCCGGCCGCCGTTCACCACCTGGGGCGAGGCCACCGCGAGGCCGACCGGCTCGCCCGGCGGGACCACGTCCTCGTACTTGGTGGACGTGACCGACTGCCCCTGGATGGTGACGGCGAGCGTGGCCCCCGGCCGGCTGGTCGTGAAGACCGACGGCCCCCGCATGGTGACCCGGAAGACCATCTCGCCCCCCGGCGCCACCTGGTGGATCGAGTCGATCCCGAAGCCGACGTACTTCCCCTGGTTGTCGGTGGCCGCCGGGTTGGAGAGCAGGGTGATCCGGCGGTTCGGCGCGCCGGCGGGCGACGGGTAGGCGTCACCGCAGTCGCCCCGGTTGCCCCCCCCGGGGGTGCCCAGGTGATTGAGGCCATCCGCCTGGAGCAGGGCGACGCCCTTGGGGTTGCCCTGGTTCACCGTGTTGCTGAACGCCCCGCTCTGCACTTTCCCCCGGTCGATGTGCCAGACGAGGAGCCCGGGGCTCTTCCGCGGCGCCACGCAGGCGCCCGAGGCGAGCTGCGCGGTGTCGCTCTCCACCGGCTGGCGGTTCTCGACCAGGAAGTGCTCGTCGGTGCCCGGGACGTCGATCAGGAAGACCGAGTCCGAGGTGGCCACCGGTCCCACCCGGTAGGTGCCGCTCGCCGTGATCGGGGCCACCGTCACCCACCCCATCTCGACCAGCGACCACGCCTCGAAGCGTGAGGGGCTGTACGGCTCGGCGTAGTTCCCGCTCCCCATGAGGCCCCACTCGCCGATCCCTTCGGTGGCGAGGTTCGCGTCGGGGTTCGTGTCGTAGAGGTCGGGGAGCCCGAAGGCGTGGCCGGTCTCGTGGGCGAAGGTGCCGATGGGCATCATCTGGCCGCTGGTACAGGAGGTCCGGCCACCCACCCCGCTCTGCAGGATGTAGTCGTCGATGCGGATGAACCCGCCGCCGGTCCGGGGCGTCTTGGTGACGTAGGGCGTCGCACCGGTCACCGCGCTGTAGACGAACCGGTGCGACCAGAGATGGCTGGTGGAGCAGGCGCCGTCCAGCTCCGGATGGATGAAGGCGACGAAGTCGACGAACCCGTCGTCGTCCCCGGAGTTGGGGACCCCGTCGATGCCGTCGTTGTCGAACTGCCCCCAGTCCACTGAGCCGTCGTCGACCGCCGCGAGGAGCTCGGTGAGGAGCTCGCCGAAGCGCGCCGAGGTGCCGGCGAACCCCGGATTGGCGCAGGGGTCGACGCCGATCCCGTTGCAGCCGTCCTCGTAGTAGGTGTGCCCCTTGGACGTCGTCACCACCCCGAACACGTTGCCGTCGATCGTGACGGCGCCATCCGAGAGCTGCTGGTAGAAAGTCTTCACGCTGTAGGGGCGGAGTTCCCCCGGGAACGCCGGCGCGGGGGTGGGGCTGAAGAGCAGACTCTGGTAGGCGCCGGTGGTGAATCCCGCCGGGAACCCGACGTCGCTGAACCGGAAGAGGATGACCGGGACCCGATAGGTACCGGCCACCGCCGCCCCCCCGAACGCGGTCGGCGCCCGGTTGTTGAGCGCCGAGTAGGCCTTGCTCCGGAGGAGCTGCCGGCGAGCCTCCCGGACGGCCCGGGTGTGCTTGCGCCAGGCGCCGTCGCGCCGGAAGTCGAAGCCCGGGAGCTCCCGGCGCACCGGGCGGACCGGGCCCTGCGCCGAGGCGGTGAGGGGGAAGGCCAAGCCTCCGAGCGCCAGGGCGATCGTGAGGCACGAGCGGAAGGGCATGCGTGCTCCGGAAGCGGGATGCGGGGCCGGACTAAATCTAGCCGTCGCCCACGGGTCGCACCATCACGACGTCCCCGCCCCGAGTGCAAATCCCCGCACTGGACGGGCGCCGCCGCGGCGGAAGTGCGGTGTTTTGCCCCGACCCGTGGCACTTTGCGCGACCCGAACCGAGGCGCAAGTCGCGTCGGCAGCGTAAGTTGCCGTTCCGGAGGAGACGAATCCGGGGCTCCCGGCGACACCGCGTCGCGGCTTGTGCCGGCCCCGCCGAAATGATACTATCTACTGGCCTTGACCCGGCCTCGCACGTCGCGAGGCCGCTTGATTGGGCACCCTGACGCGCGAGGCACTGTGGATACCCAAACGCTCCAGAACGTCGCGCTCTTCGACAAGTGCCGGTCCTTCACCCGAGCGCGCGAAATCCAGGCGGCTGGGCTCTATCCCTACTTCAAGCCCATCTCGGAGTCCGAGGACACCGTGGTGGTCATCGAGGGCCAGAAGCGCGTCATGCTGGGCTCGAACAACTATCTCGGGCTCACCCACCACCCCAAGGTCCTCGAGGCGGCCCAGCGGGCGCTCCATCGCTACGGGTCGGGCTGCACCGGCAGCCGGTTCCTGAATGGTACCCTCGACCTCCACGGCCGGTTGGAGGCGGCGCTGGCGGAGTTCCTGGGCAAGGAGGACTGCCTGGTCTTCTCCACCGGGTACTCGGCCAATCTCGGCCTCATCTCGGGGCTGGTGGGCCGGGGGGAGAAGGTCTACCTCGACAAGCTCGACCACGCCTCGATCGTCGACGGGGCGAAGCTCTCCTTCGGCGAGACGGAGCGGTTCAACCACGGCGACCTCGCCGGCCTCGCGCGGAAGCTGGAGCGCGCCCCCGCGGGCCAGGGCAGCCTGATCGTGGTGGACGGGGTCTACTCCATGGAGGGGGACATCGCCGACGTCCCGGGGCTCGTCGCCATCGCCCGGCGCTTCGGCGCGGCCCTGGCGCTCGACGACGCCCACGCCCTCGGCGTGCTGGGGCCCAACGGCGAGGGGACCGCGGCGCATTTCGGCCTCACCGACGAGGTCGACATCGTGGCCGGCACGTTCTCCAAGTCGCTCGCGTCGATCGGCGGCTTCGTCGCGGCCTCGGAGAGCGTCATCCACTACCTCCGGCACCACAGCCGGCCGCTCATCTTCACCGCCTCGCTCCCGCCCGCCAACACCGCCGGCGTGCTGGCCGCGCTCGAGGTGATCAAGTCGGAGCCGGAGCGGCGGGAGCGGCTCTGGGCCAACACCCGGCGGCTGCAGGAGGGGTTCCGGAGCCTCGGCTTCGACATCGGGCCCACCCAGACCCCGATCGTCCCGGTGCTCATCGGCCCGTTGGAGAAGACCTTCCTCATGTGGCGGAAGCTGTTCGACGCGGGAGTCTTCACCAACCCGGTGGTGCCGCCGGCGGTGCCCCCGTCGCAGTGCCGGCTCCGCACCAGCCTGATGGCCACGCACACCTTCGACCAGATCGACTTCTGCCTCGAGACGTTCGCCCGCTTGGGGCGGGAGCTGGGGGTCATCTGACCCCGCTCGCCATCCGCGCGGTCCGGCGGCGGCGCGATCTCGACCGATTCATCGACCTCCCCTACCGGCTGCACGCGCGGGACCCGCTCTGGGTCCCGCCGCTGCGTCGGGACGTGCGGCTCCTCCTCTCCCGGGACAAGAACCCGTTCTTCCACCACGCCGAGGCGGAGTATTTCCTCGCCGAGCGGGGCGGCCTGGTGGTGGGCCGGATCGCGGCGATCCACAACCGTCTCCACAACGAGACCCACGCCGACCGGGTCGGGTTCTTCGGCTTCTTCGAGTGCGTCGACGAGCAGGCGGTGGCGGACGCGCTGTTCGACGCCGCCGCGGCGTGGCTCCGCGCCCGCGGCCTCGACACGATGCGGGGGCCGGCCTCGTTCTCCGTGAACGACGAGTGCGGGCTCCTGGTGGACGGTTTCGAGACCCCGCCCACCCTCATGATGCCGCACAATCCCCGCTACTACGTGGGCCTGGTGGAGCGCGCGGGATTCGTGCGAGCCAAGGACCTGTACTGTTACGAGGGGCGGGAGGAGGAGTTCGCCGGCGAGGTGGGCCGGCGGCTCGAGCGGGGCGTCGAGCTGATCCGGAAGCGCTTCGGCGTGACCGTCCGTCCGCTCGACCTGGGGCGCTTCGAGGCCGAGGTCGGCCGGGTGAAGGAGCTCTACAACGCGGCCTGGGAGCGGAACTGGGGCTTCGTCCCCATGACCGAGGCCGAGATCGACCACCTGGCCGAGCAGTTCCGCCCGGTCGTGGTCCCCGAGCTGGTCCCCTTCGTGGAGAAGGACGGCACGCCGATCGGGTTCGCGATCGCGCTTCCGGATCTCAACGTCGCCTTCAAGCGCAACCCGGGCGGGGGCTTGCTGCGCGGCGTGCTCACCGTGCTCTGGATGCTCAAGCGCCGGAAGATCCACCGCTGCCGGATCCTGTTGCTCGGCCTCCTGCCGGAGTACCGCGGCAAGGGGATCGACGCGGTGCTGTATCACTGGATCTGGAAACAGGGCACCGGGCTGGGGATCACCTGGGGCGAGGCGGGGTGGATCCTCGAGGACAACCAGGCCATGAACGCCGGACTCGAGAAGATCGGCTTCCGGCGCTACAAGACGTACCGACTCTACGATCGGGCGTTATGAAGGCGTTGGTGACCGGCGGCACCGGCTTCGTGGGGAGCCATCTGGTCGAGGCGCTCCGCCGCGGCGGCCACGAGGTCACCGCACTGGTGCGCTCGCCGGCCAAGGCGCGGGCGCTCGGGCCCGACGTCCGGCTGGTCGGGGGCGACCTCGACGCGACCGCGGCGCTGGAGCAGGCCGCGGCGGGCCAGGACGTGATCTTCCACGTGGCCGGCCTCGTCGCCGCGCGGAGCGAGGCCGAGTTCCTCGCCTGCAACCGCGACGGCACGGCGAATCTCCTGGCGGCCGCCGCGCGGGTGGGGACGCCCCGCTTCGTCCTCGTCTCCTCCATGGCGGCGGGCGGGCCCGCCCGCCCGGGCGCTCCCCTCCGGGGCGACGAGCCGCCCCGTCCGGTGACGCAGTACGGCCGCAGCAAGCTCGCCGCGGAGGAGGTGGTCCGCCGCGGGCCGCTGCCCTGGACCATCGTACGGCCCCCCACGGTCTACGGCCCGCGGGACCGCGAGGTGCTGAAGGTGTTCCGCCTGGCGCGGAGCGGCGTCGCGCCCGTGTTCGGCGACGGGACCCAAGAGCTCTCGGCGGTGTACGCGCCCGATCTGGCCGAGGCACTCATCGCCGCGGCCGCGAGCCCGGCGGCCGAGTGCCGGATCTACTACGCCTGCCACCCGGAGATCGTCACCAGCGCCGAATTCGCCCGGGCGGTCTGCCGCGCCGTGCGGGGGGCTGCGGCGACCCCGCGGGTGGTGGGCATCCCGTTCCCCGTGGCGCGGGCCGCGCTCTGGTGTACCGGCACGGCGGCGCGGATCGCGGGCCGGGCCACGATCCTCACCGTGGACAAGGCCAACGAGTTCTTCCAGGCGGCCTGGACCGGCGATCCCTCGCCCCTCACCCGCGACACCGGCTGGCGGGCGGCACACGACCTCGCCGCCGGGCTCGAGGCCACGGCGGCCTGGTACCGGGCCGCCGGCTGGCTCTGAGCCGAGCCGCCCATGGGCGTTCACCTCTCCACCGCGCCGGAGCCGCTGGTCGACGACACCGTCGCCGACTCGGGGCGTGTCGCGACCCCGCTCGCGCCGACCGACCGGGTGCTCCTCGCCTACGTGGCGCTCGTGTCGGTGGTGGCGATGCTGCGCGCTCCGACCCAGCCGGGATGCCGCTGGCTGCTCGTGGCCCACGCCCTGATCCTGACGCTGGTGTGGCTGGTGCGCCGCCCCGGCCTCGGTGTCGTGGGCCGGGCGCTCCGGGAGGCGTATCCGCTGCTGCTCCTCCCCGGGCTCTACGCCGCGCTGGACGTGCTGAACGGCGCGGGCCAGGTCGTGGCGCATGACGAGCTGGTGCAGCGGTGGGAGCTCGCGCTCTTCGGGGGCCAGCCGAGCCGTGCCTGGTGGCGGGCCGCGCCGAGCCCGTTCTGGTCGACCGTCTTCCACGGGGCCTACTTCGCGTACTACCTGATCGTCCCGCTGCCGGTGGCATACTTCGCCCTGCGGGGCGAGCTCGCCGCCGTCCGGCGGACGGTGTTCGCGGTGGTCGCCACCTTCGTCGTCTGCTATCTCTGGTTCGTCTTCTTCCCGGTGGCGGGGCCCTACTATGCGTTCCCCCGTCCCGACCAGGCGGTGCTGGACAACCCGATGGCGCGGCTGGTGTACGCGACGCTGGCGACCGGAAGCTCCTACGGGGCGGCGTTCCCGTCGTCCCACGTCGCCGCCACGGTGGCGTGCGCCGCGGCGGCGTGGATGGGGTCGAGACGCCTGGGACTCGCGCTGGTGGTGCCCACCGCGCTCCTCGCGCTCGGTGTGGTATACTGCCAGATGCACTACGCCGTCGATGCGGCGGCCGGCCTGGTCGTCGCCGCCGTCGTGCTGTGGACGACGCGTCTACTGGAGCGGCGCGGCGGGGCGTTCGCCGGCGACTGACCCGCCGGGCCGCGGCCGGACACCGCCCCCGCACGGCGGGAGACCACCCAGCCCACGCCGGAGGCTCCCATGTTCGCCTGCCCGATCCCCCCGGCCCTCGTCGCCTGTGCGCTGGCCCTCGCCTGCCGCTCGGTGCCCGCCGGCGGCGTCGCGCCCGAGCCCCAGGAGCCGGCCGCCCCCGCCATCCTCGAGGTCGAGAACCTCACCGCCTCCGACGCCACGATCTACGTGGTCCGCGGCGGCGAGCGGATCCGCCTCGGCCTCGCCACCGCGAGCTCCCGGAAGCGCTTCACCATTCCCGGCTACCTGGTGAAACGCCCCGGGCTCCTCAACTTCCTGGCGGATCCGGTCGGCGGCCCGCCCCATCCCCTGAGCGACGAGATCGCCGTGGCCCCGGGCGACACCGTGGTGGTGACGATCCAGCCCTGAGCGCCGGCCGGGGCGCCGACGAAGCGAAAACGCCGGGGGAGCATCTCCCCCGGCGCCCCGCCGGTTCACGAGCGCGACGGCGCCCGGCTCACTGCACCGTGATCTTGCCCTTCATGCCCAGCGCGAGGTGCGGCAGGCAGTAGTACTTGTACTCGCCCGCCGGGGCGTTGGCGAAATTGACGGTGATGACCGCGTTCGGCTCGGCCACCAGGTTGCTCTGGAGCGGCCCCATCTTGTCGGCGATGCCGGCGTCGAGCGGCTGCTGCGCGCCGGACGGGATGCTCTCGGGCCAGAAGGCGACGTTGTGCGGGCCCCCGCTCACGTTGTGGAAGCGGACCACGTCACCCGCCTTGATGGTGAGCTCGGCCGGAACGAACTTGTAGGCGCTCCCCTCGAGCACCATGTTGACGTCGTGCGTCGCGCCGCCCGCCGCCGGCGCCGCCGCGGTGGTGTCGGGGGCGGGGGTCGCCTGCTGCTGATCGGCGGTTCCCTGCTGCTCCGCCTTCTTCTCCCCACCACACG
>DATLZT010000188.1:0-7456 GCA_035573835.1 Gemmatimonadales bacterium
AGGCGGGACCGTTGCCGCTTCCGAAGTAGAGCTGCGCCACGTCGAGCTTCCACGACAGCCAGCGGGTGATCTCACGGGTCACGGTCGACTTCCCCGAGCCGTCGCACCCCACGAAGACCACGATCAGCCCGCCCCGGGGCAGCGTGTGCTTGTAGGGCCGGGGGAACCCCAGGAGCCGGCGCCGCGCCTTTTCCCAGCGGAGCGCGAGCTCGCGGGACCATCGGTACCGCAGCGCGCGCAACCGGCCGTAGATCCGGAAATCCGCGAACGCCGGCAGGATGAGCCGTCGGAAGGCGTACAGCGAGCCGATCGTGGGGGGCCGGTGGAGCATCGCGGCGAGCGCCGCCGCCGCCGCCGGGCCCAGGAGCCGTTCGGTGAGCTCCCGCACCCGCGCCTGGTCGGTTTGGGCCACCAGCCACTCGAACTCCCGGCGGCCGGCGTCGCGGAAGGCCGGCGCCTCGCGGTTGCCCGACACCATGTCGCGGGTCCGGAGCCGCAGCGCCGAGCGAACCACGAGCAGGACGAGCTCGAGCGTGGGCTCGGTCGTGAACACCCCGTATTCCCGGTTCAGCACCCTGCTGTCGAGCACCAGGTCCTCCCACGGCAACCGGTAGCCCTTGACGTTCTTCTCGCCGAGGGTGAGCTGGTAGTGCAGGTGCAGGTGCGCCAGCCGCCCGGTTGGCCGGTCCAGCGCGAGGTAGTCCTCGATGCCGGCGTAGGCGTGCCTGGGGGTGGCGGTCACCCGCTTGTAGCCGAGCTCGCTCAGCAGGCCGCCCATCCGGAGGGCGGCGTCCCGGTCGACCAGCACGTCCAGGTCCGTGGCCCCGGTCATCGCCGCCGAGAGGTGCTCGTTGCTCTTCCAGAGACAGTAGGCGATCCCGTCGGCGTGGAGCCGCTCGAAGAGGGCCGTCGCCACCCCCAGTGCCTGCGCCGGGGTCGTGGGGGCGTCCGCCCCGCTACGCGTGTCGCTCGGTGCCATGGATCGGTTCGACCTCCGCCGGGAGCCCGGCGGCCATCCCCGGCTCGGGCGCCGGGGCAGCGCGGCGGCCGGCCACGAGATGGGCCCACGCGCTCGAGACCATCCAGCTCCCGTCGGGCCCCAGGAACCCCGCCGGCCAGCGCACCGCCAGCACGATCGCCGTGAGCGCCGTGAGCCCGCCGCCCACCGCGAGCGTCTCGAGTGGGGCGTGCCCCGAGCTGCGCAGCAGCCGCGCGAGTCCCCAGGCCAGGCCGCCCACCACCACCGCCAGCGTCATCGCCGGCCGGTGCGCCACCAGGAAGCTTCGCCAGCTCATGCGCGCCAGGCTCAGGCTCAGGGCGGCCATCATCGTGAAATTCACCGCCAGCGCCCCGAAGACGCCCACCGCGACGCCGGTGACCCCCCAGTGCTGCCCCACCCACGCGCCGCCCACCACGAGCGAGGCGTAGACCCCCTGTCGCCAGGCGCGCCGGTAGACCGCGCCGGTCGCCCGCGCGATCGCGTCGCTCATCTTGTAGCTGGTGCGGAAGAGCAGGCCGCAGGCGAAGACCTGGAACGGGAGGGTCACCGCGGACCACTGGGGGCCGAGCATCACGTGCACGACCTCGGGCGCCCAAACCACCAGGGCCGCGCTCGCCGGCAGCATGACGAGGGCCACCAGCGCCACGCCCCGGCGGTAGGCGGTCGCCAGGCGCTCCGGGTCGGCCTGCACCCGCGCCATCGCCGGGAACAGCACCGTGTCGAGCACGTCCCCGAACAAGGTGGCCGGCATCGCCATCAGTTGGTACGCCCGGCCGTAGATGCCGAGCGCGGCCGAACCCAGCCAGCGGCCCACCACCAGGTTGTCGCCCTGGAGTGCGAAGTAGTTCCCGACCTTCGCCGCGGTGAACCCGCCGCCGAAGAACGCCAGTTCCCCCAGCGCCCGTCGGTCGATGCCGAGGCGGAGCCCGCGCCGGCGGGCGAGGAGCAGGAGCGCCGTGTTGAGCGCGATCTGCCCCATGTGCGCCCCCACCAGGGCCCAGACGCCCAGGCCGGCCATGGCGAGCGCGACGCCCAGGAGCCCGTAGCCCAGCGCGTAGCTCACCACCTCGCGATTGGCCAGGTAGCGGAACCTGAGGTCGCGCTGGAGCAGCGACTCCGACACCACCGCCAGTCCCTTGAGGGGGAAGGCCCAGGCGAGCGCCCGCATGACCGGCGCGACCTCGTCGATCCGGTAGAAGGCGGCGATGGCGGGGGCGAGCAGCCAGAGCAGCCCGCCCAGGGCGAAACCGGAGAGGAGCGACACGGTGAAGGCGGTTCGCAGGTGGCGCGGCTCCAGCTCCTCGCGCTGCACCAGCGCGGGGCCGAAGCCGAGCTGGGCGAAGATCGCCGTGAAGCCGATGACCACCAGCGCGGCGCTCACCACGCCGAAATCGTCCGGTGCCAACAACCGCGCCAGGACGCCAAGCACCGCGACCTGGAGCAGCGCCCGGGCGCCCCGCCCGAACGCCACCCAGAACATGCCCCGCATCGCGTCGTGCGTGAGGCGCGAGCGCCCCGACGTCATGCCGATTCCCCCCGGTCCGGTGGCGCGAGCGCCTCACCCGCGCTGGGCCGCGTAGTCGTACGGGTAGTAGTAGTCCGCGAAGCGGGCCACTTCGCCCGCCGGGTCGTTGAGCACCGCCCCCACCACCCGGGCGCCCACCTGGGTGAGCTGCTGGTGGGCCCGGGCCGCCGCCTCCCGGTGGGTCTGGCCCGCCCGGACCACCAGCAGCACCCCGTCGGCGATCGCGCCGAGGATCGTCGCGTCGGCGGTCGCGAGGGCGGGCGGCGTGTCCACCACCACCACGTCGAAGCGGTCGGTCAGCTCCCGCAGCAGCACCCGGGTCCGGGCCCCGCGGAGCACGTCCGACGGATTGTTCGGGAGATGGCCGCACGGCAGCACGGAGAGCCCGGCGATCGGCGTGCCCCGGATGCAGCGCGCCGCGGCCTCCGGATCGGACACCGGGCCGCCCGACTCGAGCAGCTCGAACAGCCCCGGTCCGCGGGCCACGCCGAAGACCCGATGGAGACGGGGCCGGCGGAGATCGCAGTCCATCACCAGGACGTCCAGTCCCTCCCGGGCGAAGGTCACCGCCAGGTTGGCCGCGGTGAGGGTCTTCCCCTCCCCCGGCGACACGCTGGTCACCACCAACGACTTGAGGTCCCCGCCCCAGGCGGACCAGAGGAGGCTGGTCCGGAGCATGCGGAACGCCTCCAGCCCCACCGACGGCGCCCCCGCGAAGGGCACCAGCACCTCCGGCGAGTGCCGGGTGCCGGGGGCGCCCGCGTGGCGGCCGGGGTGGAGGAGTCGCTGCAGGCGGCCGCGCCCGTCCCGGTCCGCCGTCGGCACGGGCGGGATCACCGCGAGACCGGGGACGTGCAGCACCGACTCGAGCTCCTCCGGCCGGCGGAACGAGGTGTTGGTGGACTCGAGGAGGAACGCGGCCCCGCCCCCGAGGAAGAGACCGACCAGGACCCCCAGGCCGATCTTGAGCGGGCCCGTGGTCCAGAGCGCCGCCCGCGGCAGGGTGGCCAGGTCCACGATCTCGACGATCCCCGCCTCCACCGCCTCCGCGACGCGGGCCTTCTGGTAATCCTGGCGCAGCTGGTCGCCCAGGCGGCTGAGCGCGTCGACCCGCTGGGACAGCCTGAGCTCGGAGGCCTCCATCGGCGGGAGCCGCTCGAGGTTCGCCCCCGCCCGGCGGCGGAGAGCGGCCAGCGCGGCGAGTTGGGCGTCGAGTGAGGTCACCTGGCTGGAGAGGGCGGCCGCGAGCTCGCGCCGCGCCGAGGCCACCAGGTCCCGGAGCTGCACCACGTCCGGGTTGGTCGGGGCGCTCCGCCAGGGGCCGGTGGTCATCGAGTCGAGCCGGGACTGGTAGACGAGGAGCTGCTGGTGGAGCTTGGCGAGCACCGGATTGCCGCCGATCGCCGGCGAGACCGACAACGCGCGGAGTCCCTCGGCGCTGCGGGCCGCATCCTCGCTCCGGAGGAGGCCGACGAGCGAGGCGGCGGCGTTGCGCTGCTCCTCGAGCGCCTCCCGGCGCGTCTCCAGCGCCAGCAGGCTGGTTTGTGCCGCCTCGAGCCGCTGCTCCGAGCTGGCCATCTGCTGCCGGCTCCGGAAGGCGCTCAGGTCCGCCTGGGCCCGGGCGAGCAGGCTCTCGGTCTGCGCCAGCTGCTGCGCCAGGAAGATCCGCCGGCGCCGCGACTCGTCCTGGGCGCCGGCGACGTTCCGCGCCTGGAACGTCTGCACCACGGCGTTCACGATGCGCTGGGCCAGGAGCGGATCGGGATCGGTGAACGACACGTCCACCACGTCGGTCCCCTCGCGCGCCACCACGTCGAGCCGGCCCGCGATGTCGTCCACCGTCGCATCGCGCAGGCCGACGACCAGGGCGGCGGCCGGCACGTCGGGACGGCCGGTGATGGTGAGGCGGACGAGTCCCAGCCGGAGCGGCGCCCCGTAGGCGGCCCGGACCTGGATGTCGCCGCTCCGGGCCACCAGGTCGGTCCGGGCGAACTCGAAGTGCAGGGTGTCCCCCACGGCGGCCGGGTCGACCCAGACATCGGCGATGCGGCTGCGGCGGAAGCGATCGTCGAGCGGCTTGAGGTGGAGTCCCAGCGAGTCGACCACGGGGCCGATCACGCTCCGGCTCCTGAGGAGCTGGACCAGCGAGAGGAGCGGATCGGTCGTCCGGCTCAGCACCGGCGCGGCCTCCTCCAGCGTGCCGGCCAGCGCCCGGCGGGTGTCCGCCATGCGCAGCACGGCGGTGGCCCGGTAGACCCGAGGCTCCCGCAGGGCGAGCATGACGCCGATCGCCGTGGTGGCCGCCACGATCCCGGCGATGAGCCAGGCGCGGCGCCGGAGGATGCCGAGGACGTGGCGGATCGGGACCGCGTCGGACGGCGCGGCATGGGGCTCGGGGTCCGGGAGGAGCGCCGCCCCCCGGGAGCGGACCCGCGGGTCCGCTCCCGGGGGGCGCGCACCGGGAAGATACTCCGTCATGGGCCGGAAGGCTGGAGTGGAAGGAAGGCCACGGGGGTCGACATGGGCACGGGGCTCGGCTCACCGGCTCAGGCGCTCGATGAGGATCCCGACCGAGGCGATCGTGCCGACGACGCTGAGGGTGGGCAGCACCACCTCGCGGAACGTGGCGCGGCGCCGCTCGACGAAGATCCGGTCGCCGGAGCGCACCGGCATTGCCGCCGTCGCCGCAGCGGGACTGGTGAGATCCACCGCCCACTCGCGCGGGGCACCGCCCTCGGCTCGCAGCAGTCGCACCCGGTTCCGCTTGGCGAATTCGGTCGGCCCGCCTGCCCGTGCCACCGCCGCGGCGACCGAGGTCCCGGGCCAGACCGCGTAGAGACCGGGACGGTGAACCTCTCCCTCGACCGCGACCTGGAACCGCGGCTCGACGACGAACTGGGGATCGGCCTCGAGCCGTCGGAGGTACCCGCGGAGATTCGCCTCGGCGATGGCCAGGGGAACGCCGCCGACCCGGACACCACGATACAGGGGGTGGAGGAGCGAGCCGTCGGGCCCGACGGCGAATTCGCCACTCAGCTCGGGCTTGCGCCAGACGACGAGGCGCACCGAATCACCGGGCGAGAGCACGATCTCGTCGACCTGGCCGGGGGCGCCGTTCCCGCCGACGGTCCGGTCGGCTCGTTGGCCGACCGCCGCCGCGGGCGGGAGGAGGAAGAGGGCGGCGAGGACACCGAGGTGCCAGCCGGAGGCGCGCACAGATCACCCGCCTTGCCTGCCGACGGAGGGGGACCGCCGGCGTTGGGAAACGGCAAGATGCGGAACGACCGTGGCGGTCGAGCCGACACCGCTCGGATGGGGATGGCGAGTCGGCGGATCGACGGTGGGAACCGGTTACCCGCCCCCGCTATCGGGCAACGATCGACATCGCCGGATCGCGCGAAGGCGCACCCATCTGCACTCTGCGTGCATTCCGGCGAAATACGCGAATGACGATGGCCGCTTAGGATTCCCTCTTGCCGTTACTGGAACGAGGCACAATAGTATATCCGGCACCGTGCAAAAATTGTCAACCCTCTAAAAGTTAAACACAACACAACGTGTGGCGAACGCGGGAATCGACTCGCCCACGCCCTTCCGACGTCGCCGATTCGGTACGCCGGCGACGCCCGCCACCGCTTTCACCCCGCGTCCCAAGGTCCCCTCATGCGCATCGCTTACGTGATCACTCGCTCAGACTCGATCGGTGGCGCCCATGTCCACGTCCGCGACCTTGCCCAGAGCCTTCGCGGCTTGGGCCACGAGGTGGTGGTCGTCACCGGGGGGCTCGGTCCGTTCACCGACGAGCTCGCGAGCAACGGCATTCCCTATGTCGCCCTGCCCCACCTCTGCCGAGCGATCCACCCGGCCGACGAGGCGCGGGCGCTCTACGAGATCCGGAGCGCCCTCCAGCACATCCGCCCGCAGCTCATCTCCACCCACTCGTCGAAGGCGGGGTGGCTGGGCCGCCTCGCCGCGTGGAGTCTGGGGATCCCGGTGATCTTCACCGCCCACGGGTGGTCGTTCACCCCGGGGGTGCCGGTTGACGCGGCGCGGATCTACCGCTGGGCCGAGCGGCTGGCCGCGCCGTTCGCCGATCGGATCATCACCGTCTCCCACTATGACCGCTACCTCGCCCTCCGGCACGGGATCGCCGACGAGTCGAAGATCGTGACGATCCACAACGGGATGCCGGACGTGGCCCCGTACCATCGCGCCGCGCCCGGCCGGGACCCGGTGCGGCTGGTGATGGTGGCGCGATTCGAGGAACAGAAGGACCATGGCACCCTGCTCCGCGCGCTGGCGCCACTCGCCGACCTCGCCTGGGAGCTCGACCTGATCGGTGACGGCCCCCTCCGCTCCGCGATGGAGCAGCTCGCCGCCGAGCTCGGGATCGGGGACCGGGTCCACTTCTGGGGAGCGCAACGGGACGTCGCCAGCCGCCTGGCGGCGGCCCAGGTCTTCTCGCTCTGCTCCCACTGGGAAGGCTTCCCGCGAAGCATTCTCGAGGCGATGCGCGCGGGGTTGCCGGTGCTCGCGACCGACGTGGGCGGGGTGCGGGAGTCCCTCGAGGACGGCGTGGACGGCTTTCTGGTCCCCCGGGGCGACGAGGAGCTGATCCGACTGCGTCTCCAGCAGCTGATCATGTACCCCGAACTCCGGGTCTGCCTGGGCGAGAATGCGCGCGCGCGGTACGAGGAGGAGTTCACGCTCGAGCGCACCCTGGAGCGCACCGTCGCGGTCTACCGCGAGGTGGTGGCCGAGCGCCAGCGCCTTGGCAACGGCCGGGGGAGCCTGGGCGAACTCGGTGCCGGGTCGGGCGCCCGCGGCCCGGCATCCGAACGGCGTCGCGCCGAGCGGCGGACCCGGGACGACCGGCGCGGCGCGCTCGGTCGGGACCGGCGGCAGCGGACGGCGGTGGCGACGGGCGAGTC
>DATLZT010000189.1:0-6141 GCA_035573835.1 Gemmatimonadales bacterium
CCGCCGCTGGACGCCGACGCCCCAGGCGGCACGCGCCTGACGCGCGCCACGCCCGCCGGCGGGGCCCGAGCGCCCCCGGGCCCGGCACGCCGCCGATCGCGCGGTCCGCCCGTCGCCGGGCGGGCCTCCACCCCCAATCGCGGGAGAGTCCCCATGGAACAGCTCCTCATCCCGGGCGGCGCCGCCAGGGCGCCACGCGCCGGACCGGTGTGCCTCGCGCTGGCGCTCCTCGCCGCGCTCGCGACCGCCCCGCTGGGCGCCCAACTGCCCGTCGAGCGGCGGTTCTTCGTGGAGGGCCGAGGCGGCGCCGTGGTGCCCACCTTCGACATCGCCGACGTCGTCGAGGTGGGACCATCCTTCGGCGCCACCCTCGGCTACCAGCTCGCGCCGAACTGGGTGCTGATGGGCGAGTTCGACTTCGGCCGGCACGAGGACGACCTGACGGGGGAGGTCGACATCAACACGCTGCACTACATGGGGAAGGTCGGGTACTCGTTCACCGGACCGCGCGACCGGGGCTGGGAAGCGCTGGTGAACCTGGGCGCCGGGGCGGTGACGTTCGACGTGGAGGAGGGCGAGACCAACACCTACTTCGCGGTCAACGCCGGCGGCAAGGTCGCCTACCACTTCACGCCGGCGGTTGCGGTGGTGGTCTCGCCCCAGGGCGACATCGCCTTCAGCGACGAGGACGAGCTGACCACGGACAACTCCTGGGTCTGGCCCGTCACGGCCGGGGTCCGGCTCCGGTTCTGACCGGCCCGGCGGGTCGAGCGGGACCCGCCGCCGTCCGCCCCGTCGCGGCGCGGGACCGGCGGGATTGCGCCCTCGCCTGACGCCGATATCCTTGTGCTCGTGACGGCGATCCCGGGAACGGGGTCGCCGGGGCACCGGACGACGCCCGGGGACACCCCCTCCCACGGCGCGACGCGTCGTCCGCCAGCGCAACGCTTCGACGGAGGAGACGTGTCGCGGCCGAGCCGACTTGCTGGACCCCGCGCGGCGATCGGGATCCCGCTCCTGGCCCTCGCCCTTGGCGGGGGCGAGTTGCACGGACAGGCGCCCGATCCGGTCGGCCGCCACGCGACCGCCCCGGTCGAGCGGGCGCCGACGCACCTGGTGCTTGCCATGGCCCAGGCCACCCCCGAGCGCGACACCACTCGACGCGGAGCGACGATGTACGGACTGATCGGGAAGATCACCGCCGTCCCGGGGCAGCGCGACGCGCTCGCCGCCATCCTGCTGGAGGGCACCCGCGAGATGCCGGGGTGCCTGAGCTACGTGGTCGCCGCCGACCCCGCCGACCCCGACGCGCTCTGGGTCACCGAGGTGTGGGACAGCCCGGAGAGCCACCGGGCGTCGCTCGCGCTTCCCGCCGTCCAGGCCGCCATCGCGAAGGGACGGCCCCTCATCGCCGGCTTCGGCAACCGGGTGGAGACCCGACCGCTGGGCGGGGTGGGGCTCCGGGCTCCGGAGCCGCGCTGAGGTCGCCGGGGCGGGGTGGTGTTGGCGTGTCCTCCCGCTTCGCCACCTTCTTCCGCAACGTCAATCTCGGTCGCCCGGGGAGCCCGACCCGGACACAGCTGCTCCGCGCCTTCGCCGCGGCGGGAGCCGGCGAGCCGCGGTCGTTCCTCACCCACGGGAACGTGGTCTTCACCGCGCCGGGCGAGCGGGAGGCGGAGGCGATCGCGGCGCGCGCGGCCGCCCGGCTCCGGCGGGCGTGCGGGCTCGCCGAGCCGGGGTTCACCCGCGGCCTCGCCCACCTGGCCGCCCTGGTGGCGTCGGATCCGTTCGTCGACGCCCCCGCCGACGACGTCCACCAGCAGACGATCACCTTCCTCCCCCGGGCCCCTCGGCGCCGACCGACCATGCCGCTCGTCACTCCCCGCCGCGACGCCGAAGTGTTCCGGCTGGACGGGGGCGAGGCGTTCGGGGTGATCCGCAAGATCGGGGGGCGGGCGGGATCCCCCAACGCGCTCCTGGAGCGGGCGCTGGGCGTCCCGGCCACCACCCGGAATTGGCGTACCGTGGTCCGTCTGGTGGAGCGCTTCGGGTGACGCCGGCGCTCCTCGTGCGTATATCTCCCTGATGGCTCCCCCCCGCGCCGATCCGGCCGTCCGATCCGACGCCGCCATCCTCACGGGGTGGTACGAGGCGCATGGCCCCGCCGTGTATCGCTTCCTCCGTTTCCAGGTGGCGACGCCCGACCTGGCCGAGGAGCTCACGGCGGAGACGTTCTTCCGCGCCTGCCGGGCGGCCGCGCGGTACCGGCCGGAGCGGGCGGGCGCCCGGAGCTGGCTCGTCGCGATCGCCCGCAACGTGCTGCGCGACCACCGGCGCCGCGCCCGGCTCCGGGACCACCTCCCGCTGCCCACCGGCGGGCTGCGGGACCTGGTGTCCGACGCCCCGTCTCCCGAGGAGCGGCTGCTCAGGGAAGAGGAGGTGAGCCGACTCCTGGCCGCGGTGGCCGCGCTCCCGGCCGGGGAGCGGGAGTTGATCGGGCTCCGTTACGGCAGCGGGCTCGAGCCGCAGGAGATCGCCGCGGTGCTCGGCCTGCGGGTGGGCACGGTACGCAGCCGGCTCTGGCGGACGCTGGGCCGCCTCCGGGAGCGCCTCGGGCCGTGACCGATCCCGGCCTGCCTCCCGATCTCGCGGCGATGGACACCCGGCTCCGCGGGGTCACCTTCGAGCCGCGCGCCTCGCTCGGGCCGGAGATCGCGGGCCGGTGGGCGCGGGGAGAGCGCGGCGGGATGGATGGGCCGCCCGGCCCGCCGCGGCGGCTCGCGCTCACGGCGCTGGCCGCCCTGGTCGTCGCGGCAGGCGCCTGGTGGGCGGAGCGGCGGGACCCCGGTGCGACACGGATGGTGGACCGCTGCTGTCACGACCTGGACGGTGGCGGCGTGGCGGATGACGGCGTGCTGGTGGTGACCCGCGACGGGCGGGAGGTGCGGCGGCTCCGGATCTACGAGGACCTGGACCGGAACGGGGCCTACTCGCCGGGCGATCCGGTCCGGTTCGAGCGCGGGCCGGTGCCGGCCATCGGGCGCCCGGCGCCGGAGCGCGCCGTCACCTTCCGCCATTGCTGCGCCGACTACGACGGCGGGGGCCCGCCCGACGACGGGCTCCTGGTCATCGGCGCTCCGCCCGACCGCGTGCTCATGGCGGCGATCTACGAGACCGCCGACGCCGACGAGACCGCGGGATCCCCGCTTCGTTAGCTCGTCACAGCCTTGGGAGGCATGGTGTCGTCCCGATCGCCCCGATGCCGGCACGTCCGTCGATCGATCCCGGGCCGGCCGATCCCGATCGCGGCAGTGGCCGCGGTCCTCCTGGCCGGCGAGCTCGCGGCCCAGGCCGGCGACTCGCTCCGCGCCGACACCACCGCCGTGGTCGAGCTCGCGCCGATCGAGGTGGTGGGGACGATCGTCCCGACCGCCGCGCCCGCCATCGGCTCCGGGGTGCCGGCGCGGGTCTCGACGGTGACGGGCGAGGAGATCGATGCCTGGGAGCCGCGGCTGCTGGGCGACGCGCTCGCCACCCAGGCCGGCATCTCCGTCTACGACGACCTCGGCTCGCCCTACAAGGTCTCGATCGGCACCCGCGGCTTCTCGGCCGGGCCGGTGCTGGGCCTCCCGCAAGGGGTCTCGGTGTTCCTCGACGGCGTGCGGCAGAACGAGCCCGACGCGGCGCAGGTGAACTTCGACCTCCTGCCGATGGAGCACGTGAGCCGAATCGAGCTCCTGAGCGGCACCGGCTCGCTCCTCGGTCCCAACTCGCTGGGCGGCGCCATCAACCTCATCACCCGGCGCGGCACCGAGGAGCGGGAGGCCGAGCTCGAGCTCTCGGGGGGCTCGTTCGGCTCGGCCAGCGTCGAGGGCGCCCTGAGCGGCATGGCGCGGGGGTGGGATTACTACCTGGGCGCGGGCTACGGCCGGGAGGACGGCTGGCGGCAGGACACCGGCGCCGAGGGCTACAACGGCTTCGTGAACCTGGGGCGGCGGACCGCGCGGCGCGGGATCCGCTTCCAGGCGTTCGGCGCCACGTCGCGCGTCGAGGCGGCGGGGTCGCTTCCCGAGAGCATGTTCGGGACGCCCGAGGTGAACTTCACCACCGGCGACTTCGAGGACCTCGACCAGCTCCAGGCGTCGGTGTCGGGATACGTCCCGCTTGGGCCGGGACGGCTCTCGGCCACCCTCTACCACCGGCGCACCGACGGCGAGCGGTTCAACGTCAACCAGGCGCCCGACCCCGACGTGCGCGGGCTCAGCGAGAACCGCACCGTGGGGGCCAACCTCGACTGGCGCTGGAGCCGGGAGCTCGGCCGGGGGAGCCTCGCCTTCCGGGCCGGCTTCGACGGGGCGGTGAACCGGGTCCGGGTGCGGATCTTCACCGAGGACCCCTCGGGCCGCACCCTCACCACCGACGTGAAGAGCCCCAGCCGGGACGCGGCCGGCTACCTGCTCGCCGACTACCGGCTCGGCCGGGTGACCTTCTCCGGCGGGCTCCGGTACGACCACATCCGGATCCCGTTCGAGGACCTGCTCGACCCCTCGGCCGACACCTCGAGCACCTTCGAGCGGCTAAGCCCCCGGGGCGGCGTGAGCGTCGATCTCGGCGGCGGCGGCTCGCTCTACGCCTCGGCGGGGCAGAGCTTCCGGGCGCCGGCGCTGGTCGAGCTCACCTGCGCCGACGAGAACGCGCCCTGCCCGCTGCCGTTCGCGCTGGGGGACGATCCCCCGCTCGATCCGGTGGTGGCCACCACCTACGAGCTCGGCGGCCGTTGGGTGCGGGGCCCGGCGGTGATCGACGGGTCGGTGTACCGCACCGACGTGCGGGACGACATCTTCTTCATCGCCTCGGACGCCGCGCTCTTCGAGGGCTACTTCGACAACATCGGGGACACCCGGCGCGAGGGGGTGGAGCTCGCCGCCCGGCTCGGGTTCGGCGCGGGGCATGCGCTCTACGCCAACTATGCCTTCAGCCGGGCCACCTTCCGGACCGAGGCCGAGCTCTTCAGCCCCCGGGAAGAGGCCGACCCGTCGAGCCCCATCGCCGGCGAGAACGAGGTGCAGGAGGGGGACGAGCTCCCGCTGGTGCCGAAGCACCGGATCAATGCCGGCGGATTGCTGATCCTCCCGGCGGGCTTCCGGCTCGGAGCCGACGTGCGGTACGTCGGGCGGCAGTGGCTCCGGGGAGACGAGGCGAACGAGACCGAACGGCTCGACGACTACGTCACGACCGATCTCCAGCTCGGCTGGAGCGGCGGCCCGTGGGAGGTGACCGCGATCGTCACCAACCTGCTCGACGAGACCTACGCCAGCTTCGGCACGTTCAACGAGAACCGCAACACCGGCGAGATCGAGCGGTTCCTCACGCCGGGGCAGACGCGGGCGTTCAAGCTGGTGGTGCGGCGGGGGTTCTGAGCGGGACCGGGTGTCGGGGCCGAGCCCCGCCGGGGCCGGGACGGGCCGCATTGCGTCATGGCGAGTCCGCGACGGGGGCGAAGCCATCCCGCCGCTCCCAAGCACCGTCATTGCGAGCCCGCACAGCGGGCGAAGCAATCCCGTCGTTCCAGCTACCGTCATTGCGAGCCCGCGCAGCGGGCGAAGCAATCCCGTCACCCGAGGCCACCGGATTGCTTCGGGCGCTTCGGGCTACGCCCTGCGGGCTGCGCCCTGCGCGCCCTCGCAATGACGAGAACCCGGGCCACCGGGTTGCTTCGGGCGCTGCGCGCCGTTGCGATGACGAGAACCCGGGGCCACCGGATTGCTTCGGGCGCTTCGGGCTACGCCCTCCGGGCTGCGCCCTGCAGGCGGCACCCTGCGGGCTGTGCCCTCCGGGCCCGCGCGAGGACGGGACGGAAGCGACGGGCTCGCTTCGTCCCCGTCTCGAGCGCTGCGGGACCGGGCCGGGACCGGGGCGACTCGCCGATCGACCGGGGCGACTCGCCCACGGATCGAGATTTCCACAGGTGGCGTGCGGAGCAGGCGCCTCACGAACGGTCGAGCGGCGCCGGAATCCGTCCGGGCGGTCCCGG
Source organism: Gemmatimonadales bacterium (assembly GCA_035573835.1). GTDB lineage: Bacteria > Gemmatimonadota > Gemmatimonadetes > Gemmatimonadales > GWC2-71-9 > DATLZT01. The sequence continues at coordinate 6,035 of DATLZT010000189.1, forward strand.
AATCGCCACCGCCTGGCGCCGGGCCGCAGCGAGCGGCTCCGGAACGCGGACGGATCGCCCCGGGGCGCGATCCGGGCGAGGGCCGCGGGTGACGGCGCGCGCCGGAG
>DATLZT010000190.1:0-4669 GCA_035573835.1 Gemmatimonadales bacterium
CCGCCACGACCGGCCCCACCGCCTCCGGCGCCGTGGCCGCCACCCAGAACGCGAGGAACGCGCCGAGGCTGTGGCCCACCAACACCGGTCGCTCGAGTCGGTGGTCGCGGATGTACTGGAGGATGGCATCCCGCTGGCGGCGGAGGAAGGGGTCGGCGGCGACGGGCGGCACGCCCGCGAACCCCGCCAACGTCAGCACATGGAGCTCGTAGCGCTCCCGGTACCGGGCGGCGGTGGCGTCCCACACCTCACCCGACGAGGCCAGGCCCGGGATCAGGATCATGGGGCGGCCGCGCCCGACCCGCCGCACCACGAACGGAGGCGCCGCCGTGTCGGCGCGGTACGCTTCGGTGCCCGGGTCCGGCCGCTGCCCGGGGGAGGCATCGGGGAGGGTCGCCAGGAGCAGGAGCGTGCTCAGGGTCGTGGGTACGAACGTGCGCATCGACGGGGCTCCGAGTGGCAAGTGCCGCTACCGGGGCCACGGCGGCCGCCGTGGGCCGAGCTCACCTACTGGGTAGCCGGTCGGGGAGGAAGGTGACGCCCGGGGCCGGGGCCGGCCCGGCGCGGCGGGGTCCCGCTCAGCGGAGGAGGGAATCGCGGTACCGGCGGCCCAGGCGGAGGCGCTGCCCGCCGGTGAGGACCACGTCGTAGTCGCCGTGCCACTCGCGCCGGATCTCGCGTACCCGGTCGAGGTTCACGATCGTGGAGCGATGGATCCGGACGAACCGGCGGGGATCGAGCGAGCGCGCCAGCGCGCGCATCGTGCCGCGCATGAGGAAGGCGGTGCCGCGGGCGTGGAACCGCACGTAGTTGGCCGCGGCCTCGATCCACTCCACCTCCTCGGCGCGGAGCAGCAGGAACCGCTCGCCGTCCCGTACCACCCACCGGTCCACGTGCGCCCGGTCGCCCCGGGCGTCCACCTGCCCTCGCTCGCGGGCGGCGAGGAGCGGCGCCAGCCCGGGGTCGCCCCGTTCGCCGCGCTCGAGGTCGCGGCGCACCCGGCTCACCGCCTCGTGGAGCCGCGGCGCCGCCACCGGCTTGAGGAGGTAGTCCATCGCGTGGACCTCGAAGGCGCGGATGGCGTAGCGGTCGTGCGCCGTGACGAACACGATTGCCGGGAGGTGGTGCTCCGCCACCGCGGCCACCACCCCGAAGCCGTCCAGCCCGGGCATCTGCACGTCGAGGAAGACGAGATCGGGGAGCGAGCGGCGGATCGCCTCCACCGCGCCGGGGCCGTCGGCCGCCTCGCCCACGATCTCCACGTCCCGCTCGAGCTCGAGCCGCACCCGGAGCCCCTCGCGCGCCAGCGGCTCGTCGTCGACGATGAGGGTCCGGATCACACCGCCCCCGCGGTCGTGGCCGGGGTGACCAGCCGGAGCGGCCGGTACGGCAGGCCGATGCTGACCACGGCGCCCCCGCCGGGCGCGTCGGCGAAGCGGAGCGCGTACGCGGGGCCGTAGAGCTGGTGCAGCCGGGCCCGGGTGTTGCCCAGGCCGATGCCCTCCCGCGGCGGCACGCCGCCGAAGCCGGGACCGGTGTCGCGCACCTCGAGCCGCAGCGTGGCCCCGTCCCGCCAGGCCCGGAGCTCGATCCGGACCGGTCCCGGGGTGCGGGAGGCGCCATGCTGGAAGGCGTTCTCCAGGATCGGCTGGAGCAGCATGGTCGGCACCGCCGCCGCCAGCGCGTCGTCCTCGATCCGGCGATCGATCGTGAGCCGGCCGCCGAACCGGATCTCCTGGATGTCGAAGTAGAGCTCCAGGAAGGCCAGCTCCTCGGCCAGCGGGATCTCCTGGCCGCGGCGACCGTCGAGCGAGAGCCGAAGCAGTTCGCCGAGCGCGCCCAGCACCCGGACCACGCCCTGGTGGTCGCCCCGGAGCGCCAGGGTGGTGACGGCGTTGAGGGTGTTGAAGAGGAAGTGCGGGTTGAGCTGGCCCCGGAGCGCGGCGAGCCGGGCCTCGGCCAGCGTCGCCTCGAGCCGGGCGGCGGCCTGCTCCCGCTCGCGGGCTTCCTGCGAGGCGCGCACCGCCTGCGTGGCACCCACCGTGCCCCAGTAGATCAGCGCGTCGATGGCGAAGCGGAAGGTGAGGAGCTTCCCGAACAGGAAGGCGAAGCTCGGCGGGGGCGGCGCGATCCCCGGCGTCATCACCAGCGCGGCGCCGAGCTGGTGCAGCACGCTGAAGGCGAGCATGGCGGCGAGATGCGGCGCCAGGGCTCCCCGCCAGCGCCCCCGGTCGAGCGGCAGGCGCTCGGCCAGGAACACCACGCCGGGCAGGAGCGGCAGGAGCACCAGCCACGGGACCCAGTAGGTGAGCGCGAGCGCGCGCGGCTCCGACGGCACGCCGCGCAGGGAATTCCCCACGTGCTGCTGCAGCAGCTCCACGCCGCCGAAGAGCACGCAGAGCGCCGAGACGAGGAGCACCAGGCGGCGGAGGCGGGGGCTCGCGCCTCCCGCGGCATCGAATGTCATGCCCAACACTACGACGGCCGCCGAGGGCGGGCAATCGTTGCGGATCGCGACGCGGATCCCTCCGCGGTTCGTCCCCGCGAGGCGCCGTTCGTCCCGTCGGACGGCGCTCCGTCCCCCGGCGCTTGGCCGCTCGGCGTCCCGGTCCCATCGTGGGGCGCGCCGGGCGGCATCCGCCCGGCGGGACCGTCACCGTCCACCGGAGGTTGCGATGCTTCACCGTTCCCGCGTGGTCGCCGGTTCCGGCGCCGCGCTCATCCTCGCCGCCGCGCTGGGCTTCGCGCCGCGCCCGGCAGACAGACCGGATCCCGCCGCGCCCGATCGGGAGGGCATGGTGGTGGGCCGGGCGGCGCTCCGGAGCGCCGGCGAGCTGGCGTTCGCCCCCGAGGGTACCCTCTTCGTGGCCGACTCCCGTGCCGGCATGCTCCACGCGCTCGACGTGCAGGACGCCGCGGCGCCGGCCGATTCCGGATGGCTTCACGTCCCCGAGCTCGACGCGCGGGTCGCCGCCGCGCTCGGCACCACCCGGGACCGGCTCCGGTTCAACGACATGGCCACCCACCCCCGGTCCCGCAACATCTATCTGTCGGTCTCGCGTGGCGTCGGGGACGACGCGGTGCCGGTGATCGCGCGGGTGGACGCGCGGGGCGAGGTGAGCGTGCTCGATCTCGAGCGGATCCGGCACGCTTCCACCCCCATCCCCTCGCTCCCGGGGCGGGACGAGACGACCCCGTGGGGACAGCCCAAGGCGACGCTCACGGTGACCGACATCGCCTACGTCGACGGGGAGGTGTACCTCGCCGGGCTCTCGAACGAGCAGTTCTCCTCGGCGCTCCGGCGGGTGCCGTTCCCGTTCACCAAGCCGGCGGCGCTCACCACGCTCGAGATCTACCACACCTCGCACGACCGCTACGAGACCGAGGCGCCCATCACCGCCTTCGTGGCGGTGACGCTGGGCGGCGCCCCGATGATCGTGGCCGGCTACGGTTGCTCCCCCATCGCCACCTTCCGGCGGAGCGATCTCGCGAGCCAGCGACACCTGCGCGGCAGGACGGTCGCCGAGCTCGGCGGCGGGAACCGGCCGGTCGACATGATCGCCTTCGAGCGGGATGGGAAGCGGCGGATCCTGATCGCCAACAATGCCCGGACGCTGGCGTTGTTCGACGCCGAGGCGCTGGCGAGCGCGCCGGAGCTGACGCGGCCGGTCTCGCGGAGCTTCCAACCCGCGGGGCTTCCCTACCTGCCGGTGGCATCGGCGGGGGTGATGCACCTGGACGACTTCGGCCCCGAAGCGGTGCTGGTGCTCCGGCGCGATCTCGAGACCGGGGCGGTGGAGCTCGTGACCTACTCGAAGCGCTGGCTCTGAGGCGGGGGCGGTGATCCTCCGGGCGGTGTGCGGGCTCGGCATCGTGGCGGCGATGGCGGGGGCGTTCGCGCGGACGCTCGACCGCCACGCCGGGAGCGCCGACGGGGCTCCCGCTCCGACGATCGACGGGGGCACCGATCCCGGGCGCTCCGACTTCGGCCGGATCGCGGTCCGGGGGCTGGCCCGGTGGGAGCTGGACGCGCTCCGGCGCGCCGGACTGTCGGCGCGCGAGTGGAACGAGGTGCTCGCCGTGCGGGTGGCAGGGGCCGAGTCGACGCCGGGGCTGCCGCCAGTAATGGGGCAGCATCGCATCAGCGACGGCGCCGTCGAGTTCGTTCCCCGGTTCCGGCCGCCGATCGGGGTTCGCTACTCGGTGCGGTTCGACCGGGGGCGGATCGGCCCGCTTGCGGGACGGCAAACCGAGGCGGGGCCGATGGTTGTCACCCGGGACCTCACCTTCGGCGAGAGTGCCCCGCCGGCTCCGGCCACGGTGGTCACCGCCATCCATCCCTCGAGCGACGTCGTGCCGGCCAACCAGCTCCGCTGGTACCTCGAGTTCTCCGCCCCGATGAGCCTGGGGGAGGCGTACCGGCGGGTGCGTCTCCTGGACGAGCGGGGACGGGAGGTGTCCGGGGCGTTCCTGGTCGTGGACCAGGAGCTGTGGGATCCCGCCCGGCGGCGGCTCACCCTGCTCTTCGATCCGGGTCGGGTGAAGCGGGGCATCCGGCCCAACCTCGAGTCCGGCGCCCCGATCCGGCAGGGAGGCACGTACACGCTCCGGGTAGACGCCGCCTGGCGCGACGGCCGGGGAGCGCCGCTCCGGAGCGGGTTTGCGCGGC
>DATLZT010000191.1:0-16632 GCA_035573835.1 Gemmatimonadales bacterium
GAGCGGCGGGGGCGGCGTGCTCGCCCTGCGCGACGCCGACGGCGACGGCACGCCCGAAGCGTCGGTCACGTTCGGCACCGGGCCGGTGAACGACGTCGAGCTCTGGAAGGGCCATCTCTACGCCGCGCTCCCCGACCGCATCGTGCGCTGGCGCCTCGAGCCGGGGCGGCTCCGCCCGTCGGCCGAGCCGGAGGTGGTGGTGCGCGACCTCCCCGCCGACGGGGGGCACGTCGCGAAGAGTCTCGTGATCGGCCCCGACGGCACGATGTACGTGAACGTCGGGTCGCGCAGCAACAGTTGCCAGGAGCGGGATCGCAGCGCGAAGTCGCCGGGCCGGGATCCCTGCACCGAGCTGGAGCGGCGGGCGGGGATCTGGGCGTTCCCCGCCGACCGCACCGGGCAGCGCTTCGAGGACGGGCGCCGCTTCGCCACCGGGCTCCGGAACGCCATGGCCCTGGCGATCCAGCCGGGCACCGGGCTCCTCTGGGCCGCGATCCACGGCCGCGACCAGCTTTCCGACAACTGGGGATTCAGCGCCCAGGAGAACGCCGAGAACCCGGCGGAGGAGCTGGTGCAGGTATCGCGCGGGGACGACTTCGGCTGGCCCTACTGCTACTACAGCAACACCCATCGCCGGAAGGTGCTGGCGCCGGAGTACGGCGGCGACGGCGAGCGGGTGGGGCGCTGCGCCAAGGCGAAGGACCCGGCGGTCGCCTTCCCGGGACACTGGGGGCCCATGGCGCTCGCGTTCTATGCCGACTCGCTGCTCGGCGCGCGGTACCGCGGCGGCGCGTTCCTGGCCTTCCACGGCTCCTGGAACCGGGCGCCCCTGCCGCAGGCGGGGTACCGGGTGGTGTTCGTCCCCTTCCGCGACGGGCGGCCCACCGGCGAGTACGAGACGTTCGCCACCGGCACCGAGGGCCCCACGGCCCTCCGTGCCTCCGGCGTTGCCGTGGGTCCCGACGGCTCGCTCTACATCTCGGCGGATCAGAACGGGAAGATCTGGCGGGTGACGCGCCGTCGATAGTCGGGCGAGAGCCGGGTCGCGGCCCCCGACGGCGCGCGCGGGCCGGGACCCGGGGAGTGGCCCCGGACCCCGCGGCCGAAGCGGTCACCGCTCCTCGGAATCGGGAGGATGAGCCGGGTGCGCCAGCTCGGCGCTGTCGGGGGGCGGGAATTGGTCGCCGCGGTCGGGCTGGTCGTCCCCCAGGGCGCCGGGCTGAACCGGCGCCTCCGTCCGCTGGTTGCGCCGGCGGCGTGCGCCGCCCTTCCCGCCGAGGGGGTTCCGCTCGCTGTCTGCCATAGTATCCTCGGTTGTCGTCGGTTGGCCCGGGGCCGCGCGGCCCCGTCCAGGGGTAACGACACCGGCGCCGGAGGGGTGTTCCCCCGGTGGGCGGTTCGAACCCGACCCTCCGCAGGAGGTGCCATGTCACGACGTCGTCCCGTGGCGCTCGCCCTCGCTGGTGCGCTCGGCGCACTGGCGCTGGCGCCGCTCCCCGGCCTCGCGCTGGCGCAGGACACCGTCCCGCTGCCCGTGGGCGCCCCGGCGCCCGACTTCGCCCTGACCGGTGCCACTCGCTACGGCGTGCTCCGGGAGCCGATCCGGCTCGCCGACTTCCGGGACAAGACGGTGGTGATCGCGTTCTTCTTCCGGGCGCGGACCAAGGGCTGAACCGCGCAGATGAACGCGTACCGTGATCAGTACGCGACGCTCTTCCGGAACGGCCGTGGGGTGGTGCTCCTCGCGGTGAGCGCCGACCCCGCCGACACCCTCGCCGCGTGGGCCCGGGAGGCGGAGTACCCGTTCCTCTTCCTGAGCGACCCGGATGGCGAGGTGGGGCGGCGCTACGGCGCCTGGAGCCCGAAGTGGCGGCTGGACAACCGCACGTTGTTCGTGGTCGCGCCCGGCGGGCGGATCGCCCATCGTCAGGCGCCGTTCCGGGAGCTCGATCCGTCCGCCTACCGTGCGCTCGCGGCGGCGGTGGACAGCATCGCCGGCCCCTGACGCGGGCCGGAGGCCAGGAGCCGGGCGATCTCGGAGAGCCGCGGTTCGATCTCGATCGGGGACGCCGGGCCGGGGCGGCGCGCCGCTCCGGTCGGCTGGCGGAGGAGGATCTCGGGGTCCTTCAGCAGGTGGCCGGTGAGGACCGCCACCACCCGGTCGGAGGGGCGGATCGTGCCCCGGGCCACGAGCCGGCGCAGGCCGGCGAGGCTCGCGGCGCTGGCCGGCTCGCACCCCACGCCGGCTGCGTCGATGGCCGCCTTGGCCTCGAGGATCTCGTCGTCCGGGACGGCGAGGACCACGCCGTCGGTTTCCCGGATGGCGCGGACCGCGCGATCGTAGGACGCGGGCTCGCCGATCCGGATGGCGGTGGCCACGGTCTCCGCCCGGACCCGGTGGCGCGTGGCGAAGCCCTCCTCGAAGCTCCGGGCGAACGGCGCCGCTCCTTCCGCCTGCACCGCGGCCAGCCGTGGCACCCGCGGGATCAGGCCCAGCTCCCGCGCCTCCCGCAGCGCCTTTCCGAACGCCGCGGTGTTGCCCAGGTTCCCGGCCGGCACCACGATCCAGTCGGGCGGCTCCCAGCCGAGCTGGTGCAGCGTCTCGAGCACGATCGTCTTCTGGCCCTCGACCCGGAACGGATTGATGGAGTTGAGCAGGTAGACGCCCAGCTCCGCGCTCGCGGCGCGGACCAGGCGGAGGCAGGCATCGAAGTCGCCCCGGACCAGGAGCGTGCGGGCGCCGTAGGCGATCGACTGCGCCAGCTTGCCGAGCGCCACCTGGCCCGCCGGCACCAGGACCAGGGCGGGGATGCCCGCCTGCGCGGCGTAGGCGGCGAGCGACGCCGAGGTGTTGCCGGTCGAGGCGCAGGCCACCGCGGTGGCGCGGAGGCGGGCCGCCTGGGTGACGCCCACGGTCATGCCCCGGTCCTTGAACGAGCCGGTCGGGTTGTGGCCCTCGTGCTTGAGCCGGAGCCACTCGACCCCGGCCCAGCGGGCCAGCGCCGGGCGGGCCAGCAGCGGGGTGCTCCCCTCGGGATGGGTCACCACCGACGTGGCGCCGGGGAGCACCAGCTCCCGGTAGCGCCAGACGCCGGAGCGGGCCTCGGGCGCCCAAGCGCCGAGGCGCTCGTCGAAGCGACGCGTGAGCGTGGCCGCATCGGCATCGGGGGCGGGATGCACGAGCTCGAGCATCCCCCCGCAGTCGCACTGCGTCTGGGGGTCGAGCTCGTGGAGCGCGTCGCCGCAGGCGATGCAGACCTGCAGCGTGCCCGACGGCGCCGGGCTCGTCATCCTTCCACCCGCGCGCCCCGCCGATCCACCTGCGCCACCCGCGCGCTGCACGGCACGCCCGCTTCTCGGTAGGCCTCGGTCATGGCCGCGGCGACCGCCCGGGCCCGCTCGTCGCCCACCGCCAGGGCGAAGGCGGTGGGGCCGCTCCCCGAGATCGAGGCCCCGAGCGCCCCGGCGGCCAGCGCCGCCGCCTTGGCCTCGCGGAAGCCGGGCAGGAGCGGGGCCCGCGCCGGCTCGGCGATGCGATCGTCGAGCGCACGGCCCAGGAGGGCGTAGTCGCCCGCGGCGAGCGCCGCGACCATCGCGGCCACCTGGGCCGCCTGGTGCAGCGCCACGGCGCGGGGCACCTCCATCGGCAGTCGGGCGCGGCCCTCGGCGGTCGGGAGCCGCTGGTCGGGGTGGGCGAGCACCACCCGGAGCTCGTCAGGCACCGGGATGGGGACGAGATCGAGCGCGTCCAGGTCGCGGATCAGGATCATCCCGCCGAAGAGCGAGGGCGCCACGTTGTCGCCGTGACGGCCTGCCACCCGCTCCTCGGCCGCGAGGCAGGCCTCGAGCAGCGTCCGGCGGTCGAGCGGGTCGCCCAGGAGGGCGTTCACCGCCACCGCCGCCGCGACCGCCGACGCGGCGCTCCCGCCCTGGCCGCCGGCGAGCGGCAGCCCCTTCTCGATCGTCAGGGCGACGCCGAGCGAGGCGGCGCCGGCCCGGAGCAAGACCTCCCGGGCGGCGAGACCGGCGGAGTTGCGTCCCGGCTCGACCGGCAGGTCGGGGTGCCCCGGCCAGCGGATCGTCACCCCCGACTCGTTGGTGCGTTCCGCCACCACCGCGTCGCCCGGCCCGGTCACGGCCAGGCCGAGGATGTCCAGCCCCGGGCCCACGTTGCCCACGCTCCCGGGCGCGAACGCACGCACGCGCGCGAGCGGTGTAGTCATCTCACGGGGCTCGGCGGGGCCGGGCACGATGGTACCTGCCACGGAGTCGCTCTCCCTTCGGCTTGAGGCGCCCCGCGCGCCGACGATAGCTTGCACCGACGACTCGCGGGGGTGACCCGGATGCTCACGCTGCTCAAGCTGGTCCAGTCGCTGATCAAGGCCCTGCACTCGGAGGGCACACCCGGCCAGGTTGCGGCCGGGATCGCCCTCGGCGCCGTGATGGGCCTCACGCCGCTGGTGAACGTCCATAATCTGGTCATCTTCGCGCTCATTGTCATACTGAACGTCTCCTTCCCCGGGGCAATGCTCGGCTGGGCGGTTTTCGCCCCGGTGGGCTTCCTCCTCGACCCGGTCTTCGACCGCATCGGCGCGGCGCTGCTCCACCATCCGTCGCTGGTCCCGCTCTGGACCGACTGGTACAACACCCCGCTCGTCCCGTACACGAACTTCAACAACACCGTCGTCCTCGGGAGCTTCGTCGCCTGGCTGGTCCTGGCGCTCCCGATCTACCTCGGCGCCCGGGTCGGGGTGGCGCGCTACCGCGCCACGCTGGGCGAGCGGGTCCGGCGGTCCCGGCTCTACCAGGCCATCACCGCGTCCAAGGTCTACAACATGTACCGGCTCTTCCGCCCGGAGTGAGGCGATGCGGACGCGCATCTTCCGTTGGCGGGCGATCTCCGTCCTCCTGCTCGTGCTGGCGGTGCTCGGCCTGCTCACCGTCCTCTTCGCCGAGCCGGTGCTCGAGGAGACCACGGAGGAGGCGGGCACCGAGCTGCTCGGTACCCAGCTCGACATCGGCTCGCTGGACCTCCGCCCCGGCGAGACGGCCGTGGACCTCGGCCGGCTGGAGCTGGCCGATCCGTTCGACCCGATGAAGAACCTGGTCGAGGCCGAAGCGATCGCCGTGCGGCTCAACCCGGAGGCGCTGGCGGAGAAGAAGCTGGTGATCGAGCGGCTCACGCTGCGGGGGATGCGCTTCGGCACCCGGCGCACCCGCCCGGCCGAGCCGCCGCGGGGTGACGGGTTCGCTCCCACGCTGCTGCGGGAGGTGCGGAGCTGGGCGCGGCAGTTCGACGTCCCGGTGCTGCAGCTCACCACGATCGACACCGTGCGCCAACTGGCGCTGGACCCGGCGCAGCTCGGCACCATCCGCGAGGCGAGGGCGCTCGCGGCGCGGGCCGATTCCACTCGCCGGGCGCTCCAGTCCGGCTTCCAGGCGCTCGACATCGAGGGAACCGTCGATTCCGCCCGCGCGCTGGCCGACCGCCTGGCCAAGGCCGATCCGGCCCGGCTCGGGTTGGAGGGGACCCGGCGGGCGGTCGAGGACGTCCGGCGCACCCTGGACCGGATCGAGGAGGCCAAGCGCCGGGTCGAGGGCCTCGAGCGCAGCGTCCGGGAAGGAGTCGATCTCCTGGGGGCGGGGCTCGGGGACGTCGACGCCGCCCGCCGGCGGGACTACGCCTTCGCCCGGAGCCTGATCCAGCTCCCGAGCCTCGACGCGCCCGACATCAGCGGCGCGTTCTTCGGCCAGGTGAGCATCGACCGGTTCAAGGAGGCGCGGTACTGGGCCGAGCTGGCGCGGCAACACATGCCGCCGGGGCTGCTCCCCAAGCCCGAGCCCGGCCCCGACCGGCTGCGCGCCTCCGGCACCACGGTGACCTTCCCCAAGCGGCGCGACTACCCGCCGTTCCTGCTGCGCGACGCCGACGTGGATTTCACCATCGCCGGCGAGGGGCCGTTGGGGGGCGCCTACACCCTCCGGGCGAGCGGTGTCACGACCTACCCGGCGCTGTACGGCCGGCCGGCCGTGCTCCGGCTCACCCGCTCCGCCGAGGGCTCCGCGGTGGCCTCGCTCCGGGTGGATGCGGTGCTCAACCACCTCACGCGCCGGCTCCGCGATTCGCTCCACGCGGTGGCGTCGGGCGTGAGCCTCCCGGCGTTCGACATCCCCCGCCTCCCGTTCCGGGTGGACCCGGGGCGCGGTCGCGTGATGCTCGACTTCGCGATGACGGGGGAGCGGGTGTCCGGACGGTGGAGCATCGCCGCCGACCGGGTGGCGTGGCGGGTGGACAGCGCGGGACGGGCGCTGAGCCAGCTCGAGGAGCTCGTCTGGCGGGTGGTCTCCGGCCTGGAGCGGCTGGAGGTGACGGCCGAACTGCGCGGCACGCTGGCGAAGCCGCAGCTTGCGGTGCGGTCCAACATCGACGAGGCGATCGCCGCCCGCATCAAGGCGCTGTTCGGCGAGGCGGTGGCGAGCGCGGAGCGGCGGGTGCGCGCCGAGGTCGACCGACTGGTCGAGGCGCAGGTGGCGCCGGTGCGGCGCGAGGTCGACGGGCTTCGGGCCGAGGCGACCCGTCGGGTCGCGGAGCAGCGGCGCCGCCTCGACGAGCTCGAGGTGCGGCTCCAGGCCCGCCTCAAGGCGCTCACGGGCGGGCTGGTGCCGGGGCTCCCGCTCCCGAAGCTCGAGCTCTGACCGTCACTTGTTCGGCGGCGGGTCGGCGCCGAGATTGGGTCCGAATCCCCAGCCATCCGAGGCTCCATGCGTATCGGCGTTCCGAAGGAGACCGCCCCCGGGGAGCGACGCGTCGCGCTCGCGCCGGAGTCCTGCAAGCGGCTCGTCCAGCTGGGCTACGAGATCGCGATCGAGGCGGGCGCCGGGGTGCGGGCGGGGTTTCCCGACCAGGCCTACGTCGAGGCCGGCGCCGCCCTCGAGCCGGACCCGGCCGCGCTGCTCGGCGGGGCCGACCTGGTGCTCAAGGTGAATCCGCCGGGACTCCCGGACTCGGGGCGGGACGAGATCGGCTGGATGCGGCCCGGCACGATCTACCTCGGCTCCCTCATGCCGCTCCGGAACCTCGCCGCGGTCCGCGCCCTGGCCGAGCGGCGGATCACGGCGTTCTCCACCGACGCGATCCCGCGGATCACCCGCGCCCAGGCGATGGACACCCTCTCCTCGATGGCCAGCATCGCCGGGTACAAGGGGGTGTTGCTGGCGGCGACGGCGCTCGACCGGTACTTCCCGATGCTGATGACCGCGGCGGGCATGGTCGTTCCCGCCAAGGTCTTCGTGATCGGGGCGGGGGTCGCGGGGCTCCAGGCGATCGCCACCGCCAAGCGGCTCGGCGCCAACGTCTGGGCCACCGACGTCCGGCCCGAGGTGAAGGAGCAGGTCGAGAGCGTGGGCGCCAAGTACGTGGGGATCGAGCTCACGGAGAGCGCGGCGGCCGGTGGGGGGTACGCGCGGGAGCTCTCGGCGGAGGATCGGGCCCGCCAGCAGCGGCTCCTGGCGGAGCAGGTGGCCCAGTCGGACGTGGTGATCACCACCGCGCTCATCGGCGGCGTCGTCGCGCCCAAGCTCGTCAGCGCCGAGATGGTGCGCTCGATGAGGCCGGGCGGGGTGATCGTGGACCTGGCGGCCGATGGCGGCGGCAACTGCGAGCTCTCGCGGCCGGGGGAGACGGTCGAGGTCGGCGGGGTGACGATCATCGCGCCGCTCAACCTCCCGGCCACCATGCCCTACCACGGCAGCCTCCTCTTCTCCCGGAACCTCACCGCGTTCGTGCAGGCGTTCACCCGGGAGAAGGCGTTCCGGCTCGAGCCGGAGGACGAGATCCAGCAGGGCGCGTTGATCACCCACGAGGGCCGGGTGACCCACACGCGAGTCCGGGACGCCCTCGCCAAGGCGGGTGAACGATGACGGATTTCTGGGCCTCGGTCTTCGTCCTGGTGCTCGCCACCTTCATCGGGCTGGGCGTGATCCGCCGGGTCTCCCGGCTCCTCCATACGCCCCTCATGTCCATCACCAACGCCATCTCGGCGATCGCGGTGGTGGGCTCGATCATCGTCGCCGGCGGCGACTACCCCCTCGGGATCCGGGTGCTGGGCGCCATCGCGCTCTTCGCCTCGATGACGAACATCGTGAGCGGGTTCCTGATCACCGATCGGATGCTCAAGATGTTCAAGGGCGAGCGGAAGCCGGGGGAGGAGCGCCGCCCATGATCGAGGCGATCCTCCAGCCGGCCTACATCCTCGCGACGGCGCTCTTCATCTTCGCGCTGCACTGGATGAACTCCCCGGCCACGGCCCGGCGCGGGGTGTACGCCGGGGTCGCCGGGATGTCCCTGGCCATCGTGGTCACCTGGGCCCAGCCCGACATCATCCACCACGCCTGGATCGTGGCCGCCATCGTGGCCGGCGTCGCGGTGGGGGTGCCGCTCTCCCGGGTGCCGCTCACCGCCGTGCCGCAGCGGACCGCCCTCTCGCACGCCTTCGGCGGGCTGGCCGCCGGCCTGGTGGGCACGGCGAAGTACTACCTCTGGCTCGCCCAGGAGCCGGAGCACCTCACCGCCTTCCGCATGGCGGCCATCGTGGCCGAGGTGATCCTGGGCTTCCTCACCTTCACCGGGAGCCTGATGGCGGCTGGGAAGCTGCAGGAGGTGAAGTGGATCCCCCAGCGGCCGGTCACCTACCCGCTGCAGAACGTGAGCAACGTCGGGCTGCTCCTCCTGGCGCTGGGGATCGGCATCGCGCTCACCGCCGCCCCCGCCGCGCCCTGGGCCCCGCTCCTCTTCCCGGCGGTCGTCGCGCTCGCGCTCCTCTTCGGGGTGCTCCTCATCATCCCGATCGGCGGCGCCGACATGCCGACGGTGATCGCCATCCTCAACTCGTACGCGGGCCTCGCCGCGGTGGCGATGGGGTTCGTGCTGGACAACAAGCTGCTTATCACCGCCGGGGCGTTGGACGGCTCCAGCGGGCTCATCCTGGCCATCATCATGTGCCGGGCGATGAACCGCTCGTTCACCAACGTGCTCTTCGGGGCGTTCGGCCAGGTGCGGACGGCCGCCGCCGGCGGCGAGGGGCGGGTCTACAAGACGGAGACGGTCGAGGGGGCGGCGCAGGTCCTGGAGCAGGCCAACTCCGTCGTCATCGTGCCGGGCTACGGCATGGCGGTGGCCCAGGCCCAGCACAAGGTCCGCGAGCTCTACGACCAGCTCAAGCGGCGGGGAATCACGGTGAAGTTCGCCATCCACCCGGTGGCGGGGCGCATGCCGGGGCACATGAACGTGCTCCTGGCGGAGGCGGACGTGCCGTACACCGACCTGGTGGAGATGGACGAGATCAACCCCGACATGCCCCAGGTGGATGTGGCGCTGGTGGTCGGGGCGAACGACGTCGTCAACCCGGCGGCGCGCACCGACAGGACCAGCCCGATCTACGGGATGCCGATCATCGACGCCGACAAGGCCCGGACGGTGCTCGCGATCAAGCGGAGCAAGAACCCCGGCTTCGCCGGGATCGACAACGAGCTCTACTTCGCGGACCGCACCTGGATGCTCTTCGGCGACGCCAAGCAGGTGATCGGCGACCTGGTCAAACAGCTCTCCGGCGGCAGCGGCCTGCACTGACGGGGGCCCGGTGCCGGATCGCGTCCCGCGCCAACGGGAGGCGTCCACCCGCCTCGTTGCCCCCACGACGGCCGCTCTCGTCCCGCTTCTCGGGGTCACGCCGTCCCCGGCGATCGCCCAGGACGGGTGCGACCCGAGGGCGTCTCGGCGGAAGGCCCGCGAGGACGTGATGTTGGTGGCGGAGGAGACCGTCCACGTGCCGGCCGGATCGTCCCGCACCCGGTGCCACCGGAGCGCCGGGCGCGCGGCAGGACCAGACCGACGTGGGGGTCAGCGCGGCGGTGCCGTCCGGGATGACCCGGTCCGTCGGCACGGACTCCGAGCCGGCACGGACGTCGAGATGGTGCGCCTGACCCTCGGTGGGGCGCGAAGCCGGCCCTCGCCGAGCAGCCCGGTCGGGATGCCCGGAAGGGGCGGCCCGGGATCGCGGACCGGCCGCGCCCGGGCGCCGGCGAGGGGGCCGGGGCTCAGCCGGAGCCGGCGGGTGGCTCCCAGCGGACGTCGGTCCGGATCTCCGCCATCCGCGCGATCCGCTCCTGCGCCTCGCGGTAGTTCCGCTCCCACTCGGGACGCCAGGCGGCGGGCATGTGCTCCCGGAAGTACTGCGCCGTGAGCAGGTCCCCGCCCGGCCCCTGCATCGTGTGCTCCACGTCGGCGAGGAAGATCGTCGACGCCCCCCCGTCCATCGCGTTCGCCACCCGACACTCGAACGCCGCCAGGCAGTCCGCGAGGAGCGGGAGCCCCGAGCGCCCCGGGTGCCAGGCGATCCCGTCGAGCTTGCGATAGCCGCAGTCGCGCCCGCTCCGGAAGCCCAGCCGGTAGACCAGCTCGAGCTGGCCCCGGTGGAGGAGGTGGAGCGCGAAGCGGCCGGTGCGGCGGATGAACTCGTGGGTGAGATGCCACTTGTGGATCACCACGAGGAGCCGCGGGTGGGCGGGGGAGATCGAGGCTCGCACCGCGCTGTCCATGATCATCCCGTTGGTGCGACCGTCGCAGGTGGTGGTGATCGCCACCACGGGGGAGGCGAGCTGGCGGAGCAGCTCGTAGCCGGCATCGGTGAGCATGACCGGAAATGTAGCGGGGCCGGGGATTCTCCCGGCGATTCACGTTGCGGTGTGGCGCGACAGTGGCTCCATCTCCAGGCAGGCCGGCAACTCCAAAGCTGGGGCCAATTTAGCTAAGCTATTGATTTGGTTTGACTTATGTGTTAATTTCGGTTTGCTCACCTGGCAGGCCCCCATTTCCGCTGCTGTTGGCGTGGAGAATCCAGCCCCGAGGAGGCAGCGAAGGTGCCCACCAAAATGCGCTCCAAGCGGCGGCCGGTGCGGCCGGCGCGGATCGCCCGCGCCGCCGACGAAGGCCGCGAAAGTCTCGATCTCTACCTGGAGGAAATCAGCCGGGTCCCGCTGCTCTCCCGCGCGGAGGAAATCGCCCTCGCGCGGAAGGCGTTCAACGGGAACGTGGCCGCCCAGGAGAAGCTGGCGCGGCACAACGTGCGGTTCGTGGTCTCGGTGGCCAAGAAGTTCCAGAACCGCGGCGTCCCCCTGGTCGACCTGATCGGAGAGGGCAACCTCGGGCTCATGACCGCGGCCCGGAAGTTCGATCCCGACCGGGGCGTGAAGTTCATCTCCTACGCCGTCTGGTGGATCCGCCAGGCCATCCAGGCCGCCGTGGCGCGGCATGGGAGGCCGGTCCGGGTGCCGCTCAACCGTACCGCCGACCTGAGTCGCCTCGGCCGCACCACCACGCTCCTCAAGGACCGGCTCGGCCGGATGCCCACGGTCGACGAACTCGCCCGCGCCACCGGGCTCACCCCGGAGGCGGTGCGCAGCCTGAGCGCGCTCAACGCCGAGGCGGTCCGGCTCGACCACCCGACGCGGGATGGCGACGGCACCGACCGGATGGAGCGCTTCAGCGCGGGCGACCAGGAGGCCACCGATTCCTCCACCCTCGCCAACAACCAGACCCGGTCCATCGAGGCGGCGCTGGCCGAGCTCCCGGCCCGCGACGCGAAGGTGCTCCGGCTCTACTTCGGCCTGGAGGACGGCACCAGCCGGACGCTGGAGGAGATCGGCCGGATGATGGGCGTCACCCGGGAGCGGATCCGGCAGCTCCGCGACCGCGCCCTGAGCCGTCTCCGGGAAGGGGAGACCGGGGAGCGGCTCCGGGACCTGGTGGCCTGAGGGACGCCCCGGCACGGCGAGCCCACGATGAAACGACCCCCCGGGTGCGATCCCCGGGGGGTCGTCCGTTTCAGGTGATCCCGGCCGGATCAGACGGTGCCGTGGAGGAACATCCGGAGCACCCGCGGCAGGATGCCGCCGTGCCGGTAGTACTCAAGCTCCACCTGGGAGTTGAGCCGGACGACGGCCGGGAACACGATCTCCCTGCCGTCCTCCCCGCGGGCCCTGACGGTGACGGTACCGCCCGGCTCGAGCCCGTCGGCGATTCCGGTGATGTCGTAGACCTCGCGCCCGGTGAGCCCGAGGCTCTCGCGGGTCGTTCCCGGCTGGTAGGCCAGCGGCAGGATCCCCATCCCGACCAGGTTGCTCCGGTGGATCCGCTCGTAGCCCTCGGCGATCACCGCCTTCACGCCCAGCAGGGCGGGGCCCTTGGCGGCCCAGTCGCGGCTCGAGCCGGTGCCGTACTCCTTGCCGGCCAGCACCAGGAGGGGCGTGGCGGTGTCCCGGTAGCGCATGGCGGCGTCGTAGATCGACATCACCTCGCCGCTCGGCAGGTGGACGGTCCAATTCCCCTCGCGGTCGGGGGTGAGGAGGTTCTTGATGCGCACGTTGCCGAAGGTGCCGCGCATCATCACCTCGTGGTTGCCCCGGCGGGAGCCGAAGGTGTTCCAGTCGACCTGCTCGACGCCGTGCTCCGTGAGGTAGCGGGCGGCCGGGCCGTTCTTGGGGATCGACCCGGCGGGGGAGATGTGGTCGGTGGTGACCGAGTTGCCCACCGACACCAGGACCCGCGCTCCGGTGATGTCGGCGAGCGCGGGCGGCTCGGGGGGGAGATCCCGGAAGAAGGGCGGCTCCTGCACGTAGGTCGAGCGCGGATCCCAGGCGTAGCGGCTCCCGTCCGGCACCGGGAGACCCTGCCAGGCGGTGTCGCCCTCGAAGACGAGCGCGTACCGGTTGCGGAAGAGCTCCGGCTTCAGGGCGGCGGCGGTCGCCTCGCGGATCTCCTCGGGGGAGGGCCAGATCTCCCGCAGGAAGACCGGCCGCCCGTCGGCGCCGATGCCGAGCGGCTCCCGCTCGAGGTCGATGTCGACCCGGCCGGCGAGCGCGAACGCCACCACCAGCATGGGGGAGGCGAGGTAGTTCGCCCGGATCTGGGGATGGACCCGCGCCTCGAAGTTCCGGTTGCCGCTCAGCACCGCGGCGGCGACGAGCGCGTGCTCGTCGATGAGCCGCGCCACCTCCTCCGGCAGCGGACCGGAATTGCCGATGCAGGTGGTGCAGCCGTAGCCCACGACATGGAAGCGGAGCCGCTCGAGGTACGGCAGCAGCCCCGAGCCGGCCAGGTAGTCGGTGACCACCCGGGAGCCGGGGGCCATGCTGGTCTTGACCCAGGGCTTGGCGGCGAGGCCGCGCTCCACCGCCTTCTTGGCGAGGAGCCCGGCGCCGATCATCACCGACGGATTGGAGGTGTTGGTGCAGCTGGTGATCGCCGCGATGGCGACCGCGCCGTCCCGCAGCTCGAACGCGTGCCCCTCGAACGACGCGGGGACCCCCTGGGTCGGCTCGGTGGGGGTGGGATTGGCGCCGCCCTCCCCCGACCAGCGGGAGTACTCCGCCCGGGCCAGCTCGCGCCGCGCGGCGGGCGCGGTGGCGCTCAGGAGGTCGGGGAGGTTCAGGTAGAAGTTCCGCTTGAGCTCCCGGAGGGGGACGCGGTCCTGGGGCCGGCGGGGGCCCGCCACGCTCGGCTCGATGCTGCCGAGGTCCAGCTCGACCACGCTGCTGTACTCCGGGTCGGGCGAGGCGTCGGTCCGGAAGAGCCCCTGCTCCTTGGCGTACCGCTCCACCCGCTCGACCACCGCCGGCTCCCGGCCGGTGCGCTCGAGGTAGCGGAGCGTCTCGTCGTCGACCGGGAAGAAGCCCACGGTGGCGCCGTACTCGGGGGCCATGTTGGCGATGGTGGCACGGTCGGCCAGCGGGAGCCGGGCGAGCCCGGGGCCGAAGAACTCCACGAACTTGTCCACCACGCCCTTCTTGCGTAACATCTCGGTGACCCGGAGCACGAGGTCGGTCGCCGTCGTGCCCACGGGGAGCTCGCCCACCAGCTTCACCCCCACCACCTCGGGGACGAGCATGAAATACGGCTGGCCCAGCATCACCGCTTCGGCCTCGATCCCGCCGACGCCCCAGCCGAGCACGCCGAGGCCGTTGATCATGGTGGTGTGGGAATCGGTGCCCACCAGGGTGTCGGGGTAGGCGGTGGGCTCGCCGTGCTGGGGCCGCAGTTGGACCACCGGCGCCAGGTACTCGAGGTTCACCTGGTGGACGATGCCGGTGCCGGGCGGGACGACGCGGAAGTTCCGGAAGGCCCGCTGGGCGAACTTGAGCAGCTGGTAGCGTTCGGTGTTCCGTTCCAGCTCGAGCTGGACGTTGAGCCGCGCCGCGGCCTCGGTGCCGTAGTAGTCGACCTGCACCGAGTGGTCGATGACCAGGTCACAGGGCACCACCGGGTTGATCCGGTCGGGATCGCCGCCCATCCGGGCCATGGCGTCCCGCATGGCGGCGAGATCCACGACGCACGGCACGCCGGTGAAATCCTGCAGCACCACCCGCGCCGGCATGAAGGCGATCTCCCGCCGGGCCGGCGCCGCCGGGGCCCAGCGCGCCAGGTCGGCGACGTCGTCCGGGGTCACGATGCCGTGGCCGCAGTGGCGCAGGGCGTTCTCCAGGAGCACCCGGATGGAGTAGGGGAGCCGGTCCAGCTCGGCGAGCCCCTCCCGCGCCAGGGCGGGCAGCAGGTAGACGACGGCGGCGTCGGCGCCGAGGGTCACCTTCGCCCTGGCCCCGAACGGGTTGATCACGCGGGTGGCAGTACTGGTCATAGTCGATGCCGGCGGTCGAGAGTCGGTTGACGGACGCCGAATTATAACAGGCACCGGCGGGTGGTGAGGCGCGCATGACCGGGCAGCCGCTGCTCCCCCACGCCATTACCCGGCGGGACGAGGGGATCCTGATCGAGTGGGACCGGGAGGGGCATCGGGCGCTGTACGAGGCCCGGGAGCTGCGCCTCGCCTGTCCCTGCGCGGCGTGCGTGGAGGAGCTCACCGGCCGGCCCCGGCTCGACCCCCGCGCCGTGCCGGTCGACGTCCGTCCGCTGGCCGTCGCCCTGGTGGGCCAGTACGGCCTCCGGATCACGTGGAGCGACGGCCACGGGACCGGCATCTACACCTTCCGCTGGCTCCGCGAGCGGTGTCCCTGTGACCGCTGTCGGGAGGGGCGTGGCCCATGATCTTCGGCCGCGGCTTCTGGATCGTCGTCTGGTACGGCATGCTCCTCCTCGGGGTGCTCGGCTTCGCGGCGTCGATCTACTGGGGCCGCCTGACCGGCTGGAAGAACCTCGACGAGTTCCTCCGCGCCGTCGGCACCATCTTCGTGTCGATCGGCATGATCCTCCTCCTCGAGGGCGTGGCCCTGGCGCTGGGCCAGCTCTTCCTCGTCATCGCGCTCGGGTGCTTCGTGGCCGCCTTCGTGCAGGGGCGGCGGGGCCCGCCGCCCCGCACCAAGGGGCGCCGGGCCACCGACTGAGCCGCACCCCGCCGCTCCGTCCCGCCACGGGGGCGGGACACCCTTTCCCCCGGTCGGGGGTAATCCAGCAGGACCCCTCGATGCGGACCTCGGCCGCGCCCGGCGGCGGGAAGGAGATCGAGCATGCGTTACGAGGAGACGCTGCGGGATCATTCGCTGATGCGGGAGGGCCTGGCCGTGGGCCTCCTCGCCGGCACGGTGGTGGCCGCCTGGTTCCTGCTCGGCGACGCCCTGACCGGTCGCTTCCTCGTCACGCCCAGCCAGCTCGGGCAGTACCTGCTCCAGGGTGACGAGACGCCGAGCCGGGCGGTGGAGCCGGGGGCGGTGGCCGGCTACGCCTTCCTGCACTTCGTCGGGTTCGTGGTGGCCGGCTGGCTCGCGGCGTGGCTCACCCACCTGACCGTCCGGAGCTCGGCCTGGCGGGTGGGGATCCCGTCCATCGTCCTCGTGGTCGCGATCGGGGCCGTCGGCGTGCTGGCGGCGGTGCGCGGCGAGACCGGCGGGCGGTTGCCGATGTGGTCCATCGGGGTGGCGCTGGTGCTCGGCGCGGTCACGATGATCGTCTACCTCTGGCGGACCCACCCGGTGATCGGGCGGCAGCTGCGGGACGTCCCGCTGGGCGACACCCAGGACCGCGAGCCGTCCTGAGCCCACCCTCTTGCGTCCCACGGGCGCCGGTGTAGTTGTAGGGAGGGTGGCTTCCACCAGGGCCCAACGCCTCGCCCGGGAGGGACCATGGCTGAGCGTCGACATGCCGCGATCGCGGAGGGAACCGACGCCGGGGTGCTGGGCGGCGCCGCGGTGGTGGTTTGGTACTTCGTGCTGGACCTGATCCGCGGCCGCCCGCTGCTCACGCCGAGCGTGCTCGGCCAGGTCGTGCTGCTGGGGGACCGCACCCCCACGGTGGAACGCCTGGTGCCGATGGCGATCTACTTCTACACCTTCTTCCACTTCCTCGTCTTCGCGCTCTTCGGCGTGCTGGTCGCCGCCCTGGTGCACCGGGCGCAGCGGGAGGACGTCTTCCGCTTCGCGCTGGTCATGCTGTTCGTCGTCTTCGAGGTGTTCTTCTACGGCGTGATCAGCGTGCTGACCGAGGCGAGCGACGATCTCTTCCCGTTCTGGTCGGTGCTGGTCGCCAACCTCCTCGCGACGGCGGTCATGGGCACCTACTTCTGGCGCACCCATCCGGCGCTGCGGGACGGATTGCGCCAGGTGCCGCTCGGCGCCGGCGACCCGATC
>DATLZT010000192.1:0-4656 GCA_035573835.1 Gemmatimonadales bacterium
CGGCTGCGGCGGCGCGCCGGGCGGCGGCGCGCCGGGGCACATCCCGATGCCGGCGATGAGCAGGAGCAGGATCGTGAGGCCGACCGTCCGGCGCCGCCGACGCATCCCCCGGGGCTCCCGGCTAGAAAACGACGATCGTCAGGATGGCGTTGCCGGTATAGATCCCCGGCAACTGGGTGGCGGACGGCGTCACGGTGCCGCCCAGCCAGACGTACAGCGTCGGGTTGGCGGGCGGGCCCAGGCGCCCGATGGTACCGGCGTTCGGGTTGAAGGCGGTCGCGCCGGCCGGGTTGTTGTTGGCCCGACGCCAGCGGGCACTGGTGGCGCCGAAGGTGATCGGCATGGTGACGCCCGGCGCCGCCTGGACGTTGGTCAGCTGGCTCGGCAGGGTGAGGGTGATCAGCACGAACGCGTTGGCGCTCCCGCTCACCTGCCACTGGCCGGCGGCGGCGGCCGTGGGGGCGACCGTCGTGGCCACCCCCCGCGGGACGGTGCCGAAGACGAGATTGCGGAGCGGCGTCACCACCGCCGTCGCGTTCACCACGGTGGCGTCGGCCACCAACGAGCCCGACCCGCCCTGCCCCCATGCCGGGGGGGCCGCGGCGAGCGCCACCGCGAGTGCGCTCAGGAGCCCGAGGCGCCCGCGTCGGCGGCTCACGGGACCGTCACCTCCACCGAGTCGCTCACCGGTGGTGCGGGCAGCAGCACCTTGGGCGAGAGATCCTCCCGCTCCGGCGCCACCCGCAGCCTGAGCCAATAGCGGCCCGGCTCCAGTCGCTCCACCGGCGCGGTGAAGCGCGGTTCGAGGTCGTAGTAGACCGCGAGCGGCGCGGTGAACTCGGCCCGGCTCCTCCCGGCCGCGTCCACCAGGGTGCCCCACACCGAGCCGACGAAGGCCGCGTTCCCCCGCCGCTCGAGGCGGCCCCGCACCTCGAGCGAGTCCCCGCTCACCGCCGCCCGCAGGTTGGACAGGCGCACGCCGGTCTCGACCGCCCCCTTCCGGTACAGCAGCGCGATCACCGTCCGTACCTCCAGCGTGAGCCCCACCTGGATGGCGGTGCTGTCGGGCACCCCCTCGACCGGCACGCTCCCGCCCCGCGCCGCGATCACCAGCCGGGCCCAGTACTCGCCGTCGGGGAGGCCGGCCGGCGGGGTGGCGAGGAGGCGGATCGTCTGGCGCTCGAGCGGGCCCACCGTGACGCGGCGCGGGAAGGCCTGTACCCACCCGGCCGCGGACGGGGCGGTCGAGTCGGGCGCGTCGACCACGTTGAGCAACATCCGCCCGGCGGAATCGGTGACCGGATAGCCGTAGGTCGTCGAGACCGTGACCTCGGCCGGCTCGGTGTTCGGGTTGTAGAGCAGGATCGATCCGCTCCGGCTCTGGTGGTCGATGAAGACCGCATGCGGCGCCACCAGGACCCCCTGGGCCGCCAGCGGCCGCGGGAGCGGGAGCGCGGCGGCGAGCGCCAGCGCGAACACCGGGATCCGAGCCGCGGAGATCATGGGCTGGTGTACGCCACGGTGAGGGTGATCTGGGCCGTGTAGGTCCCCGCCCGCTGGCCGTTGCCCGGCAGCGCCGTCCCGCCCAGGTAGATCGAGCCCCGGCCATTGCGGCTCAACACGGCGCGAAAGGGGAGCCGGGGATCGAACGCCGTCTGGCTCCCGATGCTCTGCTGTCCCGAGTAGCCCGCGTCGTTCGCCGCGAACGCCAGTGGGAGCACCGCGCCCCCCGGACCGGTCATGGCGGAGGGCAGGCCGAACGTCACCACCACCTCCAGGTTCCTCTCGCCCCGGATCTCGAGCTCGCCGCTGAGCGCCGGATCGGTTCGCGCGGTGGACGTCGGGATGCCGGGCAGCAGCAGCCCGAACGAGAGCGAGCGCACCCCCCGCACCTGCAGCGGGCGGCCCTGCCCGGAGAGGGGCGCCGCCACGAGGGCGAGGCCAACGAAAACGAGCAGGGCAGTGCGCATCGGTGCTCGCGGCGGCCGCACGCGGCAGCGCCGGCGGCGGGAGAACGGTCCTCCTACCGTCGGCGCGGCGTGCCATCGGGGGAAAAAGATGATGACGACTAGAAGTAAACTACCGTCATCTGCACCGAGCCGGAATAGAGCCCGGCCGGTTGGTTCACCGCCGGCGTCACCTGGCCGCCGATGAAGACATACAGGTTGCCGGTCCCGCTCAGCGTGGTATTGGTCGCCCCGGCCGACGGGGTGAAGTTCGCGCCGGTGGCGGTGCCCGTCGTGTTGTGCTCGCCGGTCCAGCTGCCGATCGGAAGCAAGTTGCCGCTCCCGTCGGACAGGTTGGAGGGCAGCACGAAGCTCAAGCTCACGTTGGCGTTGGCTTGACCGGCGACGTCGAACCGACCGGCGCCCGCGTCGGTCACGGCCACCGTCTTGTTGAGCCCGGGGAAGACGTTGCCGAAGCTCAGGTTCTGCGCCCCGACCACGGTCAGCGGGGTCAACACGTTGGCCGTCGCGGTGATGCTCGCGCTGTTCTGGGCCCGGGCCTCGGCGGCCAGCAGGCTCAAGGTCGCAACGAGAGCTGCCGATACTCTGGTCGGAAAGCGCATTGCCCCTCTCCTTGATGGAAGTTTCGCCTAGCCGGTGAACGCAGTCGGGGAGTTGCCGCTCCCCACGTCAGGCGGCGAGGGGCAAGCCGTGTGCCAGCGGTGCTCAAATCCTGCTACCGGTGTAAGAACCCTTGACGGTAACGCCGCTGGATATCGCACCAACTCTTGACACCACATGGAGCCTGGTGTGAACCGTTGCCCGTCGTGACCTTGGTCACCGAGTCGCGTCGGTCCCTCCTCCGGGGACCGGCGTAACTCGTTCCTGGCCGCCCTGTTCCATGGTGGAGAACCATCGCCGTGGCTCTCCTCGGTCGTCACGCTGGCTGCAACGAGGCCTCGGGGCATCGCCGTCGGGCCGTGATCCCGATTCGGTTGCTCTCGGTGCTCCTCGTCACGGTGCTGCTGCCCCTGGCTGGCGCGAGCGGGCAGGTCGGCTCCACTGGCAAGTTGCAAGTGACGGCCCGGGTGGTCGACACGCGCTACGCCTGGGAGGGGTTGGAGTTGGGACGGCACGCCGTGGTGACCTGGCTGCGCGCCGGTCATACCGGGACCTGGGAAGGGTTGGCTACCACCAGGATTTCCCTCGTTCCGACACCTCGACCGGGCGCCGACCGCCGGCGCACGCTCCTCGTGACGATCGAATACGCCCGGAACTGACCGGCCCCGGCGGTTCCTCCGGAGGGCCCGACCCGTTATATTGGTTGGTGCCCCAGGTCCGAAGGGCGCTGGCGCGCGAACCGCGTCAGGACCTCGCCGGTAGCAGCGCTAAGCGATGTCCGGTGTCGCTTCGGGTAGCCTGGGGCATTTCCCTGCGGCGGTACGGCGGAACGTCGAGCGGGCGGTGATCCCGGCCCCGGCGCGGCCCCGTATCGCCGTCCCGCCATTCCGCCCCAGCGACTCGCCGCAGCGACTGCCCATGTCGATCGCCCTCGCCCGTCGGTATCGCCCGAAACGCTTCGCCGACCTCCTGGTCCAGGATCACGTCGCCGCCGCCCTCCGCGGCGCCGTGGCGCGGCACCGGGTGGGGCACGGCTACCTGCTGGCGGGGCCCCGTGGGGTGGGGAAGACGACCGCCGCGCGGATCCTCGCGATGGCGCTCAACTGCGAGCGCCGCGATCCCGACCGGGGTGAGGGCGAGCCCTGCGGCGAGTGCGAGAGCTGCACCAGGATCTGGAGCGGCGCGGCCAACCTCGACGTGGTGGAGATCGACGCCGCCAGCAACCGCGGCGTCGACGACGCGCGGGAGCTCCGCGAGCGCGCCATGTACGCCGCCTCCCGGGCCGGGCGGCACAAGGTGTACATCGTCGACGAGGCCCACATGCTCACCCGGGAGGCGTGGAATACGCTCCTCAAGATCCTCGAGGAGCCGCCGCCTGGCGTGGTGTTCGTCTTCGCCACCACCGAGGCCCACAAGATCGCGGCCGCAGCCGCGCCGGTGCTCTCCCGCCTCCAGCGCTTCGACTTCCGCCGGATCGGGGCGGCGGCCATCCGGACCCGGCTGGAGCAGGTGCTCGCCGCCGAGCGGATCGCCTACGAGCCCGACGCGCTCACCCTGATCGCCCGCCACGCCGACGGCGGGATGCGCGACGCCCTCTCCCTGCTCGACCAGTGCCTCAGCTTCGGGGACGACGCCGTCACGGCCGAGCGGGTCCGGGAGGTCCTCGGCGTACCGGCCGACGAGCTCGTCGGCCGCGTCCTCGCCCTGGTGGCGGAGCGTCGGCCGGCCGAGGTGTTCCCGCTGGTGGACCGGTTGCTGGAGGACGGCGCCGACCTCGCCCAGTTCCTGCACGGCGTGGGCGAGGCCCTCCGCGCCCTGCTCATGCTCCAGCTTGGCGCCACGCCGTCCGACCTGACCGAGGGTCTCCGCCGTACCCTGGAGGCCTACCGCGACCGGCTCGAGCCCGGCGACGTGTTGCGGATGCTGCGCCTCCTGGGCGAGACGGAGACTTCGGTGCGCCGGAGCGCGAGTGCCCGCCTCGCGGTGGAGACGCTGCTCCTCCGCTGGGCCATGCTCGATCGCCTGGTGGATCTGCGCGAGGTCCTGCGGAGCGCCGGAACGTCCGGGGGCGAGGGGGGCCCGACCCCCG
>DATLZT010000193.1:0-7494 GCA_035573835.1 Gemmatimonadales bacterium
GGTTGCCCAACGAGGACGGCGTGGTCCAGCTCGACGCCTCCTGCATGCACGGGCCCACCAAGCGCGCCGGCGCGGTGGCCGCGCTCGAGGGCATCAAGACGCCGAGCGAGGTGGCCAAGCTGGTGCTCAAGTACACCGACCACGTCCTCCTCGTGGGCGAGGGGGCGAAGCGCTTCGCCCTCTCGTACGGATTCAAGGAGGAAGACCTCCTCACCCCCGAGTCGCGGCAGCTCTGGCTCACCTGGCGGGCCAACCGGGGCAAGGACGACGACTGGCTCGACGTCCCGGACACGGAGCGGATGGTCGCCCGCCCCACCGGCACCATCAACCTCAACGTGGTGAACGACCGCGGCGACATCTCCTCGGTGACCTCGACCAGCGGGCTGGCCTGGAAGATCCCGGGTCGGGTGGGCGACTCGCCGATCGTGGGCGCGGGCCAGTACACCGACAACGAGGTGGGCGCCGCCGGCAGCACCGGACGGGGCGAGGCGAACATCATGGTCTGCGGCGGGTTTCTCACGGTGGAGCACATGCGCCGGGGGCTCAAGCCCACCGATGCCTGCCTCGAGACCCTCAAGCGGGTGGTCCGGATGACGCCGCCGCGGCTCCTCCGTCCCGACGGGACGCCGTCGTTCAACCTCACGTTCTACGCCGTCGACAAGCGGGGCGAGGTGGGGGCGGCATCGCTGCGCCCGGGCCGCTACGCCGCGTTCGACGGACGCGAGGCCTCGCTCCGGGACACCGCGTATCTCTATCCCGATCCCGCGAGGTGACGATGCCGCCCCGGCACCGCCCGGTCCTCGCGCTGCTCGCGGTCCTCCTCACGGCCCCGCTCGTCGTCGCGGCCCCGACCCGGGCCCTGGCCCAGGACGAAGGGCAGCCGGACGAGCCCTTCGGCCAGCCCTGGGGACTCACCTACTTCCCGTACCTCGCGAGCGGCGCCAACGAGTTCCCCCTGCTCGCCTTCCGGGTGCAATATCGCCAGCTCGCCGACTACGATTCGCCGCTCCCCTTCTCCGCCAACCTCGCCGCCGACGCCGGGCTCGGCTTCAAGGGGAGCCGGTTCCTGGCGTTCCGGTTCCGCGCCCCGGGGATCGCCGAGGGGTGGCGGTTCAGCGCGGTGCTGGGAGCCAACCGCCAGGCGCGGCTCGGCTTCTATGGCCTGGGGAACGACACCGAACATGACGAGGACCTGGAGACCGAGGCCCAGCCGTTCCTCTACCGCGTCGAGCGCACCCGCTACCTGGCCCAGGCCGAGGTGACCCGTCGGCTGGTCCGTCGCGTCTCGGTGGCGGTGGCGGGCGGGATCGAGGAGAGCCGGTTCGACCTCCTCCCCGGCCCCTCCCTCTTCCGGGCGGCCACGGGAGGGCGGGAGCCGGAGGTCACCGACGTCACCGGGCGGGTCTCGCTGATCTTCGACACCCGGGACAACGAGTACAACACCACCCGGGGCGTGTTCCTGGACGCGGGGGTGCAGGTGGGGAGCGGCGGCGGGAACTACACCCGGCTCTACGCGGCCGGACGGGTGTACCTGCCGGTCCGCGAGGGGACGATCGTGGCGGCGCGGATCGTGGCGGCCGGCATGGGGGGCTCCCCGCCGCTCAACGCCCGCTTCGAGGTGCCGACCTGGGAGAACAACGTCCTGGTGCTGGGGGGCGAGGAGTCGCACCGCGGCTTCGACGCCGGGCGGCTGATCGGGAAGCACGTGCTCTTCGGCAACCTCGAGGTCCGGCACGACATCCTGAACCTCGGGGACTTCGGCGCCTTCACCGCGCTGGCGTTCCTCGATGCGGGACGGGTCTTCGAGGGGGAGCCGTTCCGCCTGACGACGGACGACCTCCAGGTCGGCGGGGGCGGCGGGTTCGCGATCCGGATCCTGCGGTCGACGATCTACCCGTTCAACTTCGGGGTGGGGCCCGACGGGTTCGAGTTCTCGGTGGGCGGCGGCTGGATGTTCTGAAGCCCCGCCGCCTCCATGACCTCCCGGAGCGTCGTCTCGCCCCGGTCCTTCGCGTACCAGCGGCGCACCTGGGGATAGAGCTCCGACTTGGCCAGCTTCCCCCGGTGCTCCATCACCCAGGCCTGGAGCTCGCGCGGGCGCGGCCCCCAGTGCCCCAGCTCGCGGAACCCGCCGTCGAGCGCGATGACGATCGGGATCGAGCGCGAGCCATTGGTGCGATACCGGTCCATCAGGTCCGGGTTCTCGTCCCGCCGGAGGATCCGGAGCTCGAGGCCCGGCGTCTCGTCGACCCACCGCGCCAGCGTCGGGATGGTGTTCGAGGCGTCGCCGCACCAGTCCTCGGCCAGCACCAGGAACCGGCGGCCCTCGCGGGGCGCCGCGATCCGGGCCCAGTCGGGGATCCGCGCGATCCGGTAGAGCCCCTCCCACAGCCCGCGGTGCTGGTCGCTCGCGGCCACGAAGTCGTGGTACCGGAGCGCCGCCTCCCAGAGCGCCGCGAAGTCGAGCGTCACATCTCCACGACCTTGATCCCGCGCTTCGCCAGCTCGTCGACGTAGGGACGGAACGGCATCGCCTCGTCAGGGGTGTGGACGCCCCGCGCGGTCACCCGCCCATCCGCCTGCATCTGCCCGGTGATCGACAGCGAATAGCCGGTGGTCCGCATCATCGCACTGATCCCGTGCGCCGTGTCGGCGAAGTCCAGCAGCTGGAAGCCGGCCTGGGCCGGCTTGCCGTCCTTGGTGCCGGAGACGACCACCCGGAGCGCCACGAGATCGGGCTTCTCCGGCTTGCGGAGCTTGGGGCTCACCACCGAGATGAAGACGTCCCGCGGCACCACCTTGATCCCCTTCACGTCGATCGGCGCGAGATCCAGCAGCCCGAGCTCGCGGATCGGCCGCATGATCGCCACGTGGCCGGGGTACCGGAGGGTCTTGTACTCCATGACATCCACCTTGCCCTCATACGCCCACGGCATCGTGCTGATCCCGCCGCCGGTGTGGAACGCCTCGAGCTTGCCGACCGGCGCGGGGAACTCCAGCTCCTCCAGCTCGCTCAGCGCGTCCACCTGGACCCGCTTCCCCCCGCGCAGCACCCAGGACGGGGTGGTGTAGTAGTCGAGCGCCCCTTCGAGCGAGTAGACGATCTGGTAGTTGAGCGGCGGCTCCGGGAACTGGGGCAGCCCCCCGACGTAGACCTTCACCCGCTCGGCCCGGTCGAGCCGCCGGATCCCCTCCGCCGCGAGGATGTTCACCATCCCCGGCGCCAGGCCGCAGTCGGGCATCACGGATATCCCCCGCGCCTTCGCCTGGGCGTCGAGCTCCTTCTGCTTGAAGACGATCTCGGTGTTGCCGCCGAGGTCCGCGAAGTGGCACCCGACGTCCACCGCGGCGCGTGCCATCGCCTCATTGTAGTAGTACGGGATGGCGCTCATGACCGCCTGGTGGCCCTCCATCGCCCGCCGGACGGCCGCGCCGTCGGTCACGTCGAGCTTGAGCGGCACCAACCGCCCCCCCGGCGCCGAGTGGAGGAACCGCGGCAGGTTGACCGGGTTGATGTCGGCCAACGTCACCTGGGTGACGGCCGGATTCTGGAGGAGGTCGAACGCGCAGGCGGAGCCCTGCAGGCCCGCCCCGAGGACCAGCATCTTCATCGGTGCCACTCCCTGGAAGCGCCAGTTGAGCAAAAAGCCCCCGAAAATAGCCGGGGGCCCCAAGGCGCATCAACCACGGGGTGATCCGGCATCATCCCGCCGGCCGCCCCGCGGCGTACGTCGCCTCCCGCGGCTCGGCCGGCGGCCGGGTCCAGCGGGCCCGGCGAGTCCGGCCCCCGGCCAGGGGGCGGACCTCGAGCTCGTCACCCACGAAGTAGGCCACCGAATCGGTGCCCCAGCGGAGCGGGTCCCGGGCGCGCCCGGCCAGCGGCGTGACTTCCCCGCCCGCGGTCTCGACGCAGAGCCCGGGAGCGCTCCCCGCGGCCGGCTCGGCCGCCGAGTCGGCGGGGCAGGCGGTCACCCGGGCCCGGGGGGGCTCGCCCAGGAGCACCGCCAGCGCGCTTTCGGCCGCCGGCGCCTCCGCGCCCCCCACCCGCTCGAGCTCGGCCGGGCCCGGCGGGGCACCGACGCGGTAGCGGCCGGCGGCGGTCTCGAGGAAGAGCGTGGCGCCGTCCCGCCCCCAGCCGATCCGCTCGATCCGCCCGAGCCGGCCGGGCTCGGTGAGGCGGCGCTCCTGGCCGGTGAGCAGGTTCATCACCCAGACCGCCCCCCGGTCCGACTCGGCGGCGGAGCGGGCCCGGGCGAAGGCGAGCATGATGCCGGACGGGTCGAGCGCCGGCGTGGCCTCGTGGATCCGGCTGTAGGTGACGGGATACACCGCCCCGCCATCGGCGCGGGCGGCGAAGAGATCGCCCTCGCCCCCCTCGCCCCGGGCGGCGAAGACCACGAACGGCTCCTGCCCCACGGCGAGGCGGTTCTGGAGCGGCGACATCGCGCCCCGGCACGAGCCCAACGCAGCCGGCGCCGCGAGCAGGAGCGGCAGGAGCCTCGTCGCGAGCCTCATCGCGCCACACGCACCCGGAGCAGCCACCATCCGTCGGGGTCCACCTCGACCCGGGCGGGCGTCCGCCGCACCCCGCGCAGCACGTGCACCGACTCCCGCCCCTCGACGTCGACCCGATGCCGCTCGCCGTCGACCGCGAGCACCAGCCCGGGGAGCCGGTAGAGTCCCCAGGCCTCGGGCTGGGTCTGGCGCAGGGTGACCACCAGCCCCCGCCCCGGTTCGTGGCGCCACCGGAGGTCGAGGATCGGGTAGCCCGGCTGGGTGAGCGCCTGGGCGAAGTACCAGGTGAGATCGCGTCCGGCTGCCTCGGAGGCGATCCGCGCGAAGTCGTCGCTCAGCGCCGTGCCGTCGCGGTGGCGCTCGTAGAAGCGCCGGAGCGCCGTCACGAACGC
Source organism: Gemmatimonadales bacterium (assembly GCA_035573835.1). GTDB lineage: Bacteria > Gemmatimonadota > Gemmatimonadetes > Gemmatimonadales > GWC2-71-9 > DATLZT01. Next base: position 4,908 of record DATLZT010000193.1, read on the forward strand.
CGAGTCCCCCACCAGGCCCCGGAGCGAGTGAAGCACCCAGGCGCCCTTTTGGTGATTCTTGCTGTTGAGGAGCGCCATGAGACTCGGCGGCGCCGGATCGAGGATCGGCCGCTCGGTGGCGGGCGAGTCGAAGATCGCCTGGGCGGCGTGGCGCATCGCCCGCGCCCGGGCGGAGTCGCCGTCGGCGTACCCGGCCCAGAGCGCGGCGAGGTAGGTGGCGAAGCCCTCGCTCAGCCAGAGGTGGCGCCAGTCCGCCTCGGTCACGGCGTCACCGAACCACTGGTGCGCCGTCTCGTGCGCCACCGTCGCCTCCGAGAGCGTGCCGTTGGCGATCGCCTTCTCGTCGTAGAAGATCGCGGTGGCGTTCTCCATCCCCCCGAAGCGCGTGCTCGACTCCACGTGGGCCAATCGCTGGTAGGGGAAGGGCCCGATGAGGCGGCTGAAGTAGTCGACCATCGCCCCGGCGCGGCGGAACGGGCCCGCCACCACCTTGGCGGAGTCCTGGGCATAGGTCCAGACCGAGAGCGGGACGCAGCGGACCGCGCAGCCCGCGTCGGGGAGCGGGGTCACCGCGAACGGCGCGGCGCCGAAGACCATGGTGTAGACCGGGATCGGGTTCTCGGTCCGGTAGTGCCAGACGGTGCGGCCCCGCACGAGGGTGTCGACCCGCTCGAGCACCCCGTTGGCCACGGCGCGGTAGCCCGCCGGCACTTCGACGTGCCAGCTCACGGTGGCCTTGTCCGCCGGGTGATCCTGCGAGGGGAGCCAGCGCCGCGCCCGGTCGGGCCAGTTGTCGGCGAAGGCGGTCCGCACCCCGTACACGTTGGGACGGATGACGAGTCCGTCCCGGGGGGTGCCGTGGTAGCGGATCCGGGTGACGAGGGTGTCGCCCGGGCCGAGCTCGTGCGGAACGCCAACCTGGTTTCCCTCCCGGAACCAGACGCCCCGCCGCCCCCCGCCGCCGCCCGGCTGGAGGATCCGGACCACCCGCATCACGCTGTCGAGGTCGAGCACCAGCGGCTCCCGGCTCCCGATCCGCCAGGTGGCCTCGACCTGACCCACGATGTGGCCGCTGGTGTCGCCCACCACCACGGTGATGTCGTAGTGCAGCGCGTCGTGCTTCGGCCGGGTGGTGTCCGGGGGAAGCCCGAGCGGCGAGGCCTGGAGTTGGAGCAGGAGCAGGAGCCCGGTCATCGCCTCACCCTCCCCATTCGACGTCGACGGCGAGCCGCGCCTCGCGGATCGGGGCGACGTGCTCGTCCACGGTCCGGCGGTGCACCGGGTGGTCGAGGTACCGCTGCACCGCCGCCATGTCGTCGAGCAGCACCGTGAGCGCGTGGGGGTACTCCGCGGCGCTCGGTCCGAGATTCGGTCCGAAGCGGATGTCGCGGATCTCGGGGATCCCCCGCTTCATCTCGCGCAGCGCGCGCCCGACCCGCTCGAGCCGCTCCGGCTCCACGTCGGCCCGGAAGCGGAACAGCACGAGATGGAGGATCATCGCTCAGGCCCCGAGATGGGTCCGGAAGAACCCGAGCACCCGGTCCCAGGCACGCGCCGCCTGGGGCCCGTCCGACCCGCGGCGGCCGGGCTTGAGGAACCCGTGCCCGGTGCCGGGATAGATGTCGTGCTCGAAGCGCTTGCCCAGCGCCTGCATCTGCCGCGTGACCCGGTCGAGGTCCGCGTTGATGCGGGCGTCGTCCTCGCCGTAGACGCCGAGGACCGGCGCCCGGATCCGGGCGAGCGCGGCGCTGTCCGGAGCGCTACCATAGCAGACCACCGCCGCCTCGAGCGTGGGGTTCACCGTGGCGTACCAGAAAGCGATCGCGCCGCCCCAGCAGAAGCCGATGGTCCCGAGCGCCTCCTTCCGGACGGCGGGGAGCGTGCGGAGGTAGGCCGCGGCGGCGTCGAGGTCCACCCCCACCGCCTGTCGGTCGAGCCGGGCGGTGAGCTTCCGGCCGCTGTCCGGGTCGGCCGGGGTGATGCCGAAGCGCGAGGAGAGGAGATCGGGGACGATCGCCACGTACCCGGCGCCCGCCAGCCGGTCGGCCACCGTGGGCTCCCAGGCCGTGAGCCCGAAGAGCTCGTGGATCACGATGACGCCGGGCGCCGGGTCCTTGCGCTCGGGATAGGCCACGTACGCCCGGAGCGAGTCGCCGCTCCGGTTCCGGATGAAGACCCACTCGCCGTGGGTGGTGGGGCGCCGGGCGTCTCCCCGTCCCGCGCCACGACCGGCCAGCAGCCAGCTCGCCGCCGCGCCGGTCACGAGCGCCAGCGCGGCCACCAGCAGGTACTGCGCGACGCCCCGCCGGGCGAACCGTGCCTCGCGCATGCTCGACCTCCTCAGGCCTGGGATCGGACCGGGACCCCGCCCGCGCGGCCGTCCGCGTACACGCCCTCGAGCGCGCTCGCCGGCCGCGGCGCCAGGTCGCGGCTCGCGAGCGCCTCCCCGGCCGCCCGCTCGACCGCCGCCGAGACCTCCGCCTCGATCGCCTCGAGCTCGGCCGCCGCCACGCCCGCCGCCTTCAGGTACTCCTCATACAGGCCGATCGGATCGCGGCGTCCCCACCGCTCGAACAGCTCGGCGGGG
>DATLZT010000194.1:0-5251 GCA_035573835.1 Gemmatimonadales bacterium
GCTCGACCTGAGCGACGGCCTGGCCGGCGACGCCCGCCACCTCGCCGCGGCGTCCCGGGTGGGGCTCGAGATCGAGCTGGAGCGGATCCCGTGCGCACCCGGCGTCCCCCGGGCCGCGGCCCGGGCGGGGCAGCCGGCCGAGGCGTTCGCGGCCGAGGGGGGCGAGGACTACGAGTTGCTCGCGGCGCTGCCGGAAGGCTTCACCGACGCGGACGCGGCCGGCTTCGAGCGGGAGCAGGGGATTCCGCTCACCCGGGTCGGCCGGGTGGTCGCGGGGGAGGGGGTCCGGTTCCTCCTCGGCGGGCGGCCGGCGGAGCTCCGGGGGCACGACCACTTCGCCTGATCGCGCCATGATCGCGCTCGCCACGATCCGCTTCGCGCTCAGCACGCTGGTGCTCACCCTCTGGCACGCGGTCCGGGTGATCCTCGCCTCGCTCGCCGGGGTGCGTCACCAGAGCGGGCATTACGACCGCATCGTCCGGAGCTGGGCTCGCCAGCTGGTCGGCGTCAACCGGCTCCGGGTCGCCGCCGTCGGGCTCGAGCGGCTCGACCCCGCGGCTCCCTACGTGCTCGTCTCCAACCACACCTCGTTCGTCGATATCTGGGCCCTGCTCGTCACCCTGCCGGGCGCGATCCGCTTCATCGCCAAGCGCGAGCTGCTCTGGATCCCGGTCTTCGGATGGGCGCTGCGGTCGGCGGGGCATATCGCCATCGACCGGCGCGATCTCCGGGACGCGATGGCGGGGTACGACGAGGCGGCGCGGGCGATCCGGGCCGGCGTCTCCGCGCTGGTGTTCGTCGAGGGGACCCGCAGCCGCACCGGCGAGCTGCTCGACTTCAAGAAGGGCGCGTTCGTGCTGGCGATCGCGGCGGGGGTGCCGGTCGTCCCGGTGTACATCGACGGGGCCTTCCGGGTGCTCCCTCGCGGGAGTCTCGTCTTCCGGCCGGGACCGGTCCGGGTGCTGGTGGGGGAGCCGATCCCCACCGCGGGGCTCGGGTACGAGGACCGCGATGTCCTGCGGGAGCGGGCCCGCCGGGCGATGCTGGCCCTGCGGGACCGTGCCGGGGCCGGGCGGGAGGCCGCCGCGCCGGCCGGGGCGGGCGCCCGTGGCTAGCGGCCCGTTCCGGCCGGCAAGTCGCGCGGTTACGTTTGGACCCTTCCGGAGTCGACACCAACCCTTACGCCGAGCGCCATGAGCACGATCATCGAAGTCCACGCCCGTGAGATCATCGACAGCCGGGGCAACCCCACCATCGAGACCGACGTCGTCCTGGCGAGCGGCGCCCAGGGGCGGGCCGCCGTGCCCAGCGGGGCCTCGACCGGGGAACACGAGGCGGTGGAGCTGCGGGACGGCGATCTCAAGCGGTACGGGGGCAAGGGGGTGCTCGAGGCGGTGCGGAACGTGAACGAGGTGATCGGGCCCCGGCTCGAGGGGATGGCGGCCGAGGACCAGATCGCCATCGACGCCGAGATGATGGAGGCGGACGGGACGCCCAACAAGAGCAAGCTGGGCGCCAACGCGATCCTCAGCGTGTCGCTGGCGGTGGCGCGGGCGGCGGCGCAGGAGAGCGGGCTCCCGCTGTACCGGTACCTGGGCGGCCCGATGGCCCACGTCCTCCCGGTCCCGATGATGAACATCCTGAACGGCGGGGCGCACGCGTCCAACAACGTCGACGCCCAGGAGTTCATGATCGTGCCGATCGGGGCGGACACCTTCCCCGAGGGGCTCCGGATCGGCGTCGAGGTCTTCCATGCGCTCAAGAAGGTGTTGAGCACGATGGGGCTCTCCACCGCCGTGGGCGATGAAGGGGGCTTCGCGCCGATGCTGCCCTCGAACGAGGCGGCGCTCGACGTGGTGATGCGGGCGATCGAGACCGCGGGCTACGAGCCGGGGCGCGATGTCGCCATCGCGCTCGACGTCGCGGCGAGCGAGCTCTACCAGGATGGCGAGTACGTCTTCAAGAAGGGGGACGGGAGCCGCCGGTCGGCCAAGGACATGGTGGAGCTCTATCGGGAGTGGGTCGGACGGTATCCGATCGTCTCGATCGAGGACGGGCTGGCCGAGGACGACTGGGAGGGGTGGGCGCTCCTCACCGAGGCGCTGCAGGAGCGGGTGCAATTGGTGGGGGACGACCTGTTCGTGACCAACGTGGACCGGCTGGGGCGCGGCATCGAGCAGGGGATCGCCAACGCGGTGCTGGTGAAGGTGAACCAGATCGGCACCCTGACCGAGACGCTGCAGTGCATCGACCTGGCCAAGAACAACGGCTACGGGGCGATCATCTCCCACCGGTCGGGTGAGACGGAGGACACCTTCATCGCCGACCTCGCGGTGGCGACGGGGGTGGGGCAGATCAAGACCGGCAGCGCGAGCCGCACCGACCGGATCGCGAAGTACAACCAGCTGCTGCGGATCGCCGAGGAGCTGGGGGACATCGCGCACTATCCGGGGAAGGATCTCTACCCGCTGTGAGCGCGCCGCGCTGGGTCGGGTTGGTGATCGTGGGGGCGGCGCTCGTGTTCGCGCTGGAGGGGGGCGAGTACGGCACCTGGGACTGGCTCACCCTCCGGCGTGAGGAGCGGGCCCAGGCGGCGGCGATCGCCGAGCTCGAGGCGGCGATCGACTCGCTGGAGCGCGAGGCGGTGGCGCTGGAGCGGGACCCGCGGGTGCAGGAGCGGGTGGCACGGGAGCGGTTCGGGATGATCCGCCGGGGGGAGTTCCTGTACAAGCTGGTGCCGCCCGAAGACCCGTGATGGGGGTGGGGGCAGCGGAGGGAGCCCGGGCGATGTCCGGGCTCTTTTTCGTGCTACGGCGCCGGGTCAGCGCGAACTAGTTGTGTCTGATTAATAAGCAGTATTTCGTTACATTTGTCAATTAGGTACATCCTAAGTACTTGTCAAATAAGCTTAAAGAAAATTGGCTAAACTATGGCTGTATAATTTTATCCACTTGCGCCACTCCAGGCTCCGCCCGATCTTGCCGCCACCCAAGGGGGGCGGGGTGGTCAGGGGAACGGTTGGGAATCGAAAGCGAGGTCAGGAGTATGTAGAATGACGTACCGCTTCAAGATCGCGCGCCGCCTGGCACGGGCGCGATCCCGGGTGTGGCTCGCCGGACTCGTCGTCACCGCCGCCTGTTCCGCCGGGGATGGCGGGACCGGACCCGCCGCCGATCAGCCGCCGGCGGATCCGGGCGCGGAACCGGCCCTCGCCTCCGCCACCTCATGCCTCAGCCAGACCGGGCCGCTCGTGGTCCTGAGCGGCAGCCAGAAGACCTACGACACCCGCACCACGGCCAAGCCCTCCACCCGGATCGACGCCCGGGCCGCCACCTGGTACGGGAGCACCGCGTTCCCCGTCAAGGTGGGCAGCACCTCCGCCCCGGGGGCCTGCTGGTCGGGCGGGTCGATCACCGGCACATTCTCCACCTCGGTCTCCTGGCGGACCACCCACTCCACCGCCGCGATGTTCATGGAGTCGCCCGGATTCGTGATCGAGAACGTGAAGATCAACAACTACGGTGACGGGGTCCGGATCCTGGAGTACACCGACAACTGGACCATCCGGGGGAGCCGCTTCACCACGCTCCGCGACGATTGCGTGGAGAACGACCGGCTCTACAGCGGGCTAATCGACGACACGTTCTTCGAGGGCTGCTACGTGTTCCTTTCGGAGCGGCCGGGGACCGGGGTCGACATCCCGGTGGACGGGCGGCAGGAGACGGTGACGATCCAGAATTCGCTCGTCTGGCTCAAGCCGATGCCCCAGGTCTACCGGGGGACGGCCCCCGGGACCGGCCCGCTCTTCAAGTGGGATAACGACCGCGATCGCGGCACCCGGCTCGTGATCAACAACACGATCTTCCGGATCGACCAGAAGCCGAACCACGGCGACCTGAAGATCCCGTCCTCGCTGGTGAGCTGCTCCAACAACACGATCGTGTGGCTGGGATCCGGCCCCTATCCGGAGCGGGTGCCGAGCTGCTTCAAGGTCACGACCAGCCGCGCGGTGTGGGACAACGCGGTGGCGGCCTGGAAGGCCGCCCACCCGGGGATGTAGGCCCGACCGGTATCCGACCCCCGCGACCGCCGACGGGCACCCGCCTCTCCGGGTGCCCGTTCTCGCGGTCCCGGCTCGGGAGGCTTGCGGCCCCCGGTACCGGGCAGTACGGTAGAGCCCTTCGCGTTCGGGGATGGGCTCATGCGGTACGATGCGGTCGCCGGCGGGGCACGGCGGATGCCGCTGGCCGTGATCGGCGGGGTGGCGGCGTTGGTCTGGATGGGCGCCGCACGGCGGAGCGGCGAGCCGCCGTCGCAGGTACCGCCGCCCGACCCACCTCCCTCCACGATCGGCAACGATCCGTCTCCCCCCGCCGCCTCGGGCATCCCCTTCGGGCCGTACCACCTGCCGCCGGATCGCTTCGCCTCGTTGTTCACGGGCACCTTGGAGACGGCCAAGCCGGCTCGCCTCGCGGCGGTGCTCCGCGCGGCGCAGGCGGCCCGGGTGCGGGTGGTCCTCTTCCTGGCCGGCAGCCGCAAGTACTACCAGAACCCCGACGGCTCCTTCAGCCTGGAGCTCTGGAAGCGCCGGGTCGACCGCTTCAAGGACGTCGATCTCACCCCCTATATCCGGGACGGGACCGTCGTCGGGCACTACCTCCTCGACGAGGCCCACAGCCGCGGCAACTGGAACGGCACGCGGGTGCCGTTCGAGGACATCGAGGCCGCGGCCGCCTATAGCAAGGCGCGCTGGCCCGAGCTGACCACCTTCGTCCGGTCGCCGATGACGTTCCTGGAAGGGAAGCGGGACTGGCGTTACCTCGACGCGGGGTGGGCGCAGTTCTCCAACCGCTTCGGCACGACCCCCGAGGAGACGGAGCGCTACATCGAGGAGCAGGCGGAGATCGCCCGGCGACTTCGACTCGGGCTGGTGGCCGGCCTCAACCTGCTGGACGGCGGGACCGGGGTGAGCGGGCGGCCCGGGACCAAGGCCGGCAAGTGGGCGATGTCTGGCGCCGAGGTGGCGATGTGGGGGACGATCCTGGTGAGCCACCCCGCGGTGTGTGGCTTCTTCATGTGGAAGTACGACTCGACCTACTTCGCACGGGAGGACGTCCGGGCCGCGATGGCGGAGCTCGCGGCCCGCGCGGCCTCGCGGCCCCGCACGCCCTGCCGCGTCCGCCGTAGGGTGCGGGGCCGGGGACGCTGAGCCGCCGCCCGATCGGCGGCGGCTCGGCGTCATCGCTTCCCG
>DATLZT010000195.1:0-22152 GCA_035573835.1 Gemmatimonadales bacterium
CGAGCGCGACGCCGCGCAGCGCGACGCCGCGCAGCGCGGGCCGGAGCGACGCGACACGGGACCAGACGGGCCGGAGCGGGGCGCGAAGGGGCATCGGGGCGTGGACGACGACGGGCTGAAGAAGACTACACGCGGCGCCCGACGGCGGCGAGCGGTCAGTCGGCGCGGTCGCTGATCGGGCCGGCGGGGAGCTGGTAGAGGAGCGCGGCGGTCCGGCGGTCCCGGGGCGAGAGGACGCCGGTGCGGGTGGCCGGATACATCACGTCCTCGGGATCGGCGGAGTGGGGGAGGCCGATGGCGTGACCGATCTCATGCACCGCGACGGCGAGCAGCGCCTCGTCGGAGAGTGCGGTGCCGGCGGAATCGCGGAGCGCGAGCTGGATCGAGGCCCGGCGGATGCGGCCGAGCCGGTCCCAGGCGAGATCGGCCTGCCCGGTGCGGTCGATGTCGAAGCGGTCGATCCAGCGGACGACGATGTCGGCGTCCGTGGTATCGGGGACGACGTCGAACCGGAGGCCGAGGCCGAGCGCCTCCCAGCGGTGCATCGCCTCGTAGACGTAGCCCACGAGGTGGGGCTGGTAGTCCGGGGTGCCGCCCTCGACGATGGCGACGCGAAGTGGGGCGGCGACCCGCTCGGTCCAGCGGCGGACCACCGAATCGGTGGTGAGCAGGAGCGAGTCGATGTAGGTGGCCGGGGCGTCCTCGCTGATCCGCTTGCGAATCGCAAGCCTGGCGAGGCGCTCCACGGTGGCGGTACCGTTCACCCCCGCCGCAGCTGGGGAGGGGACGGCCGTGCCAGTGGCCGGGGGCCGAGGCGTCGCCGGGCGCCGACGCAGGGGGACTTCGGAGGCCGAAGCGCCCGAGACGTCGACGATGTAGTGCCGACGGACCTGGTCTCCCACCAGGAGGAGCAGGAGGGCTCCGAGGAGGGATAGCAGGAGGAGACGGAGCATCGTGTTCGCCTAAATATGCAACACTGGTGCCGCGACCGCTAGGCGCTTACACTGTAGCGTTTTTGGCTGTATTGGCGTGTGTCAAATCGTCAAATATTAGAACAGACGTGACCGCTCCCCACACTCCCCCGCGAGCCGGCGAATGTCGCTGACCGCGCTCGGTTCGTTGCTCATCCGCTGGCGCTGGGCGGTGGTGGTGGGCTGGGTCGCCATCGGCATCGCGGCCATAGTAGTAGCTCCAAATACCCCTGAGCTCCTCGATGTCCGGGGCGGCAGTCGGCGGGTCACCGAGGCCGCCCGGGCCGAGGCGATGCTGCGGGAACGGTTCGACCGACCGCTGAGCGAGTTCATGGTCGTCACCGTGGCCGCGCCGGACCGCGTCGACGCGCCCGGCCCCCGTGCCGCGCTCGACACCCTCGCCGCCGCGCTGGCCCGCCGGCCGTACGTGCGGTCGGTGGTCTCCTACTTCACCACCGGCGATTCGACTTTCCTGAGCCGGGATGCCCGCACCACCTTCCTGGTCGTGGCACTCGACGTGCCCCGGCCCGACAGCGTGGGCGCGCTGGTCCGACCGGTGCGCGCGCTCCTGGCCGAGACGCTCGATCGGCTTCCCGACGGCCGGCGCTACGAGTTGCACCTCACCGGCCGGGGACCGCTCGACGTCGACGTCCGGGCGGTGAGCGCCGAGGACAGCCTCCGCGGCGAGCTCCGCTCGCTCCCGCTCACCCTGATCGTGCTGGTGCTCGCCTTCGGCGCCCTGGTGGCCGCGGCCCTCCCGCTCCTCGTGGGCGTCCTCGGCATCACGATCTCGCTCGCGCTCATCGGTCTGCTGGCCCGGCAGACGCCGATGTCGGTCTTCGTCCTCAACCTCACGACGATGATCGGCCTGGGCGTGGGGATCGACTACTCGCTGCTGATCGTGACCCGCTTCCGCGAGGAGCTCAAACGGGGCGCCACCCGGGCCCAGGCGGCCGTCCGCACCTTCCGCACCGCCGGGATGGCGGTGGTGACCTCGGGCCTCACCGTGGTGGTCGGCTTCGCCGCGCTGATCGCCACGCCGCTGGTCGAGACCCGGAGCGTGGGCATCGGCGGCCTCGTCGTGGTGGGGGTCGCCGTGGCGTTGTCCATCACCCTCCTCCCCGCCCTGCTCGCCATCCTGGGTCGCCACATCGATCGGCCGAAGTGGCTGGCCGGCCGGCTCGCCTGGTACCACGGCCCCACGGTCTGGGAGAAGTGGGCCCGCACCCTCAATCGGCATCCCCGGCGCGCGCTGGTGCTGGGTGGGTTGACGATCGCGATCCTCACCGCGCCCGTCTGCTGGATCCGGATCGGGCTGCCGGCGCACAATTGGTGGCCGGCGGGCACCGACTCGGGCGAGGGGGTCGAGACGCTCGACGATCTCGGGGTGGCCGGCGTGATCCAGCCGATCCGGGTATTGGTGGAGATGCCGGAGGGCCGCTCGGCCGTCGCGGCGACGAGCCTGCGGGGGCTCCGGGCGCTCTCCGATTCGCTCCGGGCGGACCCGCGGGTCCAGCAGGTCCGGAGCCTGGTGGATCTCCGGCCGGGGACCTCGCTGCTGGGCTACTCGGTGCTCTACAGCGACCTCGAGGCCGCCCGGCGGGAGTATCCCGGCTTCCTGGAGGCCTACCTGAGCCGCGACCGCCGGGTGGCGCTGCTCGACGTCATCCCGGCCGACTCCACCTCGCTCACCTCGGCGATGGACCTGGCGCGCCGGGCCCGGGCGCTCGGGGCGTCGCCGCCCCGCGGCCTCAAGGGCGCCACGGTGCTGGTGGGCGGCTACGCCGCCGCGGCGGTGGATCTCCAGGACGACCTGCTGGGCCAGTTCCCCGCCCTCGTCCTCTCGGTGCTGGGCGCCACCGGGATCATGCTCGCCCTCGCCTTCCGCTCGGTGCTGGTGCCCCTCAAGGCGATCGTCATGAACACCCTCTCGGTGAGCGCCACCTTCGGGCTGATCGTGCTGGTCTTCCAGTTCGGCTGGGGCGGGCGGCTCTTCGGCCTGGAGGGGCCCACCGCCGCGATCTTCGTGGTGGTGCCGGTCCTGGTCTTCGCCGTGGTGTTCGGCCTCAGCATGGACTACGAGGTGTTCCTCCTGAGCCGGATCAAGGAGGCGTTCGACGAGACCGGCAAGAACGACCAGGCCACCATGGAGGGGCTGAGCGCCACCGCCTCGACCATCACCTCGGCGGCGCTCATCATGATCCTGGTCTTCGGGGTGTTCGCCTTCGCGCGGGTGTTGCCGATGCAGTTCCTCGGCTTCGGCCTGGCCGTCGCGGTGCTGCTCGACGCCACGATCATCCGGATGGTGCTGGTGCCGGCGATCATGCACCTGGCCGGCGAGTGGAACTGGTGGCCGGGCGCGCGCCGGCCGCTCGGGCGGGGACGCTAGCGCTTGGCGTCGAGCCAGTTGTCGCCCACGCCCACGTCCACCACCAGGGGCACCCGGAGCTCGACCACCGTTTCCATGTGCCGCACCACCAGCGCCCGGGCCGCCTCGAGCTCGGCCTCGGGCACCTCGAAGACGAGCTCGTCGTGCACCTGGAGCAGCATCCGGGTGCCGAGCCGCTCCGCCCGCAGCGCCCGGTGGATGTTGCGCATGGCGACCTTGATGAGATCGGCCGCCGAGCCCTGCAGGGGCGAGTTCTGGGCGTTGCGCTCGCCGTAGGCGCGGACGTTGTAGTTGCGGTCGCGGATCTCCGGGATATAGCGCCGCCGGCCGAAGATCGTCTCCACGTAGCCCCGCTCCCGGGCCAGTTCGACCTGCCGGTCGAGGTAGGCCCGCACCCCCGCGAAGCGCTCGAAGTACCGGGCGATGAAGGCCCGGGCCTCCTCCTGGCTGATCCCGAGCTGGCGGCTGAGGGCGAACGGGCCCTGCCCGTAGATCGTGGCGAAGTTGATCGTCTTGGCCCGGGCCCGCATCTCCGGGGTCACCTGGGCCAGCGGCACGCCGAAGATGAGCGCCGCCGTCTGCCGGTGGATGTCCCCGCCCTGGTGGAAGGCCTCGATGAAGGCCGGATCCTCGGAGAGGTGGGCCATCAACCGGAGCTCGATCTGCGAGTAGTCGGCCACCAGGAACCGGTAGCCCGGCGCCGGCACGAAGCCGCGCCGGATCGCCTCGCCCCGGGCGCTCCGGACCGGGATGTTCTGCAGGTTCGGCTCGGACGAGGAGAGCCGGCCGGTGGCGGCCCCGGTCTGGTTGAAGCTCGTGTGGATCCGGCCGGTCCGGGGGTGGACCCGGGCCGGCAGGGTGTCGAGATAGGTCGAGCGCAGCTTCTGGAGCTCGCGGTATTCCAGGATGAGCCGGGGCAGCTCGTGTCCCATGGCGGCGAGCTGCTCCAGCACGTCGGCGTCGGTCGAGGGGCCGGTCTTGGTCCGCTTGAGCACCGGGAGCTGGTGCTTCTCGAACAGCACCGTGGCGAGCTGGCGGGGCGAGTTGATGTTGAGCTCGCCGCCCGCCACCCGGGCGATCTCGCGCTCCAGCCGCTCGAGCTCCACCCCCATCTCCGCCGAGAGCCGGGCGAAGAGTTCGCGGTCGATGGCGATCCCCACCCACTCCATGTCGACCAGCACCTCGACCAGGGGCATCTCGATCTCGGTGAGGAGCCGCTCGAGCCGCAGGTCCCGGAGCGAGGGCGCGAAGAAGTCGCGCAGCGCGAGGACGGTGGCGGCGTCGGCCCCGCAGTAGGCGGCCGCGTCGGGCACCGCCACCTCGGCGAACGGGATCTGGTGCTTCCCCCGGCCGCAGAGATCGCCGTAGGTGCGCATCGGCCGGCCGAGGTGGTCGAGGCTCAGCTGGTCGATGGCGTGCGAGCGGCGGCCGGGATCGAGCACGAAGCTCGCGAGCATCGAGTCGTAGGCCACGCCCCCGAGCTCGATCCCCGCGCGGCGGAGCACCTGCCAGTCGTACTTGATGTTGTGCCCCGCCTTGGGCACCCACGGCTCCCGCAGGAAGGCGGCCAGCTCGGCGCAGGCGGGATCGGTGAGCGGGGGGAGGTTCCGCACCGCGGCCGGCGCGCCGAGCTCGCCGCGGGGGCGGTGGCCGAAGGGGAGGTACCAGACCTCCGCCTCGCTCGCCGCGAGCGAGAGCCCGATGAGCTCGGCGTCGTGCGGCTCGAGCGAGGAGGTCTCGGTGTCGAGCGCCACCATCGGGGCGGCGCGGAGCCGCTCCACCAGCCGGGGGAGCTCGGCCGGATCGTCGACGATCGTGACCGGGTAGCCGGCCCAGCCGCTCGCCTGCACCGGCGGCGCCTCGGCGCCGGCGTCGGCGGGCACGGGCGCCGGCCCGTCGGTCGGCGCCGTCGCCGCGGCGGCGGCCCCCGCCGTGGCCAGGGCCGAGGTGGGCGTCATGCCGAGCCGGCTCGCCAGGGAGTAGAACTCGAGCTCGGCCAGGACGCGGATCAGCGCCTCGCGGTCCGGCTCGCGCTCGCGCAGCGCCTCGATGTCGAGCGCCACCGGCACGTCGCGCTTGATGGTCACCAGCCGGCGGGAGAGACGGGCCTCGTCGGCGTGGGCCAGCAGCGCCTCGCGGGCCCGCTTCCCCTTCACCTCGGCGGCGCGGGCCAGGATCGTCTCCAGGTCGCCGAACTGCGCCAGGAGCTCCACCGCGGTCTTGCCGCCGATCCCCTTCACGCCGGGGACGTTGTCCGAGGCGTCGCCCACCAGCGCGAGGTAGTCGGCCACCTGATGGGGCGGCACCCCCAGCCGCTCGGCGGCGTTCTGCTCGTCGACCCACTGCTCGTCCACCGCCGCCGGACCGCCGCGGCCGGGGTTCAGGAGCGCGATGCCGGGCCCGATCAGCTGGTAGAAGTCCTTGTCGCCCGAGACGATCACGGCGGTGAGCCCGCGCGCCGCCGCGGCGGTGGCCAGGGCGCCGATCACGTCGTCGGCCTCGTAGCCGGGCACCGTGAGCCGGGGGATCCGGAAGGCCGCGAGGAGCTGGTCGATCCGCTCCACCGAGCGGTCGAAGTCGGCCTGGAGCTCGTCGTCCAGCTTCTCGCGGGTCGACTTGTACTCGGCGTACGCCTCGGTGCGGAAGGACGAGCCGGCGTCGTTGACCCAGGCCAGGTAGTCGGGCCGGTACTTCTCGCGCAGGCGGAGCAGGAAGTTCACCACGCCCCAGGCGGCCGACGTGTTCTCGCCCTTGCTGGTCCGGAGCGGCCGCGTGATGAGGGCGAAGAACGCGCGGTAGATCAGCGCGTAGCCGTCGATGAGGAAGAGCTGCGGCGGGACGTGATGGGGACTCACGACGCCTGCCGGCGGAGGCGGCCCACCACCCGCTCGAATTCGGAGCGCGAGTTGGGGGTGAGGCGGAAGCGGCCGAAACCGGTCTCGTCGTGGAAGAAGAGCGTGAGCCGCTCGTTGGTGTAGCTCCAGCGGATGACCCGGCCCTGGCTGGTGGCGCTGGCGTCGAAGGTCTCGTCGGGGTCGCCCAGGGTGATGTAGACCTCGCCCCGATCGGTCCGCCATCCCTCGATGCCCTCGTCGTTGAAGCGCTGGTTGGCGATCGCCACCCGGGCGAAGTACTGGGCGATGGCCTCGTTTTCCGGCGTCGAGGGATCGGGATCGGTGTCCCGCCAGAACTCCCGCCAGAGCGCCGGCCGCTCCGCCGGGGAGGCACGCCGGATGGCGGCGAGCCGGTTGTCCTGGCCGAAGTAGCGCAGCAGGCTGATCATCTCCTCGAAGTTGGTGACCAGCCAGGCGTGGGAGAACGACACCAGGGCCGTCTGCTGGCGCCGATCGTCGCCCCGCCCCACGGCGACGACCAGCTCGCCCAGCGGCATCGTGTCGGGCAGCAGCCGCAGGATGCGTCCCTCCACCTCGCTCCCGCCGTCGAACCGGATCGAGTCCCGCAGGACCACGCTGTCCTGCCCGTCCCGGATCTCCACCGGGACGGTGGCCGGGCCGGCGAACCGGTAGCCCTCCACGTAGGCGCTCAGGGTGTCGCCGCCGTAGGCCACGGTGCCGCGGGGGTTGAGGATGAACGAGAGGGTGTCGGTCAGGCGTCGGCGGCTCCGGGCCTGGTAGACCAGCATCGGCTCGGAGACGCTCCCCTCGCCGAGGCGGGGCGCGATGTACTCGGCCTCGGCCCGGCTCGACTCGTTGTTGGTGCGGTCCCGCACCACCACCGAGACGCGATACGTGCCGGGCTCGAGCCGCACCGCCTCCTGGAAGACGATGCTCTCGTCGCTCCGGGTGGTCTCCTGGAAGCTCGCCACCCGGACCACCTCGTCCCGCGCCAGCCGGATCGGGGCCGCCCCGGCCCGCAGGAACGTCGCCTCCACCCGGTAGCGGGCCACGAAGCCCCGCTCCTCGCGCTGGAAGACCAGGGCCCGATTCGGGAGCGAGAGCCCCAGGACGCCGAGCACCGAGTCGTTGGGCGCCGCCGCGAAGACCACCGTGCCCACGAACGGCACCGGCTCCTCCGCGGCGAGCCGTCCCAACCGGCGGTAGGTCGTGGCCAGGTCGAGGATCTGGGTGAGGGTCTGCTCCGTGCTGGGGGCGGGCGAGCTCCCGACGCGCTGCCAACTGCCGCAGGCGGTGCCGAAGAGGGCGGTGCCGAAGAGGGCGAGGGAAACGACGGCGCGGGGGTATGTCACGCGTATCCTCGAGAGGGCGACGCACCAGGGATCGATACCGCGAACGTTAGCGGGATGGAGGGACCCGTCAAGCATCGGGCCGCCTTGCTGGCGGCGGGGCAGGGGAGTACCTTGGTCGGTTCCCATGAAGCACGATAGTCTCGTCGGCCGCGTCATCGCCGGGCACCGACTGCTGGAGCAGGTCGGGGAGGGCGGGACCGCCCTGGTCTACCGCGCGGAGCACCCGACGCGCGGTCGCACCGCCGTGAAGCTCCTGCGGCCGCGGCTGGCCCAGGACCCGATCGCGGTGAAGCGCTTCCTCCGGGAGGCCGAGTTCGGGGTCCGGGTGAGGCATCCCAACATCGTGCAGACCTACGAGTACGGCGAGAGCGACGGCTACTACTACCTCGCGCTGGAGTGGGCCGAGGGGGAACCGCTGGAGGACTTCGTGACCCGCTCGGGGCCGCTCGCCCCGCCGCTGGTCGCCACCATCATCGAGCAGCTCGGCGCGGCGCTCGGGGCCGCGCATCGCGAGGGGATCATCCATCGCGATCTCAAGCCGGCCAACATCATGTACGACCCGCAGACCCAGACGGTCAAGCTGCTGGACTTCGGGATCGCCCGCGACGCCGACGTCTCGCCCGAGGAGCGGCTCACCCGGACCGGGTTCTTCGTCGGCACCCTGCAGTACGTGGCCCCCGAGGCGCTGAGCGGCGAGCTGGTCAACGAGCAGGCCGACGTGTACAGCCTGGCCACCATCGCCTACCATCTCCTGACCGGCACGCTGCCGTACCCGGGCCGCTCGCCCCGGGAGCTCTTCCATCAACTCCTCTCCCAACCGCCGATTCCCCTCAACCAGGCCCGGCGCGGGCTCCACTTCTCGCCCGAGCTCGAGGCGGCGGTCATGAGCGGCCT
Organism: Gemmatimonadales bacterium; assembly: GCA_035573835.1. Lineage (GTDB taxonomy): Bacteria > Gemmatimonadota > Gemmatimonadetes > Gemmatimonadales > GWC2-71-9 > DATLZT01. The sequence continues at coordinate 8,462 of DATLZT010000195.1, forward strand.
GGAGCGCGACCTGTCGCGGCGGTGCAAGACGGTGGACGAATTCGCCCGCCGGGTATGCACCGCGATCCGGCAGGAGGGTGCGCCCAAGGCCGGCCTGTTCGGCTCCCTCTTCCGCCGGGGGCGGAAGTGACGGCGCCGGCCGCCGAGGAGCTCGCCGCCCTCGACCGACTGCTCCTGGCCCGCTCGGTGCGCCGGGGGGACTTCGTGCTCGCCTCCGGCCGCCGCTCCTCCTATTACATCGACGCCCGGCTCACCACCATGTCGGCCGCCGGCCAGCGGCTCATCGGCCGGCTCGGCCTGGCGGCGATCCGCGCCCGGGGGTGGACGCCGCGGGCGGTGGGTGGACTCACCATGGGCGCCGACCCGGTGGCCTACGCCGTGGCCGCGGCCAGCGCGGCCGACGAACCGGTGATCGACGCCTTCAGCGTCCGCAAGGCCGCCAAGACCCACGGCACCGGGAAGCGGATCGAGGGCAACTTCCAGCCGGGCGACGCCGTGGTGGTCGTGGAGGACGTGATCACCTCGGGCGGCTCCGCCCGGGAGGCGATCGCCGCGATCGAGGCGGAGGGGGGCGTGGTGCTGGGCGTCCTCGCGGTGGTCGACCGGGAGGAAGGGGGCCGGAGCGCCATCGAAGGTGCCGGTTACCCGGTGGTCGCCCTCACCACGGTGACCCGCCTGGGGCTGGTCTAGCCGGCGGGCGCGCGGGAGCCCCGCCCGGTGCCCCGCGGGAGGACGGGGTCCGGCCCGCTCAGGGGGCGCTGTCCCAGGTGCCGGCCGGCAGGGGGTGGAACGCGGCGAGCACCTCCCGGTACGGGGCGACCATCTGGGTGAGGAAGCGCTCCAGCGCCGCCTCGAGGGGGAACCGGCGCCGGAATTCCGACGACGTGATCCCCAGCATGGTGCGCAGGTGGCGGCCGAAGCTCTGGGGGGAGGAGTAGTCGAGCCGGTACGCCACGTCGGCCACGGAGAGCCCGTCCTGCTCGAAGAGCGCGGCCGCGTGCAGCAACCGCACCGCGGCGAGATAGCTCTTGGGCGAGGGGAGCCCGGCCCGCTGGAAGCGGGACATGAGGGTGCTGGGCCGTACACCGAGGCGGGCGGAGAGCCGGCGGACCGTGATCGTCTCCGGCGCGAGACGAACCAGCGCCTCGAAGAAGAGGCGGCAGTCGTGCGGCGCCTCGGCCAGCGCCTCGAGCAGCGGCGCCTGTATCCGCGCGCCGATGCTGGTGGAGGGCTGGCCCACCAGCTGACGCAGCCGCTGCCAGCCCGTGGGGGTGGTGACGTCCACCACCTGCCGGACGCCGGTGGCGCCGAAGCGGAGGAGCCGCTCGCTCGCGTCCGGGTCGTGCCGCGACACCAGGGCCACGGTGCGGACCGCCGGGAACTGCCGGACCAGCCGGTCGAGCGCCTCGAACTGGCTTTCGCAGCGGTGCACCGAGACCAGTACCGCGTCGACCGACTGCTCCCGGACCACCCGGATGGCGTCGGGGATGGAGTCGCGGTGGACGACGGCGAAGCAGCCGTTCCCCGCCGCCTCGACCCGCGAGCGCTCGTGGGGGAGGAGCACGGCGGCGACCGTGGGCGGGGAGGCGGCGGAGGGGCGGTAGACCACGGCTCGCTCCGGCTCGGGACGACCGGAGCATAGCCCCGCCCCCTCAACGACCGCTCAACCCTCGGCCGGTCCGGTCGGCTTCGGGTGGGGCCAATCGGGCGCGCGGGGGGCCTCCCGGCGCAACCCTCCGACAAGGCGGGGCATCTAAGGAAAAACCGACTGGTCTCCGGCCCCCCCGCGGCTATCTTGCTACGAGCGCACCTCCGGCGACAAGGCGATCGATCGGGACACGGCCAGTGACTACCGCGACGACCGAACTCATGGCCCGTCTCCAGGCGGCGCTCGGTCCGCAGTACCGGATCGAGCACGAGCTTGGCCGCGGCGGCATGGGCGTGGTCTTCCTCGCCACCGACACGACGCTCGACCGCCCGGTGGCGATCAAGGTGATCCACCCCGAGCTGGCCACGCACGCCTCGATCACGCGGCGCTTCTCGGCGGAGGCGCGCATGATCGCTCGGCTCCGCCATCCCAACATCGTCGCCATCCACCTCGCCGGCGAGGCTACCGGGCTCTTCTATTACGTCATGGACTACGTCCCCGGGGAGAGCCTGCGCCACCGGCTCAACCGGGAGGGGAGGCTCGCCCCCGACGTGGCGCGGGGGATCGTCGCCGACCTGGCGTCGGCGCTCGATGCCGCGGGCCGGGCCGGGCTGGTGCACCGCGACGTCAAGCCGGAGAACGTGCTGCTCGACAGCGCCACCGGCCGCGCGATGTTGGCCGACTTCGGCATCGCCCGGGCGATGGCGGCGGATGGGGCGACCCAGATCACCGGGCAGGGGATCGCGGTCGGGACGCCCACCTACATGAGCCCGGAACAGGCCGCGGGCGACGCGGTGGACAGCCGGAGCGATCTCTACGCCCTGGGCGTGGTGGCGTACGAGATGCTCGCCGGGGCGCCCCCGTTCCGGGGTCCCAACGCCGCGGCGGTGGCCTCGATGCAGATCTCGGAGCCGCCGGTGCCGATCGAGCGGCTCCGGCCCGACGCGGCAGGGCCGCTGGCGCGGGCGATCATGCGGGCCCTGGCCAAGAATCCGGCCGACCGCTGGCAGACCGGCGAGGAGTTCCGCCGCGCGCTTCACGCCGAGACCCCGGGCGCCGCGCCGCGCCGGGGGCGCGGTCGCCGGGTCGCCACGGCGGCGGCGCTCGCCCTGGCGGCGTTGAGCGGGACGGCCATCGTCGCCACCAGCCGGACCGGCGGCCCGCCGGCCGGGGTCAATCCGCGCCACTCGATCCTGGTGCTCCCGTTCGACAACCTGCGTCAGGACCCCGCCACCGATTGGCTCCGCGAGGGCGCCGTCCACATGTTGGGGCTCAACCTCGCGCAGTGGAACGACCTGTCGGTGGTGGACCACGAACGGGTGCACGACCTCCTGCGGCGCCACCGACTCGACCCGGGGAGCGACATCGGGCTCGACATGGCGCGCACCCTGGCGCGCGAGGCCGGCGCCTGGACCGTGGTGCTGGGCGATTTTGCCGCGGCGGGGGACTCGCTCCACCTCTCGGCCCGGGTCTTCGACGTCGCCACCGGGAAGCGGGTCGACCTGGTGCGGATCGAGGACCGGCTCGCCCCCGACGTGCGGCCGATGTTCGACCGCATGGCCGAGCAGATCCTCGACCTCTCGGGGGCTCCCGGCGGGGCCCGGCCGGGGCTGGCCCAGACGACCACCGCATCGCTGGAGGCGTACCGGGCGTATCTCAACGGGGTCGAGCGGCTGAATCGCTGGGAGCTGGCCGACGCCGAGCGGCACTTCCGCCGCGCGGTGGCGATCGACACCACCTTCGGCCTGGCCTACTTCAAGCTCTCCCTCGCGCGGGGCTGGGTGTCGGGCGCCGACGACTCGTTGGGCGTGGAGGCGATCCGCAAGGCGGCGCGGTACGCGGCCCGCCTGCCGGTGCACGACCAGACCATGATCCGGGCCTACCTGGCCTTCACCGAGGGCGACTTCGCCACCGCCCGCTCGATGTACCGGCGGCTCCTGAGCCGCGACTCCACCGACGCCGACGCCTGGTACGGCCTCGGGGACGTCGACTTCCACGATACCACGAGCGCCCGGCGGGCCGAGCTGCTCACGGCGTCGCTCCGGGCGTTCCGGCGGGCGCTCGAGCTCGATCCCACGTACTACCTCGCGCTGGACCACACCAGCGCGATGCTCACCTCGGCCGCCCGCAGCGACCCGCCGTTCGCGCTCCTGCCGGGCGACTCGTTCGCCCCGGTCCATGGCCCCGACGGCCGGCGGCGCCTCGACAGCGTGCAGGTGGCCCAGGCGGTGCAGCGGGCCCGCGCCGCCGCAGTCGCCGCGGCCCGGAGCTGGGTGGCGAGTCAGCCCGAGACCCCCCGGGCCTACACCGCCCTGATCGAGGCGTATGTCGCGAGCGAGGACTATCCGGCAGCGCTGCAGCAGCTCACGCAGATGCGCCGCACACCCGGCACGGCCGCCCGCCCCGACCTGCCGTTCATCGAGGCCCGGGTGCGGCTCGAGGCGGGCGACGTCGCCGGCTCCCGGGCCACGCTCGTGCGGGCGCTCGATTCCACCCGTCCCGGCGACTTCCGGGCCGGCGTCCTGCCGCACACCGCCCTGGGCGACGTGTTGGGCGCCGCCAATGTCTTCGCCTACGCCGGCGATCTCGAGAACGCGGAGCGGACCATCGACCTGGCCGACGGCGTGCGCCGCGCCCTCCAGATGCCGGACGGCCACACCGAGGTCCCCGCGCCCGACCGCGACTGGCGCCGGGTGATGCTCGGCCATCTGTACAGCGCCACCGGGGCGCCGGTGGACCGGCTCCGGCGACTCTGGCAGGCCACGGCGGATGCGGCCCGGAGCGCGCCCCCAACGAAGCGGGCGGAGATCGTCGAGGGCGGATGGATCGCCGCGCTCGGGCTCTTCCTGAGCCCCGCCGGCGACGCGAGCGCGCTGGGCGAGCTCCAGGCGTTGGGGGGCGGGGTGCCGCCCAAGGAGGTGCTGGCGCTCCTCGCCCTCGGCCGACGCGACTCCACCCAGGCCCGGCGACTCATCCGCGAAGCCGACACCATCACGCACCCGCCCGTCGGCAAGGGGACGCCGATCTACTGGAAGGCATACCGAAGGCCGCTCAGCGCCCAGGTCCACTACGAGCTGGGCGACTACCAGCGCACCATCGACCTGTTGCGGGACTTCCAGCCGGAGCGGTTCCTCACGGACGGGCTCGACCCCCGCTGGGGGCTGCTGGGACGGGTGCGGCTGCTCCGGGCCGCCGCCTACGAGCGGCTGGGCCGCAGGGACGCGGCCCGGGAAGAGTACCGGCAAGTCATTGATCAATGGGAGGGTGCCGACCCGGCGCTCCAGCCGTTCCTCCGCCAGGCGCGAGCCGGGCTGGCCCGGGTAAGCGGCGAGGGGTGAGCCGCCGCGGGCCCGGGCCGGCCCGCGCTCGTCCGCATCGGGTGGTCCGGGGTGGTCCGGACGGGTATATTTCGAGGGCGGATCGGACACACCAGAGCCCGAGCGCGATGGTCGCGGCGGGTCCCTCCGGGGGCTCCGTCGAGGAAAGTCCGAGCTCCACCGGGTAGACTGCCAGGTAACGCCTGGGCGCCGCGAGGCGACGGACAGGGCCACAGAAAACAAACCGCCTCCCGACCGGGCGACCGGCCGGGCGGTAAGGGTGAAACGGTGGGGTAAGAGCCCACCGCGCTCCTGGCAACAGGAGCGGCACGGCAACCCCCAGTCGGAGCAAGGCCAAATAGGCGGCGAGGTGTGACCCACACCGACCAGCCCCGAGGACGCGCAAGCGACCGAGGGGCAGCCGCGGGTAGGCCGCTCGAGGCGGTTGGCGACAACCGTCCCAGATAGATGACCATCTCCCGGCTTCGCCGGGAAACAGAACTCGGCTTACGGCTCGGGCCGCGGTCTCGGGGGCGGGGAGGTCGCCAACCTTCCCGCCCTCGCCGTTTCCCCATTACCATTCCTTGGCCAGGGACCTCCGGCAGGCTCGATCGTGTCACGGGCTACCGACGAAAAGCCGTACCCCGAGTCGTGGGAGCAGGTGGCCGATCTGCGGGTCTTCCGGGCCGGCCCCGACGAGTGGGACAAGCTCGTCGCGTGGCGGGCGGACATGACGCGGCTCGGCTGGAAGCTGCTCCGGGTGACCAGCGACGACGAGCTGATCGCGGTGTTCGGCAAGACGAAGCCCGACCTTCAGGCCGGCCGCCGGTCCTGAACCGCCCGCGCCGCGCCGGGTGGCCGGTCGGTCCGTTCCCCCCCTCAAACCGAGGCCCCGATGTCGTTCCGCCCATTGCTCGTTGCCGCCCTCGCCGCCGGCACGCTCGCCCTCGCCCCCGCGTGGGCGCCGCCCAACACCACCCGCTACCGGATCGACTACAAGGCCAACCAGGTGGTCGATCTCACCCCGCTCGGCCAGACGGAGCAGAAGCAGTCGTTCGGATGGTCGAGCTTCCTGAACGTGACGCTCAACGACAGTGCCGGCGGCCGGGCGCTCACCGCCGTGCTCGATTCGGTGACCATCGAGCCGGGCTCCCCGATGCCGGCCGCGGCGTTCGACAGCGTGAAGGGCGCACGCTGGACGGGCTGGATCTCGCCCCAGGGGAAGGTGTCGGGGCTCACCGCGGTGGTCGAGCGGCCCGGCGTCCGTCAGGCCGAGGGGCTCCTGGCCGGCTTCTATCCGCTGGTGGGGGGCTTCTACCCGCGGGTGAAGCGGGGGGCGAAGGTCGGTGACACGTGGACTGACACCCTCGACCTGCCCCGCAACGACGAGGCGGTGGCCATGACCACCCGCACCGTCACCAACTACAGCGTCACCGGCACCGAGTCCCGCAACGGGGTGAAGGCGCTCAAGATCGAGGCGGCGTTCAGCGTGGCGCACGCCGGGGCGATCGCGTCCCCCCAGGGCGAGGTGAAGGTGGACGGCACGGGCACCGGCTCCGGCACCTATTACGTGGCGCCCGACGGCCGGTTCCTGGGCGGGTCGCAGACCACCAACAGCGACATCAGCGCGGCGATGGCCAACCTGCCCACGCCGCTCACGATCAAGGACACCAGCACCCTCACGGTTTCCATCCTGCCATGATCCGACGCGCGCGCCGGGTGGCGTTCGTGGGGCTCATCGGGACGGCCGCCCTCGGCTGCGGCGGCGCCCGCTCCTCGGGCGGTGCCGCGCCGCCGGGTCCGGAGCCCCGCGGTGACGGGGGCCGGCCGGGTGTCGCGCCGGGCCGGGCGGTGACGTACCGGCCGACTCGCGGCCATTACGTCTTCCAGCGCCGCGACAGCGTGACCATCGACGTGCCGAACGCGGGCGTGCAGACCCAGACGCTCGGCCGCACCGCGTTCCTGGGCGTCGAGGTGGTCGACTCGGCCGGCGGCTACCGGCTCCGGATCACGCTCGACTCGGTGCGGGCCGACTCCGGGGTCCAGATCCCGGCGGCGGCGCTCGACAGCCTCCGCGGAACGCGATGGAGCGCCCGGATGAGCCCCGCCGGGGAGCTGAGCGAGTTCCGGGTGCAGTCGGTGGCCGGCGGGCCCGAGACGCCGGTCGATTCGGCGCAGGTCACCGCGCTGGGCGCGCAGCTCGCGAGCGAGTTCGCCCGGATCTTCCCGGTCCTGCCCCAGGGCGGGGCGACGGTGGGCGCCCGGTGGACCGACACCACCGAGACGCCCACCCGCTCGCAGGGGCTCGAGCTCGTCGAGCGGAGCGCGGTGGAGTACGTCGCCCCGGAGGCGGAGCAGCGGGAGGGCGTCGCCGCGATCCGGGTCGAGAGCCGCGCGTCGTTCACCCGCCAGGGTGCCGGCACCCAGTTCGGGCAGCAGGTGGAGATGAGCGGAGGCGGGGTCCGCACCGCGGTGAACTACATCGCCCTCGACGGGCGGCTGCTCGAGTCGACCGGCACCGACTCCGCCACCCTCACGGTCACGGTGCCGGCGGTGGGCCAATCGGTGCCGGTCCACCAGCAGGGTACGTTCGTCGTCCGCCGGATCCGCTGATCCGCTGCCGGCACCTCCATGACACTCCGTCGCGGGCTCGGGGTGCTGGCGGGCGGGTTCGTGCTCTGGCTCTTCGCCGTCTGGCCGCCGCCGGTCTGGTACCGGACCCACTGGCCGGCCGAGACCGCCTTCATGGCGATGCGGGAGCGGGAGGGGCGCACCCCGGAGCGCGCCCGGGCGTATCGGCCGGTGCCGCTGGACTCGATCGCCCCGGCGGTGGTCGAAGCGGTCCTCATCGGCGAGGACCAGCGGTTCTGGGAGCACGGCGGGGTCGACTTCCAGGCGTTGCGCCATGCCCTGGGCTACCGGCGCGACACGTTCTCCTGGACCTCGGCGCGTGATCGGGCCGAGCTCGTGCCGGCGCTCCGGCGAGCCTGGGAGCGCCGGCGGGCGCTCCGGGGCGCGAGCACCGTCACCCAGCAGCTCGCCAAGAATCTCTATCTCTCCCCGTCCCGCAATCCGCTCCGCAAGCTCAAGGAAGCGGTGACCGCCTACCGGCTCGAGGCGGCATTGGGGAAGCGCCGGATCCTCGAGCTCTATCTCAGCGTGGCCGAGCTGGGCCACGGCGTCTGGGGAGTCGAGGCGGCGAGCCGTCGGTACTTCGACCGCCCGGCGCGGCGGCTCACCCGGCGGCAGGCGGCCGCGCTCGCCGCATCGCTCCCGTTCCCCCTCAGCTCGAACCCGGCACACCGACCGGGCCGGATGCGCTGGCGCCAGAGCCTGATCCTGCGCCGGATGGAGGGCGAGCGGGTCGAGGTGCCCAAGCTCGCCACGGAGGACGAGCTCCCGCCGCCTCCCGCCGTGCCGCCGGCGGTCGATTCGGTGATCCCCGTGGCCGCCCCACCGCTCGAGCCCGACCCGCTCGGTCAACCCGACCCCGAACCGGCGGGCGACTCGACGGCGGTCCCGGCCGAGAGCGTGGCCGTCTCGAGCCGCTGAGTCCGCAGTCCCCGCCCGCCCCTCCATACAGAAAATCCCGCACCACCCCGGTGCCGCCGCGAGCCGGTCGGGGCCCCAGGCGGTCCCCCGGGCTCAGGTCGACATCGAGAGGACTGCGGCGCCGCGCAGCCGTCCCTCCCGGAGCGCCGCCAGCGCCTCGGCCGCGCGCTCGAGCGGGTAGGGCCGCACCTCGGTGCGGATCGCGACCCGGGCAGCCAGGGCGATGAACTCCTCACCGTCGCGGCGGGTGAGGTTGGCCACCGAGCGCACCACCCGCTCGCCCCAGAGCAACTCGTAGGGGAATGGGGGGATCTCGCTCATGTGGATGCCGGCGCAGATCACCGCGCCACCCTTCGCCACCCACCGGAGCGCGCGGGGCACGAGCGCGCCCACGGGGGCGAAGATCAGCACGGCGTCGAGTGGCTCGGGCGGGTCCTCGTCCGAGCCGCCGGCCCATTCGGCACCGAGCTCGCGCGCGAAGCGTCGGGCCTCGAGGTCGCCGGGGCGGGTGAAGGCGAAGACCCGGCGGCCCTGCGCCCGCGCCACCTGGGTCACGATGTGCGCCGCCGCGCCGAACCCCGCCAGACCGAGCCGGGAAGCATCGCCCGCCATCGTGAGCGCGCGGTATCCGATGAGCCCGGCGCAGAGGAGGGGGGCGGCCTGGAGGTCGGGGTAGGCGGGTGGGAGCGGGAGACAGAAGCGCTCGTCGGCCACGGCGTATTCGGCGTATCCTCCGTCGAGCCGGTAGCCGGTGAAGCGGGCCCGGTCGCAGAGGTTCTCCCGGCCGGCGCGGCAGTAGCGGCACTCGCCGCAGGTCCACCCGAGCCAGGGGATGCCGACGCGGTCGCCGACTCGCCATCGCCCGGCCCCGGGGCCCAGGGCCACCACCCGCCCCACGATCTCGTGCCCCGGCACCACCGGGAGCTTGGGGTCGGGGAGCTCCCCGTCCAGCAGGTGGAGATCGGTCCGGCAGACCGCGCAGGCGGCCACCTGGACCAGCACCTGGCCCGCGGCCGGCGCGGGCCGGGGAAGCTCGGCGAGCCGGAGCCGTCCCGGGGCTTCGAGCAGCGCGGCGCGCACTACCGCTGGGGGAGCTCGGTCCGCTTGGCCATCGGCCCGAGACGGGGCACCGTGGCGAGGAACAGGAGCACCGCCCCGATCATCGCGGCGCGGGCGAGGCCGAGGTGCTGGCCCAGCGCCACGGCGTCGAAGGCCAGCGCACCGGCCACGACGTACACCAGCCAGGGCGAGGAGAGATTGCGGACCTCGCGGGCGAGGTCCCGCCCGCCGAGGAGCGGAGGGCCCCAGACGGGGAGGCCGAAGAGGACGACGCCCACGACGAGCGCCTGGGTGTCGGCCCGGACGTGGCGGGGCCGGGTGACGGCGCGATCGGCGGGCTCGAGGCGGGGGTCGGCCATGGCATCGGAGTGGTACACCGATGGCCCCGCGGGGCGCCCGGGGAGCCGGGGCGGGGGCCGGGGCGGGGGCGGCCCGCGCTTGACGCCTCTCCCGGCGCGCCGTATATAGGCCGTAAAGGGAGGACGGGCGATGGTCGCGCAGGCCAGGAGCCAGATCTCTCGGCGGCGAGCCCCGGACGCCAACCGCGTCTGAGGCTCGCCGCGTCCGTTTTGCCGCTCTCGTCACCAATCCATCCCGAGCCCAGGAGGGAGAATGCGACGCATTCTCGGTGTCTGGACGTGCGCGATGCTGGTCCTCGTCCTCCCGCGGGCGGCCGCGGCGCAGGCGGGACGCCTCACCGGACGGGTGGCCGACAGTCTCGGCAACTCGATTCCCTCGGCAACGGTGAGCGTGGAGGGCACCAACCTGCGCGCCACCACCGACGACCGGGGTGAGTACCGGATCCGGGCGGTGCCGCCGGGACGGTACGCCCTGCGGGTCCGGGTGATCGGCTTCACGCCCGCCGCCACCCGGATCGTGGTGGCGCCGGGCCAGGAGGTCCGGCAGGATTTCGTCCTCACCCGCACCCCCTACCAGCTCGCCCCGATCGACGTGGTGGTGGGTTCGCGGGCCCGCCACACCGCCGCCGACGAGCTCGCGGTGCCGGTCGACGTCTACACCTCGGAGGAGATCCGGCAACAGGGCACCACCGAGACGAGCCAGATCCTCCAGGCCCTCGCCCCGTCGGTGAACTTCCCGCGGCAGAGCGTCACCGACGCGAACGACATCGTGCGGCCGTTCACCCTCCGGGGGCTGAGCCCCGATCACACGCTGGTGCTGGTGAACGGGTGGCGGCGGCACCAGACCGCGGTGGTCAACACCTTCGCCTACGGCATGGGCGCCGGCTCGAGCGGGGTGGACCTCAACGCGCTCCCCGCGAGCGCGGTGGACCGCCTGGAGGTGCTGCGCGACGGCGCGGCGGCCCAGTACGGCTCCGACGCCATCGCCGGCGTGGTCAACGTGGTGCTGCGGGAAGGGCGGTTCGCCCCGTTCGTGACCGCCGACGTGGGGCGCTACATGACCGCCGACTACCCGGACGACGGGACCACGGTCGACGTGAACGGGGGCGTGGGGCTCGGCATCGGTCGGGGCTCGCTCGGGCTCTTCGCCGAGTACCGGGATCGGGATCCCACCAACCGCGCCTGGGCCGATCCGTTCGAGAACGGCGGCGTGCCGGGGCAGGAGGACGTGATCGACGACAAGGGCCGGGTGGTGGAGAAGCGGAACCCGGTCCCCCAGCCGAACCAGCACTGGGGCGACGGGAAGTCGGAAGACATCATGACCTTCGCCAACTTCCGGCTCCCGCTCAACGATGCCGCGACCCGCGAGGTCTACGCCTACGGCGGCTACAGCTTCCGCCAGGGCACCGGCCAGGGGTATCGACGGTATGCCGACAGCGGCCGCAACTGGCCCCAGATCTTCCCCCTCGGCTTCCTCCCCGAGTTCAACCCGGACGTGACCGACTACTCGGCCGCGGGCGGCTATCGCGGCGCCGCGGGGGCCTGGTCGTACGACTTCGGGGCCGCGTTCGGGCATAACGACTTCGAGTACAACCTGCGCAACACGCTCAACGTCTCGCTGGGCCCCTGCCTCGACACGCCCTGCGCGCCGGGGCCGGACGGGGTGCTCGGGACGGCTGACGATCCGGGGATCCCCAACAAGACCTCGTTCTTCGCCGGGCAGGTGGAGCGGGAGGAGCTGCTGCTGGGGGCCAACGTGGCGCGGCCGTTCGAGGTGGGGCTCGCGGGCCCGCTCAACCTGGCGGTGGGCGCCGCCTTCCGGCGCGAGCGGTACCAGATCACCCGGGGCGAGACCGCCTCGTGGATCAACGGCCACCACCTCGACCAGTTCGGCGACAGCGCGGCGGTGGGGTCGCAGGTGTTCGCCGGCTTCTCCCCCAGCGACGAGACCGACGAGAGCCGGAGCAACTTCGGGGTGTACGTCGACGCGGAGGCGAGCGTCACCGCCCGGCTCCTCGCCAACGCGGCGGCGCGATTCGAGACCTACAGCGACTTCGGGGAGCGGCTCACCGGCAAGCTGGCCCTCCGCTACCAGCCGTCGCAGCGGGTGACGATCCGGGTGGCCGGCAGCACCGGGTTCCGCGCCCCCGGCCTGAGCCAGAGCCACTACAGCAAGGTGACCACCAACGTGATCGGGGGCGAGTTCAAGGACATCGGCATCTTCCCGGTGGGCCATCCCGCCGCCCGGCTGCTCGGCTCCCGGCCGCTCGAGGAAGAGAAGTCCTTCAACTTCAGCGGCGGCTTCGCCTTCTCGCCCCGGGACAACGTCACCGTCACCGCCGACTACTTCTACATCAAGATCGACGACCGCATCCTGCTCGGCGCCACCTTCGACGACGACGTCACCGTGAACATCCTGAGCGCGGGCGGCTTCACCACGATCGCCGGGGTGCAATACTTCACCAACGGGCTCGACACCGAGACCCAGGGCGTGGACGTCACCGCGAATCTCCGCCTGCCGGTGGGCGGCAGCAGCACCCTCGACCTGCTCGGCGCGGTGAACTACACCAGCAACGAGATCACCCGGGTCGACCCGTTGCCGCCGCAGCTCGCCGGCTCCAGCGAGCCGGGGATCATCGACTCGGTGACCTACATCGGCATCACCGAGGAGCGCCCCGACTGGCGGGCCACGCTCAGCGCCCGCTTCGCCACCGGCCGGTTCCACGCGCTGGCGCGGGGCTCCTACTTCGGCGAGTTCTCCTCGGCCCAGCCGGGGTTCTGCGATCTCTGCCGCGAGCGGTACGGCGCCAAGACCATCTTCGACGCCGAGGTGGGCTACCGGCTCAACTACGTGGCGCTGGCGGTCGGGGTCCGGAACCTGTTCGACACCTATCCCGACCAGCCGAGCTCCCTGGTGGACGTGGGCGACGGGACGCCGGCACGGGACTTCAACAACAACTTCGGCACCTTCCCCTGGGCGGCGGCCTCGCCGTTCGGGTACAACGGCCGCTACGTCTATACCCGGGCCGAGGTGACGTTCGGCTTCTGAGCAGGCGCCGCGCGTCGTCCCGACGGATCCGGGCTCAGCGGGAGAACCGCTCGACGAGCTCGCGGATCCGTCCGCTGTGGTCGCGGAAGGCCTCGCCGCTTACCCCGAAGAGCCAGGTGTTGGCCGGCTCGTAGCGCAACAGCGCCACCAACTCGCGGAGCTCCTCGTCGCCGTCGAGGTCCAGCGCTACGACCTCGCGGAAGAAGTCGGAGCTCCGCAGCTTGCCGTCGTAGAGGTCCCGCACCATCGCCGCCACCCGGCGGCGGCGGTCGATCCGGGACCTCTCGGCGTCATGGGATGTCGCCCCCGTCTCCATGCGCGTCCCCCGGGTTCGGCTCCGCTCGGCTACGGCCTTGGTACCCCGCCGACGCCCCTCGGCGTCGGGGTCGGCCCGGCCTGCCCCCGCCTCCCCGCGCCGGGATCCGGCGCCCGCGTGCCGGGTACCCCTCCCCAGCCCCGAGGCCGCCCCAGGAGGGATCGGTCATGACCGTCGCGGACCTGCGGACGCGACCGAGGCGCGGTGCCGCCGCGGTGGTGGCTCCCGATATCGCCTGCGTGCGCATCGCATTCGTCAACGTGTATCTGATCGGCCGCCCCGGCGCCGGCGACCGGGAGTGGGTGCTGGTGGACGCCGGGCTCCCCGGCTCGGCGGGGCGGATCGCCCGGGCCGCGGCCGAGTGGCTCGGTGCCGGACGCCGGCGGGCGGA
>DATLZT010000196.1:0-9211 GCA_035573835.1 Gemmatimonadales bacterium
TGCCGCGGCGGACCACCGCCGCGCGGGCTCCCGCCTCGCGCGCCGCGCCGAGGTAGTCGTGCGCGTCGAACCGCTCGCCGGCGAGCGCCACGAACAGCGCCCCCGACCGCAGGGCGCGGGTGTCGGTGGACACCTCGGTGAACGTCGCGGCCGGATCGCGCGGCGCGGCCGATCCCAGCGCCGCCCGGACCGCCGCCCCGGTCCACCCCTGCCAACGCGGCGTCACGACGCCCGCCCCCGACGCCCGCCCGCGACCCAGGCGGAGACGATCGCCCGTTCGTCGAAGGGCAGCTTCTCCCGGCCGATCACCTGGTACGTCTCGTGGCCCTTGCCGGCGAGGAGGACGGTGTCGTCCGGCTTCGCGGCCGCGAGCGCGGCGTGGATCGCCTCCAACCGGTCCGCCAGCCGGAGGTGCGGCACCTCGCCCATGCCCCGCTCGATCTCGTCGATGATGGCCTCCGGATCCTCGGTGCGGGGGTTGTCCGATGTCACGATGGCGAGATCGGCCAGCTCGGCGGCGAGCCGCCCCATCACCGGCCGCTTCCCCCGGTCCCGGTCGCCGCCGCAGCCGAAGACCACGATGAGGCGCCCACGGGTGAGCGGCCGGACGGTGCGGAGCGCCCGCTCCAGCGCGTCGGGGGTGTGGGCGTAATCACGGAGCACCACGAACGGCCGGTCGAGGAGGAGTTCCATCCGCCCGGGCACCTGGGGACTGGCGGAGAGGCGCTCGAGCACCTCCGCCAGCGGGCGGCCCAGCCCGAGCGCGCAGGCCGCGGCGCCAAGCGCGTTGGCCACGTTGAAATCGCCCAGGAGCGGGAGCCGGACCTCCCCGCCGCCGAACCGGCCGGCGAGCCGGAATCGGCTCCCGTCGTTCCCGAGCCGGATCTCCTCGGCCCGGACGTCGGCGTCGGGGTGGAGCCCGAACGTCACCCGGCGCCCGCCCCGCGGCAGCGCCACCCAGGCCGGATCGTCGAGGTTCACCACCAGCACGCCCTCCGGCGCCAGGTGGCCCGCGAGCCGGAGCTTGGCCGCGAGGTACTCCTCCATCGTCCGGTGATAGTCGAGGTGATCCCGGGTCAGGTTGGTGAACACCGCGGCGGCGAAGGTGAGCCCGTCGAGCCGACCCTGATCCAGGCTATGGGATGACGCCTCCATCGCCACGTGGGTGGCGCCCCGCTCGAGCATCGCCGCCAGGGTGGCGTGGAGATCGATCGGGCCCGGCGTGGTCAGGTTGCCCGCGGTGGACGGGACCGGGCGCCCGGCGCCGTCGAACGCCCCCAAGGTACCGATGCTGCCGGCCCGGTTCCCCGCGTTGAGGAGATGACGGATGAGTCCGGTGGTGGTGGTCTTCCCGTTCGTGCCGGTGACGCCGATCAGCGAGAGACGCGAGCCGGGATCGCGATACCAGGCCCGCCCCAGCGCCACCGCGGCGCGGCGGCCGTCGCGCACCACGACCTCCGGGGCGCCGCACCCCTGGGGAGCCTCCACCACGACCGCGGCGGCGCCCTTCGCGACCGCATCCCGCACGAAGCGGTGGCCGTCCACCTCCGAGCCCCGGATCGCGACGTAGAGCTCTCCCGCCCGGAGCGCACGGGTATCGGCGCTCACCCCGGCGACCGCGACCTCACCCTCGGGCGCGGCGACCAGCAGCTCCTCCCGCCGGAGCGCCGCGACCAGTTCGGACAGGGTCCGCATCATGGCCGCTGCTCCGCCCAGACCGTGACGGTCGAGCCCCACGGCGCGTGCGCCTGCGCCTCGGGCGAGGTCCGGACCACGGTCCCCATGCCGCGGAGCGCCACCCGGAAGCCCCGGCGGTGGAGCGCCAGCGCCGCCCCACGCACCGACTGGCCGATCACGTCGGGCACCGCCACCGGCCCCGCGGCCGGCGGTGCCGCCGGGCGGTAGGGCCAGGCCACGACGATCGGCCGCGCGCCGGCCCCGTCCCGCCGCGGCGCGGCCGGCGCCGCTGCCGACTCGGTCCGGGAGGTGAGCCGGCTCCGGCGGATCGCCACCTGGCGGGCGGCCAGCGCCTGCTGCAGCATGTCGCGGGTGACCGGCGCGGCGGTGAGCCCGCCGTAGTAGTGGCCCTTGGGGCTGTCGATCTTCACGATGACCACGAGCTGGGGATCCTCGGCCGGGAAGAGGGCGGCGAACGACGCGGTGTATTCGCCCGGCACGTAGCGGCCGCCCTCGAACTTCACCGCCGTGCCGGTCTTGCCGAGCAGCGAGTAGTTCACCATTTGCGCCCGCTCGCCGGTGCCCCCCTCCCCCACCGCGCCACGGAGGAAGTCGCGGAGCCGCGACGCCACCTCCGGCGTCACCACCTGGCGAACCGGCTCGGGCCGATGCCGGTAGACCACCTCGCCAGCAGGGCTCCGGATCTCCCGGACGAGCGTCGGGGAGAGGAGGACCCCGTCGTTGGCGATCGCGCCGTAGGCGACGGCGAGCTGCACCGGGGTCACCCCGAACTCGTAGCCGATCGCCATGCTGATCTGGCTGTAGTGGGGCCGCCACCGGTCGGGGCGGGCGAGCCGCCCCCGCGACTCGGAGGGGAACTCGACCCCGGTCGGGCTGCCGAAGCCGAAGTCCCGGAGGGTCTCGTACTGCTCCTCGGGGCTGAGGCGCAGCGCGAACTTGGCCACCACGATGTTGCTCGAGACGCTGATCGCCTGGGCCAGGGTGAGCCGCCCCGACTCCTTGTGGCTGTCGGTCAGCGGGCGCGACCGGCCCGGGATCACCCAGACCCCGTCCTCCGCGTCCTCGGTCGCGGCGGTGTCTACCCGGTTCCGGCTGAGGAGCGCCGCGGCGGTGAACAGCTTGGCGGTCGACCCCGGCTCGAACGACTCGGTGAACGCGGTGGCCTGCGGGGGCGCCCCGGCCCGCCGGGACGCCAGCGCCAGCAGCTCCCCCGTCCGGGGATCGAGGAAGACGACGTCGCCACCTTCGGCCTCCATCGCCTCCAGCGCCTCCTCGAGCCCCCGCTCCGCGATGTCCTGCAACTCGGCGTCGAGCGTGAGCACCACGTCGTGTCCCGGCACCGGCTCGCGGATGAGCCGCGAGGGGGACTCGTACCGGCGCCCGGCGCGATCCTTGAGGACCACCGCCTCGCCAGGGCGGCCGGTGAGGAGCGAGTCGAGTGCCAGCTCCAGCCCGGAGGCTCCCCGGCCGCCGTCGGCCGCGAGGCCGCCGATGATCGGCCGGGCGAGATCCCGCGACGGATACGCCCGGGCGTACTGGCCTTCCAGGTGCACCCCCCGGATCTCCCGCAGGGCGTGCACCTGGAGCGCGGTGAACGGCCCGTGGTAGTAGGCGTACCGCTTGCGGGCGAGGTCGCGCGCCACGCGGGCGGGCGGAATGCCCAGGTGTCGGGCGATAAGCCGCGCCGCTTCCCGGGGGCGCTCCAGCTCGTTGGGGGCCACGCCGACGTGGTAGTACTCCTGGGTGACCGCCAGCGGGACCCCGTTCCGGTCCAGGATCGCGCCGCGCCGGGCCGGCAGGACCACCCGCGCGGTGCGCTGCGCCGCGGCCCGCCGGGCGTACTCACCGCCCTGGACCAGCTGGACCTGGGCCGCCCGGCCCAGCACCACCGCGGCCGCCAGCAGGAACACGAACTGGAGCGCCGCGATCCGCGCCGCCGGCTTCGCCATCAGGGCTCCTCGGTCCGGCCCGTGACCCTGGGCGCCGGGATGAGCACGAACTCCGAATCGGAGGGCTGGTGGAGTCCGAGCCGCTCCTCCGCCGTCCGGCCAAGTACCTGCCGCCCCGAGGCGATCCGGATGCGCCGGATGAGCTCCGCCCGCCGCGCCTCCAGCGCCGCCCGCTCCTCCTTGAGCTCGGCCACCCGCCGGGCGGTCCGGTAGGCCGAGCTCTGGCGCGCCGTCACCAGCGTCGCGACGCCGAGGAACAGCGCCAGCACGAGGAGCACCCAGTGACGGCCCTTAAGCTGCATCGGCGACCCGGAAGAGACGAAGCTTGGCGCTACGGGCACGGGGATTGGCGGCGATCTCCGCCGCATCCGGCGCGATGGCGCCGCGGGGCTCGGCCCGCCCCAACGCCCGACCGCGGCAGGTGCACACCGGCTGCCCCGGCGGGCAGACGCACGCACGCGCCCACTCGTGGAAGTGGCGTTTCACGGTCCGATCTTCGCCCGAATGATAACTGATCACTGCAAGAGTCCCGCCAGGAACCAGCGCGTCGCGGAAGGCGGGCAGCGCGCGCTCGAGCCCCGCGAGCTCGTCGTTGACCGCGATCCGCACCGCCTGGAAGAGACGGGCGAAATCCGCGGGGCCGGAACGGGGCCCCAGTGCGGCCCGGATCGCGTTCACGAAATCGTCGCTGGTGGCGAGCGGCGCGCGCCGCCGCCGTCGGGTCACTTCCCGGGCCAGGGCGGCGGCCCGGCGCTCGTCGCCGTACTCCGCGAAGATCAGGCGCAGCCGCTCCTCGGGCCAGCGGTTGAGGACCTCGGCCGCACCCTCCGCTTCCTCCCCCATGCGCATGTCGAGCGGCGCCCCGGGGCGGAAGGTGAACCCTCGCCGCTCCTCATCGAGCTGGCGGGACGAGACGCCGAGGTCGAGCAGCACGAAGTCGGGTCGGAAGCGGCGGGCGGCCTCGAGCGCTTCGGGGGCGTCGTAGGGCGAGCGCAGATAGGTGATCCGCTCCTCCCCCAGGCGACGCCGGGCGGTGGCGATCGCCTCGGGATCCCGATCGATGCCCAGCACCTCCGCCCCGGCCGCCAGGAAGGCCCCGGCGTGTCCCCCATCGCCCAGGGTGGCATCGACCACCCGGCGGGCCCCCCGGGCGGCCTCGAGCACGCGGGAGAGCAGCACCGGGACATGGTAGGCGGGCATCGTGGCTGGGTCCTACGCGCGCTCGGGCCGGGGGTCGGAAACGCAACACCCCGCTCGCGTACGCGAGCGGGGTGAGACGGTCGAGCCGAGGGAGCGGGGCTGACGGGGCTCGAACCCGCGACCTCCGCAGTGACAGTGCGGCACTCTAACCAAGCTGAGCTACAGCCCCTGGGCTAGGCCCGCGCCGCGTGGCCCTCGCCGCGTGGCCGCTTGCCTAGCGGGCGGGAATATAGGCGCCCCCCGGCCGCGAGGGAAGCCCCCGTCACTTGCAATAGGCCTTGATCATGGAGGCCACCCGACGGTTGTACTGCTCCACCGCCTTCTGGTACCTGGCCACGTCCTCCGGCTTGTAGCCGGCCGCCGCCTGGAACGCCGGGCCGGCCTCGGCCAGAAGCGCCTCCTCCTGCTTGGCCAGGTCGCACGACTTCTGCTTCTCGGCCTGGGGGTCGATCTCCGGGATCTGGAGGAACGTCGCCAGGCCGAGATAGTAGTTCGCGATCGGCGCGATCTTGCCGCCAGGGTTTGCCACCTTCACCACCTGGCGGAGGATGTCGGCCGCCCCCTTGAGGTCCCGCGGCTCCTGGAACAGCGGGAGGGCGATGTTGGTGAGCAGCACCGCCGCGTTCTCCCGGGCGTTGGGATCGCCGTAATTCACGGCGTACTGCGCGTAGGGGAGCGCTTCCTTCGTACGCTTGGCGTTCACCAGCGTCTGCGCGGTGGCGAGCGCCCGGAGCACCGCGTCGCCATAGGCCGCCCGGAGCGCCGCGCTGTCCACCGGCCCGCCGGCGGCCCGGCGTATCGAGTCGGCGGCCGCGGCGGCCATGACCGTATCCCGCGCGAAGAGCCGCACGTTGAGCGCGAGGGCGCTGTCGGTCTGGCCCGCCATCGTGTAGGCGTTGGCCAGCTGCTCGAGCAGGGCGGTGTTGTCCGGGTATTTCCGCGCGCCCTTTCGCGCCCACTCCAGCAGGCGCGCCGTATCCGGCTGCTGCGCCGCCGTGGCCGTGATCTTCAGGAAGAACGTCGTGTCGGCCGCCGCCGAATCGAGCGCGAAGACCTGCTCCAGCGCGTCGACCGCGCACTTGTAGTTGTTGGCGAAGATGCAGGCGTTCGCCTTGAGGTCCCAGAGGTCCGCGTTGGTGGAGTCGAGCGCCAGTCCCTGCTCCGCCACCTGCTCCGCCTGCTTGGTCAGCCCGGCCTGGAGGAAGTACCGGAAGATCTCCTCCCGGAGCTTCTGGTTGGTGGGGGCCACCAGCAGCATCTGGCTGAACGCCCGCACCGTGTTGGCCGTGTCGCCGGCGAGCTGGTACTGCACGCTGAGCTTGGTCCAGGCCGCCAGGCTCAGGGGGTCACCCTGCACCGCTTCCTGGAGATGCTTGGTCGCCTCGGCGCTGTCGGCCTTGGTCTTCTTCGCCAGCGCGAGCTCCGCCAGGCAGTAGTGCGCCAGTCCGTTGTTGGGGTACTCCTCGATCGCCTTCCGGGCCGCGGCCGCGGCCTTGTCGGGAGCCCCCTGCCGCTGCTCCATGCAGCTCCGCGCCTCCGGGTGGGACTCGATCGCGGGCTCCAGCCGGTCGGCGATCGCCTTGCCGAAATCGCTGAGGCTCTGTCCCGCCGCCTGCGGCACCACCACCACCGAGCCGGCGTCGTCGCCGGTGCCCGCGTAGCGGGCGGTCACCACGTACCGCCCCCCCTCGCCACGGTTCATCGTGGCCGTCACCAGCCGCGGCGCCTGGAGGGTGTTGGCCAGCGACCGCGCCACCGCCGGGCTCAGGATCGCGTCCTTGGGATAGCCGAACTGGACCAGGGCCTCGTTCATCTGGGCCTGGGGGATGACCGCGTAGTCCCGGCCGACGTTGTCGGCGAGCTCGGTGCGCATGGCGCCGCCGATCTGCACCGCCGCCGCGGAATCGGCCCCGGTGAACACATGCGGGTTCGCCACCAACACCTTGGTGGCGTTCGCCGGGGGAGCCACCGGACCACGCGATCGACTTCGCCCACGATCGGGGATCTGCGCCGAGAGGGACGAGGCCACGACCGCGCCCAGGACGACCGGTGTCAGCACGAGGGAAAGACGCATTACGGCAGCCTCCAGGACTGGATCAGCCCCACAGTGGGCCAGGTAGTCATCGTGCACCCGGGCCAGACCGACGTCTCCCTCGCCGGCGCCCGGCCCGGGATGGGCGAAGAGGGATTCGAACCCCCGACATCCTGCGTGTAAGGCAGGCGCTCTGACCAAGCTGAGCTATTCGCCCGGACCGTGTTACCCGCTCGCCCTACCGGTGTCCCCGGGCGAGGTCGGTCCCGTCTCGCCCGGAGGACGCCTAGAGCGCGATCCCGAGCGGGAAGAGCACGCAGTAGCCCAACACCAGCAACGCCGCCGCCGGGGTCGTGCTGCCGCCCGCCAGGAGGGCATACCCCAGCAACAAGCAGACCACCGCGGATCCGAGAAAAATAAGGTTGCGCGTCCGTAGGCGCAGGCGGGGAGAGGTGCTCGATGGCGTCGGCATCCCTGGAGGCTATCGAGGATGTCTCCACCGGTCAAGCGGTTCCGGCTCGGGATCGGGCGGCCGCGGCGGGTCGGGGAGGAGGTCGTCCGGGGGGATGTCCCATCCGGCGTCGAGCGCGGCTCGCCTCGACCGGTCGGCCCGGCGCCGGTACCGCACCGCCAGCCACAGCCCCGCGGCCACCAGCAGCCACCCCCCACCCCCCAGGAGCCAGGTGAGCAGGCTGTAGCGGCGCCGGAGCGCCCGCCGCCAGGCCAGGTCGAACTGCTCCACCGTGAGGCCGGTGCTGGCCCGGACCGCGTCTGCGAAGCTCTCCCCACCCTGCAGCCGCTCGAGGAGCGGATCGAGGGAGCCGGTCGGGTGGCGCCGGGCCAGTTCCATGACGGCCGACATGGCCAGCGCATAGGCGGCGCCGACCCCGGGGCCCGGGCCCCGGAGCTCGGCGTTCAGCCGATCCAACTCCGGGACTCCACCTCCGGTCACCGCGAGGTTGAGCCGCAGCGCGTCGAGCCCCCCGAACTCCCCGGCTGCCCACGCGGCATACCCTTCGTCGAACCAGAGCGGGAGCCGGACCCGCACCGCGTCGTGGAGCGCCAGATGGGCGAGCTCGTGCCGGAGGGTACCTGGGAGATCCGGGGCGTCGGCCCGGAGCGCGATCGTCCGGGCACCGGGGAGGGCCACCGCCGCTCCCCAGCCGGGCGCGAGCCCCCGGGAGAACCGGCGGAGGGCGGCCGCGTCCTCCACCAGGACCAGCCGGAGCGGGCCGGGGTCGCGGCGTCCCAGTCCGGGCCACGTCGCGGGACCGTCGGCCAGCTCCGCCAGCGCCACGGCCAGGTCCAGCCGCTCCCGCGGGGCGACGACGGTGACGCGGCCGACCTGGACCCGGCTCGGCGCCTGGAGGGGTGCGAGGAGGGCGAGAATCAGGCCGAGGAAGTGCGCGGCGGTTCCCCTCCGGAGGCGACGAGGTCCAGCATCTCCTTGCACCGCTTCCCCCACGGGCTGAACCGGTTGGCCTTGTGGCCCTCGGCCCAGGTCTGCCGGGCGGCGTCCCGGTCGCCCATGAACCACTGGGCGCGCCCCAGCTCGTAGTACGCCTCGATCAGGTTCGGGCCGAGCTGGAGCGTCTTCCGGAAGAAGCTGGCGGCGTCCTCGTGCATCTCCCGTTCCTGGTACACCAGGCCCAGGTAGAAGTGGGCGTAGAGCGTCGCCTTGCGGTCGTTGTCCAGTCGGATGGCCTTGGAGAGATGCTCGATCGCCTCGCCGAAGATGCGCTTCTTGAGGCAGATGTAGCCGACGTTGATCCGGGCGAGCGAGTTGGCCGGCTCCTTCATCAGGACCCGCGAGAACGTGGCCAGGGCGTTGTCGTAGTCCTCGTGGAGCATCTGGGCCCAGCCCAGCAGCGACTGCGCCTGGACCTCCCCGGGCGAGAGCTGGAGCGCTTTTTCGAGCGCCTGGATCGCGCCAGGATAGTCACCGAGGGAGATGAGGCTCCACCCCTTCTCGATGTAGGTCGAGGCGCCGAGGTGGTCCGCCTGGGGCACCGCGGGGGGGGTGCCGGTGAACTGGGGAGCGGGCGCCGCCTGCGCCTCGGCCGCGAGCTGTTTGTAGCGGTCCACCAGGAGCCGGATGTCGTCCTTGAGCCGGGCCAGCTCGTTGAGCGCGCCGTCGACGGTCTTGAAGAAGGCGACGATCTCGCGCTTGACGGCCTCGCGCTCGGCGGGCGACCCGATCCGCTCCAGCCGGGCGCCGAGGGCGTCGTACCGGGCCCGGAGGTCGGCCACCAGCGGAGCCGCGGGCGTCCCGGGCGGCGGGCCGGCGGGTTGCGCCCGGCCGGTCATCGCGGCGCCTCCGCGGCGGCCAGCG
>DATLZT010000197.1:0-12556 GCA_035573835.1 Gemmatimonadales bacterium
GGGCCGGCGAACGAGGGACCGAACCATGACTCAGCCTCCTGTGGTTGAGGTGAGCCACGAAGCTCGGGTCCCCCTGTGACAATGGATCGGGATGCTGCGCGGCCCCGGGCGGCCAGGGCCGGAGCCGTCCTTAGAATACGCGTAGCACGGGAGGGCGCCAGGGGGATGGTGGGGGCACTAGGACAAACCCTAGGTGCAGCGGACCGGTCGACTCCTCGCCACGCCACCGGATTGCTTCGTCGCCGGCTCCGCCGGCTCCTCGCAATGACGCCGGAAGGGCAATGGTGACCGTCATTGCGAGGGCCCGGAGGGCGGAGCCCGGAGGGCCCGAAGCAATCCGGTGGCCTCGGGCGACGGGATTGCTTCGTCGCCGGCTCCGCCGGCTCCTCGCAAGGAGGGAATCAGGGCCAAGGGCCGCGGGGCGCGGTCCAGCCGCTCGAGCTCGGGCAGCTCCTCCTCCTCCGCCCCCACCGCGCCCAGCTCCTTGAACCGCCGCGCCGCCACCAGCACCCGTCCCTCCAGCGACCCCACCGCCTTGTTGTAGCTCTCCACCGCCCGCTCCAACCCCCGCCCCACGGCCTCGAAATGCTCCGCCAGGGTGGCGAGCCGCTGGTACAGCGTCCGCCCCAGGTCCCGGATCGCCTCGGCGTTGGCCGCGATCCGCTCCTGCTGCCACCCGTAGGCCACCGCCTTGAGCAGGGTGATCAGGGTGGTGGGACTCGCGGGGATCACCCGCTGCCGCACGCCGTGCTCGATCAGCCCCGGGTCCCGCTGGCAGGCCGCGCTGAAGAAGGTCTCCCCCGGCAGGAACATCACCACGAAGTCGGGAGCCTCGGCGAACTGGTCCCAGTACGCCTTGCTCGCGAGCTGGTCGATGTGGGTCTTGACCTGGAGGGCGTGGCGGTCGAGGCACGCCTCCCGCGCCGCGTCGTCCGCCGCCTCGTGGGCCTCGAGGTACGCCGACACCGGCGCCTTGGCGTCCACCACGATGAGCTTGCCGCCGGGAAGCCGCACCAGGAGGTCGGGCCGGAGCCGGCCGTCCCCGGTGCCCACCGAGACCTGCTCCTCGAAGTCGCAGTGCTCCAGCATCCCCGCGAGCTCCACCACCCGCCTGAGCTGGATCTCCCCCCACCGCCCCCGCACCTGCGGCGCCCGGAGCGCCTTCACCAGGTTGCCGGTCTCGGAGGCGAGCCGGAGATGCCCCTGCGCGATCGCGTCGAGCTGCTCCCGGATCGCGGCGTAGGCCCCCACCCGCGCCCGCTCCACCTCGCCCACCGCCGCCTCGACCTTGGCCAGTGCCTGGCCCACCGGCTGGAGCATCGCCTCGATCGCCTGCCGCCGAGCCTCGAGCTCCCCCGCCGCGGCCTGCTGGAACTCGCCCAGCGAGGTGCGGGCGAGCTGGAGGAACGCCTCGTTGTTCTGCCGCAACGCCTGGGCCGAAAGGGACTCGAACGCCTCCTTGAGCTTGCGCTGGGCATCGTCCAGGATCGCGAGCTTCTCCGCCGCGCCCCGCCGCTCGGCGTCGAGCTCGGCCTCGAGCCTGGCGGCCCGCTCGCGCGACTCGACCTCGACCCGCTCCGCCTCGGCGACCTTCCTCCGTAGCTCCTCCACCTCACGGGTCCGCTCGGCCAGCCGCACCGCCACCGCGGCGCCGCGGGAGCGGCAGGCGAGACACCCCACGATGGCACCGATCAAGACGCCGACGAACCCGCCCCAGAGGACAGAGGTTTCCATCGCGCGAGCCTCGGATGTCGGAAATGGGAAAACCCCGGGGGAGAGCCCGGGTCGGAACACCTCACGAAGCTAGGGGCGGGACCGGAGAGCGCAAGAGGGCGGTGACAGGCACCGGGTGCGCGGTGCCAAGGGCGGCGCACGGGGTTCGCGCGTCACGCCGCACGCCCGAAGCAACCCGGTGGCACGCCGTACGTCATTGCGAGGAGCCGGCGCAGCCGGAGACGAAGCAATCCCGTGGCACGCCGTACGTCATTGCGAGGAGCCGGCGCAGCCGGCGACGAAGCAATCCCGCGGCCTGTACAGTGGACCGGCGCCTCCTCGCCACGCCACCCCTGCCCCCGGGCTCCCATCGAGTATCTTTCCCGAGCTGAGACTTTCCGCCCCTTTCCCTCGTTCCATCGAATGGGTCGGCGCCCCGCCCTGGCCCGTCCACCCGTGCCCGAACCTGTACCCGGAGACCGCTCCATGCTCGCGCGCGTCCGCCAGGCCGCCCTCCTCGCCCTCGCCGCTCTGGCCCTCGTCTCGCCCGTCGAGGCCCAGCTCAGGCCCAAGCTGCCCCGGGTGGGCAATCCGCTGGGCGGGAAGAAGTCCGAGACCCGGGCCCGGACGCCCACCTTCAACGACCGGGTGCTCGAGATCACCGATGCCCGGGTGGACGGGCTGTTGGGCGGCCTCGCGGCCGAGGTGGCGGCGTTCGACGACGCCGAGGCGCGGCACGCCAAGGCAAGGAGCGCGTACGAGGCGGAGAACAAGGCGTACGCCGGCCAGCTCGCCGCCTACCAGAAGCGCAAGAAGGAGTGGGACGCCTGCTACGACCGCGAGGTGCGGCCGGTGGAGGAGCGGGGGAAGCAGGACATCGAGGCGACCCACGCCGCCATCACCGGCGGCGACCAGGCCGCGTTCGAGAAGGAAATGGAACGGGTGCGGGCCCGCATCGTGGCGGCACAGCAGAAGGGCGACATGCAGGAGGTGATGCGGCTCGCCGACTCGGTGCAGAAGGCCGTGGGGATGCGGAGTGGCAACGCGGCGCAGCGGGCCTCGAGCGCGGTGCAGGCCGCGGCCGCGACGTGCGGCCCCGAGCCCGAGGAGCCGAAGCCGCCGGTGCCGCCCTCGTACCCCGCCGTCGATCTGGAGGCGGTGGGCGCCAAGGCGGCGGGGCTCACGGCGGAGCAGTACGCCATCCTCAAGGAGCGGGTGCGCTACGCGGTGGACGAGGAGGGCGGGGTGCGCGCCGACCCGTCGTCGATGTGGGCGTTCGGGGCCGCCGAGCTCGACGTGCTGGAGAAGCGGGGGAGGGAGATCGCGAAGGCGGTGAAGCCGTTGGACGACCGGGGCCGGTAGGAGCGGGGCGCCGCCCGCGGCGGCTCGGGATGACGAGACAGGCGAGCGCGGAATGACCAGAGCCGTCCCGGCCCTCCTCCTCACCCTCACCCTCGCCGCGCCGGGGCTCTCGCTGCGCACCGACGCCGGCTGGATCGAGTGGTGGCGCGGCGACCGGGCGCCCGCCCGCTGGGCCGCGGCCCACCCCCTGATCGAGCGGGCCGTGCGCTGGCGGCCGAGCGCGCCGGGCGTCGAGTGGGGGGAGATGACCCTCTCGGGGAGCGGCGAGGCGTGGCGGGTCCGGGTGATCGCCGTCCGGCTCGACCCCGCCCGGATCCGGATCGCCACCGACGTGGGCGAGAGGGCCGACGGCCGCCCTGGTCCGTGGACCCTCGACTCGGCGCCGGCCGGGGCCCTCCTCGCGCTCAACGCCGGCCAGTTCACCTCAGGCGGGCCGTGGGGCTGGCTGGTGCGCGACGGCGTCGAGCGCCAGCCGCCGGGCACCGGCCCGCTCGCCCCCGCGCTGGTGGTGGACACGACCGGCCGGGTCCGCCTCGTCCCCGCCGACGGCATCGCCGGGCTGCGCGCCGCCCTCCTCGCCGGCGACCGCTCGATCCGCGAGGCGTTCCAATCCTATCCCGCGATCCTCCTGGGCGACGGCGACATCCCGCTTCCGCTCCGCGAGGCGGGGCGCGGCGTGGACCTCGAGCACCGCGACGCGCGGCTCGCGCTCGGACTCGACCGCCGGGGCCGCCTGCTCGTCGCCCTGACCCGGTTCGAGGGACTGGGCGGGATCCTCGAGAACCTCCCCTTCGGCCTCACCACCCCCGAGATGGCGGCGGTGATGGGCGCCCTCGGCGCCCGCCGGGCGATGCTGCTCGACGGCGGGCTCTCGAGCCAGCTCCGCCTGCGGGAGGCGTCGGGCGAGACGCACGCCTGGCGCGGGATGCGGAAGGTGCCGATGGGACTCGTGGTGACGCCGCGCTGAGATGCGACGGGATTGCTTCGTCGCCGGCCCTGCCGGCTCCTCGCAATGACGTACGGCGTGCCCCCGGATTGCTTCGGGCGCGCGGCGCCCTCGCGATGACGCGGGAAGGGCTGCCGCGGTCGTCATGGCGAGGCCCAGCGGGGGCCGGCCCGCCGCGGCCGACGCACTCCGGCCGTTCCAGGCGCCGTCATTGCGAGGAGGCGCCACCGGCGCCGGCGAAGCAATCCCGCGGCTTCAGGCGACCGGATTGCTTCGTCGCCTGCCCTGCCGGCTCCTCGCAATGACGCACGGCCTGCCACGGGATTGCTTCGTCGCCGGCCCTGCCGGCTCCTCGCAATGACGCACGGCGTGCCCCCGGATGCTTCGGGCGCGCGGCGCCCTCGCGATGACGTACGGCGCGCCCCCGGGTTGCTCTGGGCGCTCCGCCCCCTCGCGATGACGGCGTCGGGGCCGCCGAATCGCGGCCTCGCCCCGACTGACGCCTCAGCCTTCGAACGTGTCACATGCCTCCACGGTGCCCGCCTCGAGGCCGCGGCGGAACCAGCGCATCCGCTGCTCCGAGGTGCCGTGGGTGAACGACTCGGGGTGCACGGTGCCGGTGGCCTCGCGCTGGATCCGGTTGTCCCCCACCGCGGCGGCGGCGCCGAGCCCCTCGCCGACGTCCCCCTCCTCCAGCAGTCGCCGCTGGGCGGTGCTGTGACCCCAGACCCCGGCGAGGCAGTCGGCCTGGAGCTCGAGCCGCACCGAGAGCTCGTTGGCGGCATCGGGCCGGGCCTCCTGGAGCTCGCGGACCCGGGCGTTGATGCCCAGCAGGGCCTGCACGTGGTGTCCGATCTCGTGGGCCAGGACGTAGGCCTGGGCGAAGTCGCCCGGCGCGCCGAAGCGGTCCTGGAGCTCGCGGAAGAAGCCGAGGTCGATGTAGACCCGGTGGTCGCCGGGGCAGTAGAAGGGCCCGCTGGCCGAGCCGGCGATGCCGCAGGCGGAGGAGACCCGGTCGCGGAAGAGGACCAGCCGGGCGTCCCGGTACGACTCCCCCAGCTCGGCGAACTCCCGCCGCCACACCTGCTGCGCGTCGTCCAGCACGAACGACACGAACTCGACCATCGGCTCCTCGCCGGGATCGGCGATCGCGCTCTCCCCGGTGGGCGCGTACTCCCCGGCGCCGCCGCCTCCCCCCAGGATCTCGAGCGGGTTGGCGCCGGTGAAGAGGGCGATGAGGAGCGCGATGGCGACGCCGCCGATCCCCAGGCCGCCCAGGCCGAGGCCACGGGCGCCGCGCCGGTCCTCGAGGTTCCTGCTCCGTCCGCCGGGTGTCCACCGCATGATCGCCTCCGGGCGTTCGCCGTCCCGGGGGTGATACCCGGCAGCGGGGCCGGCGGACGCGGGGGTGAGGAGCCCGAAGCGAACGACCCTCCGCGAGCCGGCTCGCGGAGGGTCGTGGCACCAACCCGGGTGGGGAAGGCTCAGGCGGCGAGGTCGCGCAGCCGGTCGCCGTGCTGCTCGCGGAGCTGCTTGAGCGCCCGGTCCCGCAGTTGACGGATGCGCTCGCGGGTGACGCCCATCATCCGGCCGATCTCCTCCAGCGTCTTGGGCTCGCCGTCGTCGAGGCCGAAGTAGAGCCGGAGGACCTTGGCGTCGCGCGGCGGGAGTGCGGCGAGCGCGGCCTCGATGTCGCGGCTCTTGCTGTTGGCGAGCGCCGCGGCGTCGGTCTCCTCCTGCGTCACCACGTTGAACCGCTCCATCCGCTGGCGGTCGTCGCCCACGCGGGTGGGGTGGTCGAGCCGCATGGCCTCGATGTGGAGCGCGCCGAGGGAGCGCACCGCCTCGGGGGTGAGCCCGGTGGCGCGCACCAGCTCCTCGACCGTCGGGGCGCGGCCGAGCTTCTCGGTGAGGAGCGTCGTGGCGCGGCCCAGCCGGTTGAGGTCGGCGGTGCGGTTGAGCGGCACCCGGACCGGCCGCCCGTGCCGGGCGATCGCGGCCTGGATGGCCTGGCGAATCCACCAGACGGCGTAGGAGATGAACTTCACGCCGCGGTCGGGATCGAACTTCCGGGCCGCGGTCATGAGCCCCAGATTCCCCTCGCCGATGAGGTCCATGAGGGGGACCCCACGGTTCTGGTACTGCTTGGCCACCGAGACCACGAACCGCACGTTGTGCCGCGCCAGCTTCTCCTGGGCGGCGACGTCGCCCCGGAACGCCTTGCGGGCGAGCGCCTTCTCCTCCTCGGGGTTGAGGAGGGGGATGCGGCTGATCTCTTCAAGGTAGAAGTCGAGGCTCTCGCGTCCCTCATCCGCCGCGCGCGGAAGCGTGGCGAGACGCGAGGAGCGACGGCCGGACCGAGTCTGCTTCTTGACGGACACTGCTACTCCAATCTCCCCGGGTGGATAGGGGCGCAAAAAAGCCATGTAAAATAATCGTCTATCGCGGGTCGGGCCAAGCCCCCCTCCCTATCCAGCGAACGAGCCCGCGGCTCTGTCCGGGGAACAGCGGGAAGTACCCGCCGGTTCCCGGGATGAGCCATCCGAAGCCTCGTGTCCTGGAGATGCGGGGCCGCGAAAAATGGTCGCAACCGGGGCACCTCCCCGGGATCGATACTCGACCGGTCACCACCTCTTAAACCAATGTCCCGTATGCACTTAAACACGAGCCCCCGGTCCCCGGCGCAAGGGCGGAAGCCCCCCACTCCCCCAGGGAGCCCCCCGTGCTGCGCCTGACCCTCGCCTCGCTCCATCTCCTGGCCCTGGGGATCGGGCTGGGCGCCATCTGGACTCGGGCGCTCGCCTTCCGGGGCCCGCTCGACCGGGACGGCCTCCGCCGGCTGCTCCAGGCCGATGCCTGGTGGGGCTTGGCCGGTCTCCTCTGGATCGGCACCGGGCTCGCCCGGCTCTTCCTCGCCACCGAGAAGGCGACCGGCTACTACCTCCAGAACCACGTGTTCTGGACCAAGATGGCGCTCCTGGTGGGGCTCCTGGCGCTGGAGCTCGGCCCGATGGTCACCCTGATCCGCTGGCGGGTGGGGCTCGCCCGGGGCGAGACGCCCCGGACCGATCGGGCCGGGCGGTTCGCGGCGATCAGCTTCGTGCAGGCCGGGCTCGTGGTGCTCATGCTCCTCGCGGCGGCGGCGATGGCGCGGGGCTACGGGGTGGCGCGGGGATGATCGTGGCACCTCGGACGGAACCAGGGGTCGACTCGGCGGTAGCCACCTCGAAGGGAGGTGAGACGAGATGCCGACACGGACCACGGTCCGGAAGGCCAAGCGGGCGCTCCGGCGGGGCAAACGGCCCACCACCGCGGCGGGCGAGTTCGTGCGGGAAGAGATCGAGCATGTCCGCCGGGGCAAGCACGGGGCCCGCTCCACCCGCCAGGCGATCGCGATCGGGCTCTCGAAGGCGCGGCGCGCCGGGGTTCCGGTAAGACCGCCGCGGAAGGGAGAGGCGAGCGAGGGCAGCCGCCGCTCGGCGGAGCGGGACTACGAGGTCGGCCAAGGCAAGCGGAAGCCGCAGGCACCCTCTCGGAAACGGAGCCGCGCGGTGCGCAAGGCGCTCGAGCGGGAGAGCCGGACGACGGCGTCGACGGGCGCGCTCTCGCGGCACGCCAAGCGGGCCGCGACACGGCGGGCCGCAACGCAACGGGCCGCGACACGGCGGGACGCGACACGGCGGGACGCGACACGGCGAGGCGGCAACCGGAGCCGGCGCCCTCGCTAGCCGCCGGGGCCGCTCGCCGACGACGTTGCTGCCGCCGGTGCCGCCGGATGAGTGCCGCGAGGCAGGCGCGCCACCAGGTGGGTCAGGGCGCGTTGTTCGGTGGGGTGTCGCGTCGATTGGGTAGGGGATCCGCGCCCGATCGGCGCGATATTCTGTTTACGGGGGGGGCCCCCACGCCCCCGCCGTCAGCCCCGACTCACTCCCGAGCGTAGCGGTAGCTCACTGCCGGGCCCTCGTGGGTGTAGTCCGCGATCGTCTCGATCCGGTCCTCGGCCAGCCCCCCCGCGAACGCCACCCCCTCGATGTACTCCGAGGTGAACCGCACCGAGTCGGCGTCGACCCGGTAGCCGCCGCGATCGGTCCAGCGGGCCTCCGGCGCCGGCGCCCCGTCGACGAACACCGCGTGCCGGATCCGGTGCTCGTAATGCCCGTCCTGCCGGAGCTCGAGCGAGCCCTCCAGTGCGACGACGCGCAGGTGGAAGTCTCCCTCGGACGACTCGACGGTCCCGTCGAAGACGGTGGCCGGGAGCGGCCCTCCGGCGGCCGACTCGAGCCGGTAGATCCCGGCCGGTCCCTCGGACGGCGCCGAGCCGTCGTCGCCGCAGCCGACGGCGGCGACGAGGGCGGTGGCCAGCACGAGCGCCGCGAGACGGAGCCGGCGGGACGATGGGGGAGCGAAGGAGTTCGGCGTCGGGCGCATCGTGGCTCCTGTCATGTCATCCGGCCCGGTCGCTCGGCCGGTCGCTGATATTGCCCCGCCCTCCGGCGGGGGAGCGCCGCTCAGTGCCGTGAGCGGGCGAAGGCGGGAGCGCCGCGGCACCGGCGTGAAGCCGTCTCGGCGGGCCGGCCCAGGTGCGCCGGCCTCGCCGGTCAGTCGTCGTTCCGGACCGCTTCGATCTCGAGGTGGATCCCCACCTCGTTGGCCACTACCACGCCGCCGGTCTCCAGCGCGGCGTTCCAGGTGAGGCCGAACTCCTGGCGGTCGATCTTCCCCTCGGCGGCGAACACGATCCGCTCGGACCCGTACTGGTCCCGCACCCGGCCCCGATAGGTGACGACGAGGGGTACCTCGCGCGTGACACCGCGGATGGTGAGATCGCCGATCAGGCGGAAGGTGTCGCCCGGCGCGGACCAGCTCCCCTCGATCCGCCGGCTCCGGAAGGTGAGCTTCGGGTGGTTGGCGACGTCGAAGAAGTCGGCCGAGCGCAGGTGCTCGTCGCGCGCCTGGACCCGGGTATCGATGCTCGCCGCGTCGATCACCACCTCGACCGAGGAGCGCTCCGGCCGGGCCTCGTCCAGCACGAGCTTGCCGACCACGTCGGAGAACCGCCCGCGCACCGTGGCGATCATGAGGTGGCGGACCGAGAACTCGACGCCGGTGTGCATCGGATCGATGCTCCAGGTGGTCGTACGGGGCTGCGTGGCAGTGGCGGTCATGTCATCCTCCAAAGGTTAACGACCAAGACTCTCACCTCTGAGCTAGTTGGACCTGAAAAACCCGCGCTCAGTCGCGGGCATCGGGCTCCTTGCCGGGCATCGGCAGCTCGGCGGCGGCGCGGCCCAGCTTCCGCAGGAGCTCCGTCGCCTTGGCCTGTTCCGCCGGGTCGAGCCCCTCGAGCAGCGTCTCGACGTAGCGGACCTGCTCAGGGAAGATTTGCGCCATCAGCCGCTCCCCGTCGCGGGTGAGCACTGCATAGCGGGCCCGGCGGTCTTCCGGGCAATCCATCCGCTCGACCAGCCCCTTCTCCGCCAGGCGATCGACGAGGAAGGTGATGCCGCCGCTCGAGACCAGGAGCATCCGCTGGATCTCGCCGAGGAGGAGCGGCCCCTTGTGGTAGAGGAGGTCGAGGGTGCCGAACTCCGCGGGCGTGAGCCCGTACCGGCCCAGGTGGGCGTCGGCCCGCCGCACGATGGTGGTGAAGGCGCGGGCCATGACGATCCACAGCTTGTACGGGGCGCCGTGATCCTCCGCCGCCCTGGGCCGGTGCGGCTCGTCGCCGCGGGGGCCCACGGGATGCGGGGCGCCGGCGTGCGCCACCGACCGGGCGGTTCGTCTCCGAGTCATCTCAGTACTAAGATAATAGCCCGTGGCGAGGGCGCAAGCCCCCGGCTCAGCGGATGTGCTTGTACATCATGTCCACCAGCTCGTCGTACATCGCCTCGGCGGCGGACTCGCTCCCCCGGATCGCCGCGGCGGCGCAATGCTTCAGGTGATTGCGCAGCAGCTCGCGGCCCACCGAACGCAGCGCCTCGTGGACCGAGGAGATCTGCACCAAGATGTCGGCGCAATACCGCTCCTCCTCGACCATCTTCTGGAGTCCGCGGACCTGGCCCTCGATGCGGCGGAGCCGCGCCAGGTTGCGCTCCTTGCCGGCGGGATCGACCGCGGTGGCGCGGCGCAGCTCGGGCTCGTGGACATGCGGCTCCGGCGCGGCGGCCCGCGCCGACGCGGGGCGGCGCTTCACTCGATTCGCCATGTCATCGCTCCTCGGGATGGATCGGGGCCGCCGGCCGGCGGCCCCGCGCGGTTGCACGACGCTCCCGCCCTCGTCGGGGCATCCAGGTGGGGCGTCAGGCGGCCGCGCCGGCGCTGTGCTCCGCCAGCTTCCGGTCGAAGACGGCCTTGGGCTGGGCCCCGACCACCGCGTCGACCGGCGCCCCGTTCCTGAAGATCAGGACGGTGGGCACCGACCGGATCCGGTAGCGCTGCGCCACCTCCGGATGGGCATCGACGTCCAGCTTCCCCACCTTCACCCGCCCCCGATGCTCCTCCGCCAGACGCTCGACCGTGGGCGCCACGATCTGGCAGGGGCCGCACCACGTCGCCCAGAAGTCCACCAGGGCGAGGCCGGGATGGGTCTCGATCTCGCGGGCGAAGTTCTCCGCCGTGAGCACGACGGTCGCCGAGTCGCTGCTCGCCATATCGCTCTCCCTCCGCTCGGGGCGTCCCCGGCCCGGCGGCGGCAGCCACGGCGCCGGGAACGCATACGCTCGGGGGGTAGTATACCCTGGGGCGGTATGGTAGTCAATGCCGCCGCCCGGCGACCGACGACGGCAGCGGCATCAGCAGCAGCCGACGAGCGGGCGCAGGCAGCGGGCGGCCCGTACATCCCGGCGCTCCCGGGATCGGCCCGGGCGCCGGGCCAGGTGCCGCAGCAGCCGCTCGACGACGACCCGGGCGTCGGCGCCCGCCCCGCGGAGGGTCGCCGACGCGTGGTTGCGTTGCCCCACCAGGCCGACGAAGAAGAGCCCCGGCACGCTCGTGCTCTCGCCCCGATGGTGGAGCACCCGCGCCCGGGGGCCGAGCGCCCCCAGATCGGCGAGGACTGGGTAGGCGGGGCGAAAACCGGTCGCGAAGAGGACCACGTCGGCCGGCTCCTCCCGGCCGTCCTGCCAGGCGACCCCGGTCGAGGTGAGCGACCGGAACATCGGCCGGCGATCGGGGCGGCCCGCGCGAATGGCCTCGCGATACCGGCCGGCGTCGAGCACCGACGTCCGGTGGTCGGGGTCGACGGGGAGATGGTCGAGGTCGGTCAGCCGCAGCCAGAAATGGACGTCGCGACCGAAGAGGCATTGGGTGAGGAACCGGACCGGCTCCCGGGTGGCGAGCGTGACGCGGGCGACCCGGGCCAGTTCCACCGCGATCTGCATCGCCGAGTTCCCCGCCCCGACCACGACCACTCGGGCGCCGCGGAACGGCTCGGGATTCCGGTAGTCCGCCGAGTGGAGCACGCAGGCGCGATAGCGGTCCCACCCCTCGAGCCAGGGGAGGTGCGGCTCGCTGGACGCCCCGCCGGCCACGGCCACCGTCCGGGCCGCATGCTCCTCGCCCCTGGCGGTGAGGACGCGGAAGCCGCCGTCGGCCCGGCACCCCCGCAGGACCCAGCGCTCCCCCCGGAAAGGGAGCCCGAAGCGCGCGGCGTAGCTCCGGAGATACGCCACGACCTCGTCGCGCGTCGGGTATCGTTCGGGATCGCCGGGAAACGGGAGGCCCGGCAGGCCGGAGTAGCGCGCCGGCGAGAAGGGGGTGAGGCTGTCGCAGTAACGGGACCACGACCCGCCCGGCTCGGCCTCGCCGTCGAGCACGACGTGCGGCCGATCGGCATCAGCGTCGGCTCCGCCCCGCCGGCGCGGGCGCGACCCCCGCGCGCTCCCCGGATCGGCCGAGGATCCGGACGCAGTCGCGGAGATCGAGGCAACCGCAGGCGAGGGCGCGCCGGAGGAGGGCGCGCATGCGCTCGACGCGGGCCATCAGCGCCTCGACCTGCGCGAGCTTGCGCGCCGCGAGCACGCGCCAGCGCGGGCCCGGCCTCGCCCCGACCTCGAATCCGGCCACGAGGGCCCGGATCTCGGCGATCGTGAACCCGGCCTCGGCCGCGAGCCGCACCACGGCCAGCCAGTGGAGGATCGATTCGTCGTAGATCCGGCGCCCGCCCGCGCGCCGGGCGGGCGGGAGGACGCCGGCACGTTCGTAGTAGCGGATCGCCGAGGCCTGGATCCCCGCCCGCCGCGCGACCTCCCCGATGGTGAGGCCGTCCTCGCCGCTCCGGCGCATTGGTTTGCCCTTGACTTGAAGTGCGCTTCAATATGCAGGCTCCGGGCCGGTATCGCGACGGCCGCGGCGCCGGACCGACCCGGGGCCCCGAGCCGTCGCCTCGATCAGGAGGCGAATCATGTCACCGAATTCGGACGACGGCCGCCCGACCGTCGACTTGGCCGCGCTCGGCTGCACCCTGCCGCCCGAGGGAGTGGATCGACGGCGGGTGGCGAGCGCCGAGCTCTTTCGGCAGGCCCGGAGCGCCGAGCC
>DATLZT010000198.1:0-10561 GCA_035573835.1 Gemmatimonadales bacterium
CTCCGAGCAGGCGGCAGGCCCGACCGGCGGCCCCGACGGGTCGGCCGCGGTACCGGGCGTGGAGGGTCTGCTGGAAGTGCTCCCTCGCCATGATCTGCCGCGCGGATCCCGGTCCGTCAAGGGCACTGGCCGAGCGCCCCGTCCGCCGGCTGCACCGCGGGCGCCCGCACCGCCACCCCCCGCACCACCGCACCCGGTTGACGCCCGCGGCCCGCCTCACGAGATTCCCCGACCCTTTTCCCCCTCAAGCTCCCTCCGTGGCATGCCGATGCTCGACATGCCGCGGTCCCCGTCGTGGGGCGTCGCCTAACCATCCCGAGGACGAGTCCGTATGATCCGGTCAGCGATCCCGGCCCCGCTTGCGCGCAGCCTCTGCGCCGCCGTGCTGCTCGCGCTCGCCGCCTGTGGCGGCGCCGACGACGGCGGGCCCGGCTCGGGCGCCGAGATCGCCCAGGTGGTGGTCACCCCGAATCCGGCCACGGTGGAGGTGGGCGCCACCGTCACCCTCTCCGCCCAGGCCCGGGACGCCGAGGGGGATCCCATCCCCGGCGTCGAGCTCACCTGGAGCACCTCGGCCGAGGCGACGGCGACGGTCGACGAGAACGGCGTGGTGAGCGGCGTCGCGGCCGGCACGGCGACGATCACCGCCACGGCGGGCGAGGTGAGCGGGAGCGCCACCGTCGAGGTGACCGCGCCCACCGAGCCGCCGGTCTCGGGCCGGCTCGTCGCGGTGGGCGGGGACTTCTCCTGCGCGCTCGACCCGGCGACGGACGCGGCGGCGGGCCGGCTGGCCTGCTGGGGCAAGAACCAGTACGGGCAGTTCGGGAACGGCGGCACCGCCGCGGCGTCGCTGCCGGTGGAGGTGGCCGGGGCGCCGTCCTTCGCCTCGATCGCCACCGGCCAGTGGTACGGCTGCGGGCTCACGGCCGACGGCACGGCGTACTGCGCCGGCTTCGGTGGGAGCGGCAACCTCGGCACCGGCGACGCCACCAACACGACGGTCTTCACCCCCGTCTCCACCGGCGCCAAGTTCACCCGGCTCGCCACCGCCTGGGAGCACACCTGCGGCGTCACCACCGCCGGGCAGGTGCTCTGCTGGGGGGCCAGCAACCTCGTCGGCGACGGGACCAGCCAGTGGCGGCTCACGCCCACGCCGATCGACGCGCCGACCGGGGTGGCCTTCACCCAGGTCGCGGCCACCGGCGGCGCGGGCAACACCTGCGCCCTCGCCACCACCGGCGAGGCCTGGTGCTGGGGCTCCAACAGCATCGGGCAGACCGGCACCGGGCCGGACAACTCCCAGACGGCCATCAAGCTCTCGCCGGTCCAGGTACGCGGCGGCCACACGTTCACCACCATCGCGACGGCGGAGAACACGACCTGCGGCATCACCACCGCCGGGGAGACCTGGTGCTGGGGCGGCAGCGGCCCCACGGTCGGCATCGGGCCCACCATGCCGCACACCTGCACCCTGCCGCAGGCGCCGGGGCACCCGGAGCCCTGCGTCTACGAGCCGGTCAAGGTGCCGACCACCCAGACGTTCGTGGCGATCGAGGCGGGCTACGACCACTTCTGCGCCCTGAACCCGCAGGGGGAGGCGTTCTGCTGGGGGCTCAACCTCTGGGGCCAGCTGGGCACCGGGGACAAGAACGTCCGCGACACGCCGACCGCGGTGCAGGGCGGGCTCACCTTCGCGCGGATCTCGGCCGGCCACGCCGGGACCTGCGGCATCGCCACCGACGGCAAGCTCTACTGCTGGGGCTCGAACGCCGACCACAAGCTCGGCCTCGACGCCGGCGTCACCGAGGCGCTCACGCCCACCGAGGTGCCGCTGCCGTGAGGCGCGCCGGCGTGAGGTGAAGCGCATGGGGCGGGCGCGGTCCGACCGGACCGCGCCCGGCGCCGCTCAATCCCCCAACGCCCCCGCCAGGTCCTCCACCAGGTCGTCCGCGTCCTCGCACCCGGCGCTCAACCGGATGAACCCCGGCCCCACCGCGTCGGCGCCCCAGCGCGCCCGGCGCTCGGCCGTGGTGTGGAGCCCGCCGAAGCTGGTGGCCTGGTAGACGAGCCTGGAGCGCGAGAGGAACCGCTCCGCCGCCTCCCGCGTCCCCAGGTCGAAGCTCACCACCGGACCGAAGCGCGCCATCTGCTTCCGCGCCACCGCGTGGGCCGGATCGTCGGGGAGCCCGGGGTAGCGCACCAGCTTCACCGCGGGACGGGTCCGCAGGAAGCGGGCGAGGGCGAGGGCGTTGGCGCACATCCGCCCGAGCCGGAGCTCCAGGGTGAGGAGCGAGCGGTGGGCGAGCCACGCCTCCATCGGCCCCGGCACCGCCCCGGTCTGGGTACGCCAGGTGCGGAGCCGAGCCGCCCACTCCGGGTCCCGCGCCGCCACGTGGCCCAGGACGAGGTCGCCGTGCCCGGTGAGCGCCTTGGTGTCGGAAGCCAGGGAGAAGTCGGCGCCGAGGGCGAGGGGCCGCTGCCCGAGCGGCGTCGCCGTGGTGTTGTCGACCGCCACCAGCGCCCCCGCGGCCCGGGCCGCCTCCGCCACGGCCGCGATGTCGCAGACGTCGAGCCCGGGGTTGCTCGGCGTCTCGAGCCACACGAGCCGCGCGCCGGGGATCCGGCCGAGGAGGTCGTCTCCCGCCGTCGCCGCGAGCCGGACCTCGACGCCCCGCTCGGCCAGGAACCCCTGGGCCAGCACCCGGGTGGTGTAGTAGCCGTCGGCCGGGAGGATTACCGCGTCGCCGGGGCGGAGCACGGTGCCGAGGACCGCGACGGTGGCCGCCATCCCGGAGGCGAACGCCACCGCCGGCCCCCCCTCGAGCTCGGCAAGCGCTGCCTCGTACTGCGACCAGGTGGGGTTGTCGAAGCGTCCATAGGTGTACGGCGTGCCGACCGGGTCGCCGGCCAGGTGATAGGTGCCGGCGAACACCGGGCCCGGCAGGAACGGGGCGCCCTGCGCCGGCGCCGGATGGCCGGCCCGGACGACGCGGGTGGCATCGCGCATGGGGTCCTCCTCGTCCGAAGGGTGATCGCCGCGGAACGGGCCGCACCGAGCGGCCCTGCGAGGCGGCCCGCAGGGGCGGCCCGCAGGGGCGGCCCCGCCCGCGGCATGCATCGGTGCGATCGGGGGTAGCAGCTGTCAGGTCTCGCAGCAAGAAAACGAGGGAGCGACGATGGCGACAGTCGGCAAGGCGGCGGGTCTCCTGCTGGCGCTCGCGGTGACCGGGGCCGCCGGATACCAGGTGGGGCGGGAGCGTGAGGCGAGGGAGCAGGGCGCGGCCGAGTCCGGCGCGGTCGGGGCCTCGGCCCGGGACGCGCGGGTGGAGACCCTCGGCGCCGGGGGCGCCCAGGCGCTCCGGGTGCAGGACGGCCCCACCAGCTTCACCGACGAGGAGGAGACGGTCATCCGGGTGGCGCGGATGGCCTCGCCGGCGGTGGTGAGCGTCTCGACCGGCGCGAGCTCGGGCTCGGGCATCATCGTCCGGCGGGACGGGGTGGTGCTCACCAACGCGCACGTGGTCGGCAACGCCGACGTGGTCGAGGTGGGGCTGGCCGACGGCCGCCGGCTCCGGGGCCAGGTGCTGGGGCGGGACCCGAGCCTCGACGTGGCGGTGGTGCGGATCCGGGCCGACGGGCTGCCGGTCGCCACCCTGGGTGATTCCGACCGGCTGGTGGTGGGCCAGCGCGCCATCGCCATCGGCAACCCCCTGGGGCTGGAGCGCACGGTGACGAGCGGGGTGGTCTCGGCGGTGAACCGGAGCCCCCGCGGGCTGGGGCTCGACCAGTTGATCCAGACCGACGCCGCCATCAGCCCGGGGAACTCCGGCGGGCCGCTGCTCGACTCCCAGGGGCGGGTGATCGGGATCAACACGGTGGTGATCCGCGCTCCCGGGGCCGAGGGGCTCAACTTCGCGATCCCGATCAACCTGGCCTACGACGTGGCCCGGCAGGTGCTCGAGACCGGCCGGATCCGCCGCGCCTTCCTCGGCATCGAGTACCGCGACATCGAGCCGCAGCTCGCCGAGCAGTTCGGGCTCCCGGTGGAGGAGGGGATCATCGTGGTGTACGTGGCGCCGGGCACCCCGGCCGATCGCGCCGGGCTCCTCCGGGGCGACATCATCGTCCGGCTGGACGACGCGGCGATCACCCGCGGCGGCGACTTGCGGCGCGAGCTCCGCGAGCGGGCGCCGGGCGAGACGGTGACGCTCACCGTGGTGCGCCCCGCCGGCCGGACCCGCCTCCGCGCCCGGCTGGCCGACGCGCCCCAGTACTAGGGGACGAGCAGGACCTTCCCCGTCGTGGCCCGCGCCTCGAGCTCCCGGTGGGCCCGCCGTGCCTCAACCAGGGGGTGGCGGGCCCCGATCCGCACTCGTAAGGCGCCGCTCCGCACCTGCCCGAGCACGTCGCCGGCACGGGCGAGGAGCTCCTCCCGGGTGGCGACGTAATGGCCCACCGTGGGGCGGGTGAGATAGAACGAGCCCTGGTTGAGCCGCATCGGGTCGACCGGCGGCACCGGCCCGCTGGAGGCGCCGAAGAGCACCAGCATCCCCCGGGGCCGGAGCGACTCGAGGCTCCGGTCGAAGGTGCTCTTCCCCGCCGAGTCGAACACCACGTCGACGCCGCGCCCGTCGGTGAGGCGCCGGACCTCGTCCCGGAAGTCCTCGCGGGTGTAGACGACCACGTGGTCGGCCCCCGCCTCGCGCGAGAGCGCCGCCTTCTCGTCCGAGGAGACGGTGGCGATTACGCGCGCCCCCCGGCGCTTGGCCATCTGGGTGAGGAGGAGCCCCACGCCGCCCGCGCCGGCGTGCACCAGGGCGGTGTGGCCCGGTCGGAGCGGGAAGGTGTCGGTGACGAGATAGTGGGCGGTGATGCCCTGCAGCATCGCCGCCGCCGCGAGCTCCGGCGGGAGCTCGGCCGGGACCGGCACCAGCTTGGCCACCGGCACCAGGGCGAGCTCGGCGTAGCTGCCGAGCTGGTTGGCCCAGGCGACCCGATCGCCCACCGCGATCCCGGCGGCGCCGGCCCCCTCGCCGAGCGCCACCACGACGCCGGCCCCCTCCTGACCGGGGACGAACGGGGTCGGGATCGGATAGCGACCGGTGCGGTGGTAGACGTCGATGAAGTTCACCCCCACCGCCTCGATCCTCACCAACGCCTGGCCGGGGCCGGGCACCGGCTCCGGGACCTCCCGCACCACCAACACCTCCGGGCCACCGTACCGCTCCACCTGGATCGTTCGCACCTCGCCTCCTCGCTCGCGCGGCTCGGGTCCGCAGCCCGCGTACACGGCCTGGTCTGCCGGGTTCGCTGTCAATCTGACACGGGTCGGACCGATTGGCCAAGCAGCGGCGGCCCGATCCGGCCGAAATCGCGGCCCCCGGCTGGCACGCCGGTTGCCTGGCGCGGTCGTTAGGAGTAGCTGTCGTGACAGCTACCGCAAGTCAGTGTACGGCAAGGAGAAAGGAGTTGGTTGCGGTATGAGGCGTCTGGCTCTTCTCGTTGCCGCCGCGGTGGCGCTCCTGGCGCTGCCGGGCGAGCTCGCCGCCCAGGCGACGCACTACCCCGCGTGGGCGAACGGTCGCGTCTCGGTGGACGGGTTCTACGGCCGGTACTGGCTGGACGGGCGGGGTGACGACTGGACCAACGCCGACGGGGTGGGCGGGCGGATCCTCTATCATCTCACGCCGATGGCGGATACCACCCGCAACGATCTCGCCTCGCGCACGGCGCTCGGGGTGTTCGCGGTCTACGCGCCGGAGGAGCATCGCGGCTTCACCGGCTGGCACTTCGGGGCGCAGGCCGACCTGCACCTGCTGAGCCACCCGTGGCTCCGGCGGTTCGATCCGTTCGTCTCGCTCGGCGTGGGCGCGTTCCGCACCGAGCTCGATCGGGCCGGCCCGGTCGGGGTGGAGTTCGCGGACGAGACCAACACGAGCTTCGCGCTGTCTCCCGCCATGGGGGCGCGGGTCAACCTCTACCGGGGGCTCGGCCTGCGGGCGGAGGCGACCGACGTGATGGTCTTCCGCGACGGGGTGCATCACAACCTGGGCGTGAACGGCGGTCTCACCCTCGCCTTCTGAGTGTCCCACCTGGGCTCGGCGCCCCGCGGGCGCCGGCCCGTGTCCCACCAAGACGCGGGGCCGCCCTCGGGCGGCCCCGTCCTCCTTCCGTTCCGGGGCCGGTCGCGGCTCACTCGCCGGGGGATGCGCCGCCGTCCCGCCGCGCCTCCCAGCGGCCGCGGCGGAGCCCCGCGCTCCCCTTGAGCGTCATCCGCCCGACGATCCGGTCTCCCTCGACCCGCCCGACGAAGCGCCATACCCGACCCGATTCCGCCTCGGTGCTCGGCGGCCGGGCCGTGAGCGCGATGCTGTCGCCCGCGAGCCGTCCCTCGATCGGCACCGTCTCCTCGCCGGCCACGAGCTCTCCCCGCACCTCCTGGTACCTCTGTTGGAGCCGGGCCCGCGCGGTGCCGCCGCGGGGGAGTCGCCAGGTCCATTCGCCCTCCACCCGGGCCGGCACCAGCCAGTAGTAGACCGTGCGGCTCTCGACCTCGAGTTGGCGGTCCGGCTTCCAGTCGCCCATGTCGAAGGCGTGGGAGACCACCCGGGTGCCGGGCCGCAGCGTGAGCAGCGTGGGGCGGAGACGCTCGTTGAGCGAGGGGAGCAGGTAGAGGGTGACGACCGTGGCGCGGGAGATGTCGGTCTGGAACAGGTCCCGCTCCAGGAAGCGGACCCGGTCCGTCACCCGCTCCCGGCGGGCGTTGGCCCGGGCCTCCTTGATCCGCTGGGGATCGATGTCGATCCCGACACCCGTGGCGCCGTATTGCCTGGCGGCGGCGATCACGATCCGGCCGTCGCCCGAGCCGAGGTCGTACACCGTGTCGCGGCGCGAGACCCGGGCCACCCGCAGCATGGCGTCCACCACCTCGGGCGGCGTCGGCACGTAGATGACGTCCGGCTCGCGGGGCCTGGCGGTATCGCGCGCGAGCGGGTCCCGCCCCGGCGCATCGCGCCGCAGCCTGTCGCGTGCCAGCGTGTCGCGGCCCAGCGTGTCGCGGCCCAGCGTGTCGCGCTCGAGCGCGCCCACCTGCGGGGCGCGGTAGGCGCTCGTGTCGCGCGCGGCGCTGTCGCGCTGCGGCTCCTGGGCGGCGAGGCCGGTCGCGGCGCCCAGGCCGAGGGTGAGGATCGCCAACGCCCGCGCGATGCCGCCGCCCTGGGTCCCCATGGCACTGCCCTCCCGCACCGTGGTCCAGCGGATCCCGCGATACACCAGCCGGTCGAGCAGCCAGACGACGACGCCGGCCGCGAGGACCGCCACGCCGACCAGCGCGCCCACGCCGGTGTAGGCGAGACTCGAGTAGAGGAGATACCCCGCCGCCCCGCAGAAGAGGAGCGGCACGATCGGATAGCCCGGCACCCGGAAGGGGCGCTCGGCGCCGCGGTCGCGCACCCGGAGGACGATGACCGACGCGCCCACCAGGAGGAAGAACGCCCAGAAGACGGGCGAGGTGTACTCGACCATGGTCTGGAAGCCCCGGCGGGTGAGGCTGCCGAGCCCCACCAGGGCCAGCGAGATCGCGCCTTGGGCGAGGAGCGCGTTGCGCGGGGTGCCGCGGCGCGCGTCCCAGCGGCCCAGCGCGCCGAAGATCGGGACGTCGCGGCCCAGGGCGTAGTTGGTCCGGGCGCCGGTGAAGATGGTGGCGTTGGCCGAGGTGAGCGCCGAGACGGCGATCAGCAGGCTGATCAGCAGGGCCGCGGGGGCGCCGGCGGCGCGGCTCATGGTGTCCGCGGCCACCGCGTCGCTCGCCGCCATCCCGGCGAGGCCGAGCGCCCGGAGATACGCCAGGTTGACCAGGAGGTAGAGCGCCGTGATCAGCGCCAGGCTCGCGAGCAGGGTCCGCGCGATGGCGCGGCCCTGGTGGCGGAGCTCGGCCGAGAGATAGGCGGCCTCGTTCCACCCGCCGTAGGTGAGGAGCACGAACACCATCACGAGCCCCAGCGACGGCTCCGCCGACCCTGCCGCGGCGCCGGCGTCGGGCGGCGGGCCTGCCAGGCTCAGGCCGGCCACCACCACCGCCGCGAGGCCGCCCAGCTCGAGCGTGGTGAGCACGTTCTGGGTGCGGGTACCCTGGCGAACGCCCCACATGTTGACCAGCGTGAGCGCCACCACGACCAGCACGGCGTAGATGGCGGACGAATGGGGACCGAGCGGGAGCACCCGGCCGGCGTAGTCGCCGAAGATGAACGCGAGGAGCGCCACCGAGCCGGTCTGGATCACCGCCAGCCGGGCCCAGCCGAGGAAGAAGGCGAGCCGGTGGCCGTAGGCCCGGGCGAGGAAGTGATACTCGCCCCCCGCGTTCGGATAGGTGCTCGCGAGTTCGGCGTAGGAGAGCGCGCCCAGCACCGACACCAGCCCGCCCGCCAGCCAGGCGAGGAGCATCGCGGCTTCCGACGGCGCGTTGGCCGCCACCACCGACGGCGTGCGGAAGATGCCGGCGCCGACCACGATGCCGACCACCAGGGCCATCGCGTCGAGGGTGGTGAGCTGCCGGCTCGGCCCTGCGGAACTCGTCACCCCCGGGTGCATGGGACACCGTCCTCTCGAGGGAGCCTGTGCGGGCGGATGAGCCCGTGACGCGGCGGAC
Source organism: Gemmatimonadales bacterium (assembly GCA_035573835.1). Classification (GTDB taxonomy): domain Bacteria; phylum Gemmatimonadota; class Gemmatimonadetes; order Gemmatimonadales; family GWC2-71-9; genus DATLZT01. Next base: position 8,648 of record DATLZT010000198.1, read on the forward strand.
GCCACGGAATACTGGAGACTCCGGAGCCCGGGGAATTGTTCCCCGCTAGCTTTCCGGCAGGCCCGGGCGGGACCCGGCCGCCCTCCCCCCGCGAAGCGAGGACCCGATGGTCACGAAACCGGCCCCGGCGCCGACGCAGCACCCGGAGCAGGAGGAGACGCTCGACCCCGCGGATTGGGAGGCGCTCCGCCGGCTCGGCCACCGGATGGTGGACGACATGTTCGACTATCTCCGGACGGTTCGGGAGCGTCCCGTCTGGCGACCGGTGCCCGCCGAGGTGAAGGAGCGGCTGGCGGAACCGGTGCCGCTCGAGCCCCGGGACCCGGCGGCGGTCTACCGGGAGTTCGTGCGCGACGTGCTTCCCTACCCCAGCGGCAACATCCACCCTCGCTTCTGGGGCTGGGTGAAGGGAACGGGCAGCCCGCTCACGATGCTGGCCGAGATGCTGGCGGCGGGGATGAACCCGAACGTGGGCGGGTTCGACCAGTCGCCCGCGTACGTCGAGCGGCAGGTGGTGCGATGGTGCGCCGAGCTGCTCGGGTTCCCGGCGGACGCGGGGGGCCTCCTGGTGAGCGGCGGGTCGATGGCCAACCTGGTGGGACTGGCGGTGGCGCGGAACGCCCGGGCGGGGTTCGACGTGCGGGCCGAGGGGCTGCAGGGCGCGCACCCGCCGCTCACGCTCTACGCCTCGACCGAGACCCACTCGTCGGTGCAGAAGGCGGTCGAGCTGCTGGGCCTCGGCCGCCGCGCGCTCCGGCCGGTGCCGGTGGACGCCGGGTACCGGGTGGACCTGGCCGCGCTCGGGACGATGATCGCGGAGGACCGCGCCGCCGGGCGGCGGCCGTTCTGCGTGGTGGGGAACGCCGGCACCGTGAACACCGGCGCCACCGACGACCTCCGGGCGCTGGCGGCGCTCTGCCGCGCGGAGGGGCTCTGGTTCCACGTCGACGGGGCGTTCGGCGCCTGGGCCCGCCTCGCCCCCGCGCTCCGCCCGCTGGTGGCCGGCCTGGAGGAGGCCGATTCGGTCGCCTTCGACCTCCACAAGTGGATGTACCTCCCCTACGAGATCGGCTGCGTGCTGGTGCGCGACCGGCGGACCCACGAGGCCACGTTCACCCTGACGCCGAGCTATCTCGCCCCGGCCGCGCGGGGGATCGCGCCCACGCCGCCGGAGTTCGCGGCGCTCGGCATCCAGCTCAGCCGCGGGTTCCGCGCCCTCAAGGCGTGGATGGCGCTCAAGGTGCACGGCGCGCGGACCTTCGCCCGGCTCATCGAGCAGAACGTGCGCCAGGCCCGCTACCTCGCGAGCCGGGTGGAGGCCGATCCCGAGCTCGAGCTGGTGGCGCCGGCGCCGCTCAACGTCGTTTGCTTCCGTTACGCGCCCGCCGGCGCGGACCCCGCCGGCCTCGACCGGCTCAACGAGGAGATCCTGCTCGCGCTCCAGGAGCGCGGGATCGCGGTGCCGTCGAGCACCGTGCTGGCGGGCAAGCTCGCGCTCCGGGTCGCCATCACCAACCACCGGAGTCGGCGGGAGGACTTCGACCTGCTGCTCGAGAGCGTGAAGCGGATCGGGCAGGAGCTGCGCCGCTGAGCCGGCCGGGCGCCGCTCGTGCCGGCGCGCCGGTGCGCCCGGGGCCTAACGACGCTCCTGGTGCCGGATCTTGTTCACGATCGTCCACTCGCCGTCCACCTCGAGCAGCGAGAGATAACGGGGCGGCGGACGGCCGCCTCGTCGTCGAGCCGGGGAGCTCGCTCGCGGGTGCGCGCCGCGGCCGAGGCGAGGGGACCAAGGTCGCGGCGACGGCGGGGTGGGGCAGGAACCTGCGCATCGGGGGCTCCGGGGTGCGGGGAACCCCCTGCCGACGGCGCGGCATGCACCCCGGTTTCAGCTGGCGGGGCGGCGGGCCGTGATCC
>DATLZT010000199.1:0-12659 GCA_035573835.1 Gemmatimonadales bacterium
GCCCGGGGACGGTCCGTCTCCCGCGGCCGCTCGTACTCCCGCGGGCGCTGGCTCTCCCGCGGCGGCTCGTGGGCCCGGGGCCGTTCGTACTCGCGGGGTCGATCCAGCTCGCGCGGGCGCTCGGGCTCCCCCGACTGGTCGAGTCCACGCGGCCGTTCCCGGCGCTCCGGCACCGGCCGATCGTGGTCCCGGGGCTCGGCCTCGGCCTGGGTCGCCCCGCCGTCCCGGGAGCGGGGGAGGATGGCCGGCCCACGGGCCTCCGGGTCGCGGCGTCGGGGCTCCATGCCGCCGGGCGCGCCGTTCCGCCCGTCGTCGCCGGGCCGGTACTCGGGCGTTCCGCGCCTCCCACGGGGCGCATAGCGAGCGCCGTCTTCCCCCTCGTCGAAGGCGCGGCGGATCAGGGGCCGCTCCGCGACGGTCTGCGGGGCGAGGCGGCGCGGGGACGGGGCGTAAACGGTGTTCCGTGCGGCCGCGGTCTTGAAGACGTATCGCTCACGGTAGGGGGCGTCGTCTTGCCCGAACTTGTCGCGGAACCGCGGCGAGTCGTGGAAGCGCGGCCGGTGATGGTAGTACCGGGGATAGTAGTGGTACCGCGGGAAGCGGTCGACGTAGTACACCCGATAGATCGGCCGGTAGTAGAACGGATCGTAGAAGAAGGGATCGTAGAAGAACGGGTCGTACACATAGACCCGCCGGTACGGCCGCCCCAAGTGAAGCGAGATCGTCACCGACGACCCGTAGCAGCCGAAGCAGCGCCGGTACCACGGGTCGTCATACCAGGGATCGTACCAGTCGTGGTAGACGTAGTCGCGGTGCACGTGGTAGGTGGTGTGTGCCACCGACGAGTACACCTCGTAGCTCACCACGTCGTAGTCGAAGCCGCCCGGCGCCATGCGCCGGACCAGCTCGACCAGCTCCGGCTCCGGGTCGCTGGAGAGCCGGGACGGAGCCAGGACCCGATAGTCCCAGTGATCGCCCCGGACGAACTCGTCGAACCGGAACGGATCGGGGGACACGGCGGCGAAGACCACCCCGGTGCCGGACGACTCCTCCACCGTGAACGACTCGCGGCCGCCGCGCCCCTCGACCTCGTAGCGCTTGCCGCCGCGCACGAAGTTGTCGTCGCCGGGGTCGAGCGGCAGCAGCACCCGGAGCCGCCCGTCCGGGTCGACATGGAGCAGGAGGAGATACCCGTCGTCCCGCGCCCGTACTTCCACCCGGGCGCGGTCGCCCCGCTGGAACCGTCGGTCGTTGTTGAGCCAGATCTGGATCGGGGGATCGTCTACCGCCACCACCGGGGTGGCGCCGCTGTCCGCCACGGCGGCGGCGGCGAGGAGCGAGAACAGCGCGCCGGCAATCATAGCGCCCTCACGGCATGGGACCGGTCTGCCAGGATGTACCCGCGAAAGGCCAGCACGGTCGAGCGCACGCCAGAGCCATGCCAGGGCCGAGCGCCAGATCCGGCAACGACTTCCGCCGGGCTGTCCGGCCCGGAGCGTCCCCCGACGGGGACAGTGGCCGAGACCTTGGGGGACACACCACCCGCGCTCAGCCGCCCCGCCGGTGCCAGTACATCCTCATCTCGGTGATCTTGCCACCCGCCGTCTCGCAGAAGACCGCCCCCCGGGCCTCGATCCACTCGCCGGTCCGGCGTCGGCGGAAGACCACCTTGAACTCGGTCGAGAACCAGGGGCCGGCGGCGTAGATCTCGCCCGAGCTGAAGGTGATCTCCGACTGGTGGCGGGGCACGTCGGCCCAGTAGCCGCGGATCGCCTCGAGGCCCCGGAGCGGCTCGCTGAAGGGCGTCTCGAGGAACACGGCGTCCTCGGCGAACACCGAGAGGATGAGGTCGAGCTTTCCCCGGCTCCACCCCTTGCCCCAGGTGTCGACCAGCTCCCGGCCGAGTGCCCGGGTCGCCTCGATGGTCGGCTCGGTCATGAGCTACGACCCGGGTTCGCCGGCGAGTTCCCGCAGCGCCTCGCGGGCCTCGCGTACCCTGGGCTGGAGCTGGGGATCGGCCTGCTTCCAGAGCCGCAGGAACTCGGTATACGCGTCGATGGCGCCCTGACGATCGCCGACGTCGTGGAGCACCCGCGCCAGGGCCAGCTTCGGGATGGCGGTGTAGAGCGGATCCTGGTCGAAGCCGTAGCGGAGCCGGCGGATCCCCTCGGGCCGCGTCGCCGGCCGGGCGACCAGGGCCAGGGCGAGCTGCATCCGGAGCGGCGCGGTCATCCAGACGTTGTTGCCGCTCAGGCGCTGGAGCGCACCCCGGAGCCGGGCGATCCCGCCGGTCGTGTCCCCGCGGGCGATCTGGAGCCATCCCTCCGCCCCATCGAGGAGGGCGAACCCCGACCAGTGCCACTTGGTCGAGTCGCCCGCCCTCCCCTGGGCGATGGCCCGCTCCGCCGTCGCGAGTTGCCGGTCGGTGAGCGCCAGCGTGGCGCGGAAGTATGCCTCGAACGGCCCCGAGACGGGGCGGTTCGCCCGCTCCCCGAGCGCCTCGATGAACGTCGAGCTCGGCGTCAGGCCGGCGAGGGCGGCGAGGGCCAGCGTGAAGAGCCGTCGATCGCCCGGCCCCGGGGCCATGGTGTCGACCACGGCGCGTGCCTCGCGCACCCGCCCCAGCCCGGCCAGGAGGAGCGCCCGCCCCACGGTGAGATCGCCCACCCGGGGGTCCTTCGGCGGCAGCAGCCCGGCGAGCCCCGGCCCCTCGGACGACAGCTCCTCCGGCGCCGCCACCGTCCGCGCCATGTGCGCCATGTGGGCCAGACTCCACTTCCGGGCCAGCAGGCGCCGCATGGCGGAGTCCCGCGCGGCCGGCGCACCCCAGATGATGGCGCCGGCGTCATGGTAGCCCCGCGCCTCGGTGGTGTCCATCGCCTGCCCGATCAGGTCCACGTAGGCACGGTACCCGGTGCTGTCCCGATAGAGCAGCGTGAGCTCGATGGGGTGGATCGCCGCCGGGGCCAGGGAGGAGTCGCGCCGGAGCACCGAGTCGAACGGGGCCCGGAGGGCCTCCGGCGCCAGCGGGTTCGCGTCGCGGGCGTGATACTGCGCCTCGCCGAGGAAGTACCAGCCGTCGATGTCGTCGGGGTACAGCGAGACGAACCGCCGCATCGAGTCGACGGCCGCCGGGTCGCGCTTCTCGAAGAGATCGTAGCCCACGATGAGCATCCGGTCCCGCGGCGGCAGCCGGTCGGCGAAGCGCACGGCGGCGGCGCTCGCGTCGCGGGACTGCTTCGACCCGTAGCTGGCCGTCCACCCGTACGTCACCGCCAGCCGGAAATTGGCCAGGGCGAAGGTCGAGTCCCGCTCCACCGCCCGGCCGAAGGCCGCGATGGCGGAGTCCCACTGGGAGCGGCGGTAGAACTGCTCGCCCTGCAGGTACGCGCGGATCGCGTCCACCGAGCCGGTGGTGATGGCGCTCACCCGGAGCTCGGGGATGGGCTGCTGGGAGCGCCAGATCTCGCGCAGCAGGGCGAGGCTGAGGTCGTCGACCAGCGCCATGACGCTGTCGGCCGGGCCGTCCACCTGGGCGTGGGCGAGCCGCTCCCCGGCCACGGTGTAGAGGTCGGCGCCGAGCCGCACGGTCTGCCCCGCGGTGACCACGCTGCCGAGGAGCACCGAGCCCGCCCGCACGTCGCGGCCCACCGCCAGCGCGCCCTCCCGGTCGAGCCCCCGCTCGCCGCCGCGGCGGCGCCAGCGGTGGAGGACGGTGCGCGGATCGACGGCGCGGATGCCCCCGACCGCGTCGAGGTTCGCCGAGATGAGGTCGACCATCCCTTCGCCCATGAGCTCGGCCCCGCCCCCGCGGGTCTCGAAGGGGAGGACGGCGATGAGCTCGGCACCCTCCCGCACCGGGCTGGCCGAGGCGCGCCCTTGCCGCCAGGTCAGCAACCCGCCGGCCGCGAGCACCAGCACCAGGGCCGCCACCGCGAGCCGCGCGACCCGGCGCGACCGGGTGGCGGCGGGCATCGAATCGGTGATTGCCTGGCCGAGGGCGCGGGAGAACTCGGCCGCGCTGGGGAAGCGGTCGGCGGGCTCCTTCGCCATGGCGCGGGCCACCACGGCCTCGAGGCCCGCGGGTACGTCGTCCCGCGCCTGGCGGAGCCGGGGGCGCGGGGCGGCGATGCTCTTGGTCATGACGGCCTGGGCGGTGGGGCCGGTGAACGGCGGCGTCCCCGCCAGCATCTCGTACACCACGCAGCCGAGCGAGTAGATGTCGCTCCGGGCGTCGATCGACTCGGCGGTCGCCTGCTCGGGGCTCATGTAGGCCGGCGTGCCGATGGCGAGGCCCACCTGGGTGAGCCGGGTGGCGGCGGCGCTGTCGATCGCCTGCGCCCCGCTCGCCAGCGCCTTGGCGATGCCGAAGTCGGCCACCACGGCGTGGCCCCCGGAAAGGAGGATGTTCTCCGGCTTGATGTCGCGGTGCACCACGCCGTGGCCATGGGCATAGGCCAGCGCGCTCGCCACCTCCCGCGCGATCTCGACCGCCTCCTCGATCGGGAGCCGACGGTCCCGGTCGAGCCGGTCCCGAAGCGACTCCCCCTCGACGAACGGCATGACGTAATAGAGGATGGCGTCGCCCCCGGCCGAGGCGGGCACCCGTCCGGAGTCGTAGACCGGGAGGATGTGGGGGTGCTGGAGGCGGGCGGCCATCTCGATCTCCCGCAGGAACCGATCCGCGGCCACCGAGGCGGCGAGGTCGGCCCGGAGGACCTTGATGGCCACCCGGCGGTGGTGCTTGAGATCCTCGGCGAGATAGACGGTGGCCATGCCGCCGGTGCCGATCGCCCGCTCGACGGCGTACGTCGAACGGAGGGCGGTCCGGAGCCGCTCCAGCAGGTCGGTCATGGGGGCGGATCGGTCGGGGTTCGAGGGAGCGGGGGACTGGATCCTGGATAATCGCCCACCGCCCCGAGGTTGGCAATCGGCCGCCGGGTCCGGGCGCCGACGCCGGTGCTACCGTTCCAGGTAGGTTTCGAAGAATCCCCACCCCGTATCGGCCAGGAACTCGCCCGCAACCCTGCCCTCCAGTCGGAACCGGCCACGCATCTGGAGGAAATCGACGCGACCGCCGGTCCGCCGCATCCCGGTGGCCAGTGCATCCCGTACGTCGGCGACCATCCGGACGGTGTCACGGTCCCGCGCCGCCAGCAGCTCGAATCCGCTCGGCGCCCGGGCGCCGGGCTCGCCGGCCGCCGACCGCAGGCCGGCGTAGCGGATCTCGCGGGCGCGGAGCACCTGCTTGAGGCCGAGCGAGTCGACGATCATCACGAAGTAGGGCGGCGCCCCCGAGGCCGGCCGGTCGGGGGCGTGCACCGCGCCGTACAGGACGTCGAGTCGGCCACCCCGCGCGGCGCCCCAGTCCCAGGTCACGTCGCGCCAGACGCCCCAGTTGTGGTCGTGGTAACCGGGGGCGTCCCGCACCTCGGCGCAGCGACCGGCCACGCACAGCCGACCGGAGACGGTCGCCCGGAGCGCCGGGACCGCGTAGCCCGACACGAGCTCGCCCTCGGCGAGGAGCGCCGGGGGGAAGTAGCGGTGCCGCCCCGGGATCAGGGCGAGGTCGAATGTCGCCCGCCCGGCCGGACCCGAGGCCGCTCCCCGCAGCCGGTAGACGCCGTCACGCTGGACGACGGCGTTCCCGCCCAGGGTGAGGTCGGCGCGGGCGGTGTCGAAGGCGATGGCGTCAGCCGGGATTCCGGCCGTGAAGCGCCGGTAGCGGCCGTCCGGGCTCCGGCGGGTGACGAGGAGTCGTCCGCCCCAGCGCCCCCGATCCACCTCGCCGCCCACGAGGTAGGTGATGTACCACCACTCGTCGGGTCCGGTGGCGACGTTGAAGTAGTGCCACTCGGCCCAGGTCGAGTCGCGGACCGGCGGCAGGTGGAACCGGTCGAGCTCGTCGTAGAGCCGCTGCGCGCTCGGCGCCACGTATGCCGAATCGGCGGGCGAGTCGAGCCAGGCCCCATCCAGCACCCGGATGCGGGCGCCCACGGCCGCGGCGCGGCTGGGGATCTCGCCCCCGGCCCGGGCGGCGACCGTGCGGCCGCCGCGGCGGAGGTACACCAGCTTGTTCTCGAGCAGCGGCGACACCGCCGAGATCATCGTCTCCCGCCGCGGGCCGCCGAGGACCTGTCGGGTGAGGAAGCGGGCGCGGTCGATGGTGAAGAACATGCCGCTCACCCCGCCGGTGCGCATCGCCTCGATGTCGATCCCCTGGGGCAGGACGGTGACCTCGCCCCCGCCGATCAGCGAGACGTCGCGCGACTGCTCGAGCATCGCCTCCCCCACCGACAGGAGCACGATCATCACCGCGACCCCGAGGCCGTAGCCCAGGAGGAGGAACAGCGAGCGGGCGGGCCGCAGCAGGAGATGCCGGAGGGCGAGCGTGACGAGCACGGTCAGTCCCCCCGTCGGACGTCGTCGACGATGCGGCCGTCGAGCATGTGGATGACGCGGGTCGCCTGCGCCGCCAGCCGCTCGTCGTGCGTCACCACGACGAGGGTGACGCCGTCGCGGTTGAGCCGGCGGAAGAGGGCGAGGATCTCGCCGCCGGTGGCCGCGTCGAGCTCGCCGGTGGGCTCGTCGGCCAGGAGGAGCGCGGGCCGGTTGGCGAGCGCGCGCGCGATGGCCACCCGCTGCATCTCACCGCCCGAGAGCTGGGTGGTCCGGTGGCGTTCCCGGCCCGCGAGCCCCACGTAGCGGAGCAGCTCGTCGGCCCGCGCCCGCCGCTCCCGCGACGGCACACCCGCTTCCGCCATGGGGAGCTCGACGTTCTCCCGGGCGGTGAGCACCGGGAGCAGATGGAAGCGCTGGAAGACGAAGCCCAGCCGGGTGAGCCGGAGCCGGGTGAGCTCGCGGTCACCGAGGCGGCCGAGTTCGGTGCCGAGGATGCGGACCGAGCCGGCCGTCGGGGCGTCGATGCCGCCCAGGAGGTGGAGCAGGGTGGACTTGCCGCACCCGGACGGCCCCACGATCGCGACGTAGTCCCCCGCCGCGAGGGCGAGCGACACCCCGCGCAGGGCGTGCACCGCGTCGCCGTCCAGGCGGTAGGTCTTGTGGAGGTCCCGGGCCTCGAGGAGGAGCTCGCCCGGCGGCGGAGGCGTGATCACGTGGCCTCCTCCCGCAGGGTAGCCGCGATCGGCGCCCGGGCCGCGAGGAAGGCCGGGTACCCGCCCGCGAGCGCCCCGGCCAGGAGCAGGACGGCGCCCGCCACCGCGAGGCTCCGGGGCTCGGGCACGAAGAAGGAGATCGCGGCGGGGAGCCCGGGGAAGGAGGTGAGGATCGCGTCGAGATAGCGGGCCGTGAGCGCCCCCAGCACCACGCCGGCGGCGGCGCCCGCCACGGTCAGCGTGGTCCCCTCCACCAGCACCTGGCGCACGATGGTGGCCCGGCCGACCCCGATGGCCCGGAGGGCGGCGATCTCGCCGGTGCGCTCGTTCACGGTGATGGTCATCAGGGTCACGACCAGGAGCAGCGTGACCGCGAGGCTCACCGTGCCCAGGATGTAGGAGAGCTGGCGGAAGTAGACCAGCCGCTCGCGGAACCGCTCCACCAGCTCGGCCACGCTGTTCACCTCGATCCGGGGGAGCGCGCGGCGGAGGTGGTCCACCACCGCCGCGACGCTGGCCCCGTCCCCGACCCGCACGACGACGAACGACGCCCGATCCGCCCCGGCATGGCCGGCGAGCGCCTGCATGACGGGGAGGACGGTGCCGATCGAGGGCTGGTCGCGGTAATCGTAGAGCCACCGGACGAGGCCGCGCACCACCAGCCGGCGCTCCACCGCGGTGCGGCCCAGCTGCGGGTCGAGCCGACCGACCAACACCACGGTGTCGCCGATCGCGGCGCCGAGCAGCCGGGCGGCGGGCCGGCCGAGCAGCAGGCCGAGCGTGTCGTCCGCGGCGAGGTCGGCGCCGCGCTCGAGCTGGTACAGCGCCTGGGCGCCGGGCTCCACGCCGTAGCCGAAGAGGGTGACCAGGGAGTCGCCGCGGCGGCCGTGCAGCGAGGCGCCGAGCACCGCGCCCGCGGCCTCGACTCCGGGCGTGCGGCGGACCGTGTCCAGCACGCCGGCGATGCCGGGGATGGTGGCCTCGGTGTCGAACGGGAGCGTGCCCTTGATGGCGAGCCGGACCTGGTAGCCACGGCCCCGGAGCAGCCGCTCGAAGGATCGCTCGATCCCGCCGCTCAGGAGCACCATGTCGAGGAGCATGGCCGAGGAGACGGCGATACCCAGCAGCGAGAGCGCCGTCCGGAGCGGATGGCGAGCCAGGTTGCGGAGCGCCCAGCCGGGCGGCACTAGCCGCGCCTCCAGAGCGTGAGGGGCCGGGTGCGCACCAGCCGCCAGGCGGCGAGGCTGCCGGCCGCGAGCCCCAGCACGAGCGAGAGCGCCAGGCTGAAGCGGACGATGTCGGCGGTGATGGCGGAGAAGACCAGCGTCGTGTCGAAATACCGGCGGTAGTAGGCGTTCACCGCGCCGCCCGCCGCCCAGGCGATCACCACCCCGAGGGCCGATCCCGCCGCCGCCACCAACGACGCCTCGACCAGGAGCGCGCCGAAGATGGTGCGCCGCCGGACCCCCACGAGCCGCATCGCCGCCGCGTCGGTCCGCCGCTCCTCGACCTTGAGGAGCATGACGCAGAGCAGGAAGACGGCGCTCGCCGCGATGGTGATCACGGCGATGGCCCGGTGGAACCGGCTCACCACCCGGAACGTCTGCGAGGACTCGGCGGCGATCTCGGCCGACGGATGGGCCTGGAAGCCGAAGGCGACCCGGTTGATCGCCGCGGCCGCGCGCTCGGGCGCGACGCCCGGCCGGAGCGCCACGCCGAACCGGTCCACCCGGTCCGGGGCGCCGAGGAGGTCGGCGAGGTCCGGGAGATGCATCCGGAGATGGAGCTCGCGCCGGGGGACGGCGCTGGGATCGGCCGCCGCCTCGTAGATCGCGGCCACCCGCGCGAGCCGGTCGATCGAGTCCGGGGTGACGCCCAGGCGCAGGGTATCGCCCACGCCGAGCCCGAGCTCGGCGGCGAGCCGGCGCTCCACCGCGATGGGGAGCGGCTCCTGCGCGGCCGGTCGCCCCGGGGCGCCGGCCAGGACCAGGCCAAGCGCGAATGCTATCTTCGCGAGATCGCCCATGGGGCCATTCCGGTGCGGACGGAGGCCCCCGCCCCGGCGAAACCCCGGTGGGGCGGGAGCCGTCTCGATCGTGGGTCCCCCGAAGTATACCCTGCCTCCTCGAGGAGTCGTCGCATGAGCCTGCTCGGCCCGAAGTCACCTGGCGGACATCCGTCGCGCGTGCGCGCGCTCCCCGGCGCGTCGGCCTGCGCCCTCGCGCTGTCGCTCCTCGCCGGTTCGCTCGAGGCCCAGGTCGGATCGCCGGCGGGGCCGGTGCCGCCGCGGCGGCTCGCGGCGCGGCGGGCGGCGTTGCTCGAGCGGCTCGGCACCGGGGTGGCGATCCTCCGCTCGGCGGTCGAGCGGAGCATCGAAGGGGACTACCCGCAGGACAGCGACTATCGGGAGGACAACGACTTCTTCTATCTCACCGGGATCGAGGCGCCGGGGGCGTGGCTGGTGCTGGTGGCGCGGGAGGACGGGCCGGACGAGGTCATCCTTTACCTCCCACCGCGCGACACCCTGGCCGAGCGGTGGACCGGCCCCAAACTCGGCCCGGGGCCCGAGGCGACGCGCCTCACCGGCATCGAGGACGTCCGCCCGGCCGAGCAGGCGGAGTCGGAGATCCGTGCGCTCCTCCGCCCGGCCGACTCGCCGGCCCGGCGCGGCGCGCTCTACATCGAGCGGGGGCGGGAGGAGGCGCAGTCGGGCTTCTTCCGCGACCTGGTCTTCACCCCTTCGTCCACCCGGCCGCTGCGGGTGGACGACCTCGAATACCAGGTGGCCCAACTCCGGTTGATCAAGGACGAGGACGAGATCGCCCGGATGCGACGGGCGGTGGCGATCACGGTCGAGGGTCACCGGGCCGCCTGGCGCGCCGCGCGGCCCGGGGTCCACGAATACGAGCTCGAGGCGGCGCTGGAGGGCACCTTCCGCCGCTTGGGCGCCGAGCGGGTGGGTTACCCCAGCATCGTGGGGTCGGGAATCAACTCCACCATCCTCCATTACGACAAGAACCGGCGGAAGACCGAGCCGGGCGACCTGGTGCTGATCGACGCCGGGGCGGAGTTCGGCTATCACAGCGCCGACGTCACGCGCACCTTCCCGGTGTCGGGGAAGTTCACCCCCCGCCAGCGCGCGATCTACGACCTCGTGCTCGCCGCCCAGCGGGCGGCGATCGACTCGGTGCGGCCGGGGATCACCGTCGCCCGGCTCAACCAGATCGCGCGCGAGTACCTGCGGACCCACTCGGGGGACCTCTGCGGCGGTGCGAGCTGCGACCGCTACATGCCGCACGGGCTCTCGCACTGGCTCGGCATGGACGTGCACGACGTGGGGGACTACGGCACCCCGCTCGCCCCGGGGATGATCCTCACCATCGAACCGGGGATCTACCTGCCGGCGGAGCGATTCGGGGTGCGCATCGAGGATGTGATCCTGGTGACCGAGCGGGGGGCCGAGGTCCTCTCGGCCGCCCTGCCGCGGGAGGCGGCGGAGGTGGAGCGGGCCATGGGCGCGGCGCCGGCGCCGGCCAGGACCGCCCGCTAGCGATCGCCGTGGCGGAACGGGTGCTCGAAGCTGAGATAGAGGAAGAGCGAGCGCTCGTCGGTCCCGTCTCCCAGGGCGATCGGGTACCCGATCCCCGGCACGATCTGGAGCCCGCCGATGTCATGGGCCCAGCGGAGGCCGGGGTTGAAGACGACGGTCTCGTCCCGCGCGGTGCGGCCCGGCCCGGTCACCTCGGCCTCACTGAGCCAGAGCGCCTCGACCAGGAAGTCGATCTTCCGGAACGCGTGCCAGATCGCGCTCGCGCCGAGGTTGAGGTCGGCGGCGGCGGCCTCGTCGCCCAGCGGGCTCCGGGCCTGTGGGGTGAGGGTCGCGCCGAGGTTGACGTGCGCGGTGAACCTCGGGGACAGGTCGACGCTGAGCGGGAGGTTGGCCTGGAGCCCCACGGCGCCGGTCCCGTGGCCCGAGTCCTCGTCGCCGGTGGGGAGCAGGATGGTGAGCCGGGGCGCGAATGCGACCGGTCCCTCGCCGCCCACCAGCTGGTGGCGGTAGTTCAAGCCCACGTCCCCCAGGCCGGTCCCGTCGGCCAGATCGGCCACCGGGAGGGTGAAGCTGAGCTGGTGGCGCTGCCCGAAGAGCGGCCACTCCTGGGTGAAGCTGAAGGCCCACCAGTCGCCTCCTTCGGCCCGTTGGAAGGTGGCGATGTGCTGCACCACCCCGGGCTCCTGGTTGTAGCCCTCCTCGATGAGGAAGCTGTTGTCCCGGATGGCCTGCGCCCGGAGCGGGCCGGTCGAGAGCAGCAGCGCGATCGTCGCGGCGCCGGTTCGGATCACGGTCGGTCCCTTGGTCATGCCGGCACCAACACGCCGGTCACGTACATGACGAGCAGCCCCAGGAGGAGGCCGGCGGCGTTGAGTGGGGTGGCCAATCCGCCGGAGCGGCGGGCGGTGAGCCGGCCCAGCTCGTAGACCACCTGCACGATGGCCCCGGCGCCGATCGCGAAGAAGAGCGTGGTCTGCACCGGGGAGTAGGTGAACCCGCCGAGCCAGGTTCCGACGATGGTGGGCACGCCCGCGAGCGCGCCCAGCAGCAGGAGTCGGCCGAGCCGGGGGCGTTCCCCGGCGAGCGGCGCCACGATCCCGAGCCCCTCGGTGGTGTTGTGGATCAGGAAGCCGATGACGAGGAAGGTCCCCAGCGCGATCTCGCCGGTGGCGTAGGAGGTACCGATGGCGAGCCCCTCGCCGAGGTTGTGGAGCCCGATGCCGAGGGCGATCAGCGTCGCGACGTAGCTGGGGTCCCGCCCGCCGAGGCGCGCCTTGCGGTGGCCCAGCGCCGCGAGCAGGAGCGGCGTGCCCACGAAGCCGAGGAGCACCAGCCCGATCCCCTGGAACGCCCCCGGCACCGCGGCGGCCGTCTCGAGCCCCTCGGCCAGGGCGTCGACGCCGAGGAACACCAGCAGGCCCACCGTGAGGCTCAGGAAGAAGTCGATCCAGCGGGGCGCCACCGAGCGGAGGAAGGGGAGCCAGAGGAGTCCCAGGAAGACCGGGAGAACCCCGGCGTAGAGACCGACCAGCGCGAACGTCAGGAGATAGCGCGCGTCGACCGACGGCGTCCGGGTGGCCACCGGGATCTCCTTCGAGAAGGTGAGCCCGGTGCTGGTCACCAGCGTCACCTCGTGCGGCTCGCCTTCCACCCACGGGTACGGGATCCGGATCGTGCGCCGGTCGAGCCGGTCGAGCGTGCGGCTCCCGTCGATGGTGTGGACCCAGTTGGCCTCGTCCACCATGACCTGGGCGATGGTGACCGGCTCGGGGCCGCCGTTGACCACCCGCACCCGGATCTCGCCCGCGTGAGGCAGGACGATCCGCTCGATGGTGAGCACCTCGACCGGCGGGAACGCCTCCTGCAGCACCCCGACGGGCCCGACGCGGAGGAAGACGGCCACCAGGACCGCGAGGAGGGCGAGCGGTGCGAGGCCCTTGAGCCACACCGGCCAGCCGCCGTGCGCGGGGCCGCGGGACGACGCGGCGTGCCCG